>NZ_JAJSOU010000001.1:0-472124 GCF_021282405.1 Buttiauxella cochleicola
GTTTTAAGACCTTTAGCCAGTTCAGCCGCAAGGGCTTTAAGTTTCTTTTCGTCCATAATTTGCCTGTCTCCGTTGTTGGAGTGAACATATCAAAAACAGGCAGATACACAATTTTAATTACAGTCTCCGGGCCGAAACCCGCATTTCTTCACACTGCCGCGATAATCTTAATTTCTACTTTGTAACGCGGGTTCATCAATTTTGCCTGCACGGTACAACGTACCGGTGCATGACCCGCTACAACCCACTCGTCCCAGGCTTTATTCATGGCTGCAAAGTCAGTACTTTCTGGCAGGAAGATCGTGGCATCAAGAATTTTACTCTTATCGCTGCCTTGCTCGAGCAGTACTGCGTCGATCTGCGCAAGGGTGTTTGCGGTTTGTTCGTAAGCATCCGCATCCAGATTTTCCGGCACACCGGTGTAGTACAGGGTGTTGTTATGAATCACCGCATCTGACCAACGTGCTTCCGGTTTTATACGCACAATACTCATCACTGTTTCCTTTTCAGCTCACTTATATTTGCGCTACAGCCTGCCACAATCTGCAGGTGGCTTCCACTGGCTTGCTGGATTAACACCGCTCACACTGACATAATCACTGTCAATAAACCCAGGGGGTATTGTGACAGACGATTTTGCAGCAGATGGCCAACTCGCCACGGCGATAAAAGGTTTTAAACCGCGTGAACCGCAACGCCAGATGGCGCAAGCCGTCACTAAAGCTATTACTTCCGGGCGTGAGCTGGTGGTGGAAGCGGGTACTGGCACCGGTAAAACCTACGCTTACCTGGCCCCAGCTCTGCGTTCAGGCAAAAAAGTCATTATCTCGACCGGATCAAAAGCTTTGCAAGATCAGCTTTTTTCCCGTGATTTACCCACCGTTGCTAAAGCACTCGATTTCAAAGGGCGGCTGGCGCTGCTTAAAGGGCGATCTAACTATTTATGTCTTGAGCGCCTGGAGCAAAATGCGTTGGCGGGCGGAGATCTACAAGTTCAAACGTTAAGCGATATCGTTAAACTGCGTGGCTGGGCGATTGAAACGGTAGATGGCGATATCAGCACTTGCGCAAGTGTTGCTGAAGACTCAGCCGTTTGGCCAATGGTCACAAGTACCAACGATAACTGTCTTGGGCAAGATTGCCCGCTCTACAAAGATTGTTTCGTAGTTAAAGCGCGTAAAAAAGCCATGGATTCGGATGTGGTGGTAGTGAACCACCATCTCTTTCTGGCCGATATGGTGGTGAAAGAGGGCGGCTTCGGTGAACTTATTCCCGAGGCCGAAGTGATGATTTTCGATGAAGCGCACCAAATCCCCGATATCGCCAGCCAATATTTCGGCCAGTCAGTCTCAAGCCGGCAGTTGCTCGATATAGCCAAAGACATCTCAATTGCCTATCGCACAGAAGTGCGTGATGCGCAGCAATTGCAAAAAAGCGCTGACCGTCTGGCGCAGAGCACACAAGATTTTCGTCTGCAAATGGGCGATCCCGGCTATCGCGGAAACTTACGTGAATTACTGGCTGAACCGTCAATTCAACGGGCCTTGCTGCTACTCGATGACGCGCTTGAACTTTGCTATGACGTCGCAAAACTTTCACTTGGCCGCTCCGCATTATTGGATGCGGCATTTGAGCGGGCAGTGATTCTACGCGGGCGTATCAAGCGACTCAAAGAGGTTGATACACCAGGCTATAGCTACTGGTATGAATGCAATGCGCGTAACTTCACACTTGCTCTGACACCGTTGTCGGTGGCCGATAAATTCCAGGAAGTGATCAGCCAGAAAGCAGGAACCTGGATCTTCACTTCGGCAACGCTTTCAGTAAATGATCAACTTAGCCACTTTACTGAACGCCTGGGGATCGCTAACGCAGATACGCTGTTACTAGCCAGTCCGTTTGATTACGCCAGCCAGGCATTATTGTGTGTGCCACGTGGGCTACCAACACCTAACCAACCGGCAGCTGGCAGGCATCTTGCCAAAATGCTCAAGCCGCTAATCGAAGCCAACAACGGTCGTTGCTTCATGCTGTGCACATCTCACTCGATGATGCGCGATTTAGCAGAACAATTTCGCGCCACCATGACGCTGCCGGTTTTACTGCAAGGTGAGACCAGCAAAGGCCAGCTATTGCAGCAGTTTGTCGATGCCGGTAATGCCTTGCTGGTGGCAACCAGCAGTTTCTGGGAAGGGGTTGATGTGCGTGGTGATGCGCTCTCCCTGGTGATTATCGACAAGCTACCGTTTACCTCACCTGACGATCCGTTGCTGAAAGCACGCATGGAAGATTGCCGTCTACGTGGTGGAGACCCCTTTGAGGATGTGCAACTTCCTGATGCTGTTATCACCCTAAAACAGGGTGTAGGCCGCTTAATTCGTGATGTCGATGACCGCGGTGTGTTAGTGATTTGCGATAACCGTCTGGTGATGCGTCCCTACGGTGCAGTATTCCTCAATAGCCTGCCACCAACGCCGCGCACGCGGGATATAAATCGGGCAGTTGAGTTTCTTAACTTCCGTCCGGCGCAGTAATTTGTGCCAGGCTATGGTATGATGCGCGCCGATTTTTGACCCTACTTTTTACCGCCAGAGGTTGGCAAATCATGCGAATTTTAGCCATCGACACCGCGACAGAAGCTTGTTCGGTTGCCCTGTATAACGAGGGGACTTCCTGTGCCCGTTTCGAACTCTGCCCACGTGAACATACCCAACGCATATTGCCGCTTGTCCGCGATATTCTCAATGAAGGGGGCGTTGGTCTGACCGCATTGAACGCCCTTGCTTATGGCCGTGGTCCTGGTAGTTTTACCGGCGTGCGCATAGGCATTGGTATTGCGCAAGGGCTGGCCTTGGGTGCTGAATTGCCAATGATTGGCATATCTACACTTGCCACCATGGCGCAAGGCGCATGGCGTGTGACGGGTGCTACCCGTGTGCTGGCCGCAATTGACGCGCGTATGGGGGAGGTTTATTGGGCTGAATATCAGCGTGATGAAAATGGTGTCTGGCGCGGTGAAGAAACTGAAGCAGTGTTAAAACCTGAAGCGGTTGCTGAGCGGTTGAAACAACTACAGGGTGAGTGGGCTACTGTTGGAACGGGTTGGCAGGCCTGGCCGGATATGGCTCAGGGCAGTGAACTGGTCATCCGTGATGGAGAAGTCACCTTGCCTGCGGCGGAAGATATGTTGCCTTTGGCGATTCAGGCATTAAATGCCGGACAGACAGTTGCGGTTGAACATGCCGAACCGGTTTATCTGCGTAATGAAGTGACCTGGAAGAAACTGCCTGGCAGAGAGTAGTTCCCGACGTTTTCGTGAAGCGAAATTGCGTTAAGGAGAAAGGATATGGCTGGTTTACATGTCAGGATTGTTACCCGGGTTTTAGCCATCGCGGCTGTCATTGCGCTTAGCGGTTGCGTCAGCATACCTGATGCCATAAAAGGCACCAGCGCCATGCCTCAACAAGATTTAGTCCGGGTGATGAATGCACCACAGCTCTATATCGGGCAAGAAGCACGCTTCGGTGGGCGAGTGGTGAATATTGATAACAAGCAGGGCAGAACACGGCTGGAAATTGCCACCGTTAATCTCGATGAAGGTGCGCGTCCTGAGTTAGGTGAGCCTTCCAAAGGGCGTATCTACGCGGATGTTAACGGTTTCCTCGACCCTGTAGACTTCCGCGGTCAGTTGATAACCGTGGTTGGCCCAATTACTGGCGTAGTTGAAGGTAAAGTGGGTGAGAGTGCGTACAAATTTATGGTGATGCAGGTGAATGGCTATAAACGCTGGCGTGTCACTCAACAGGTGGTAATGCCACCGCAACCGATAGACCCGTGGTTCTGGGGCGGGCCGTATCCTTATCGTGGTCGTTATGGCTATGGCGGTATGTGGGGCGGCGGATGGTATAATCCAGGCCCTGCACAGGTACAGACAATCGTAACTGAGTAACAAATTGCTTTACTGAAACGAAGAGGCAGCGGCATGTTCGCTGTCTCTTCGTTTTATCATGGAATAAAAATAATTAGTGATGCGCTTCGCAACCTTAAATCAGTCTAATTAATAAACTGGTACGCTGAGTTAATATTATGTTAACGGCGTGTTTATATATTGGGGTTGTGATGACGACGAATATTAAATTCAGAGGTGGATCCTTGAAGAAGGTTTGGCTTAACCGCTACCCAGCCGATGTTGCGGCTGAGATAAATCCTGACCGTTATCAGTCCCTGGTTGATATGTTTGAGCAAGCAACGGCACGTTATGCCGATCAGCCTGCATTCATGAACATGGGTGAAGTGATGACGTTCCGTAAATTGGAAGAGCGGAGCCGTGCGTTTGCTGCGTATTTACAACAGGGTCTGGGCCTGCAAAAGGGCGACCGTGTTGCGTTAATGATGCCGAACCTGTTGCAGTATCCGGTCGCGCTGTTTGGTATTCTGCGCGCGGGTATGGTGGTGGTGAATGTTAACCCACTGTACACACCGCGTGAGCTTGAGCATCAGCTTAATGACAGCGGTGCCAGTGCGATTGTGATTGTCTCGAACTTCGCTCACACCCTCGAAAAAGTGGTCGAAAAGACCCAGGTTAAGCACGTTATTTTGACGCGTATGGGCGATCAACTCTCTGCGGCAAAAGGTACGTTGGTTAACTTTGTTGTTAAGTACATCAAACGTCTGGTACCGAAATACCATCTTCCTGATGCCATTTCATTCCGTAGTGCTTTGCAACACGGATACCGTCTTCAGTACATCAAGCCTGAAATAATCAACGATGACCTCGCATTCCTGCAATATACCGGCGGGACGACGGGGGTTGCCAAAGGGGCGATGCTGACGCACCGCAATATGTTAGCGAATCTTGAACAAGTTAGAGCGGCCTACAGCCCGCTACTATTTGAGCGCAAAGAGCTGGTTGTTACCGCACTGCCGCTTTACCACATCTTCGCTCTGACCATGAACTGCCTGCTATTTATTGAACTTGGCGGACAGAATTTGCTGATTACCAACCCACGTGACATTCCGGGGCTGGTGAAAGAGCTGGCTAAATATCCATTTACCGCAATGACTGGTGTAAACACGCTGTTTAATGCGCTGCTCAACAACAAAGAATTCCAGCAGCTCGATTTTTCAAGCCTGCACCTTTCCGCGGGTGGCGGTATGCCTGTGCAGCAAGTGGTAGCCGAACGTTGGGAAAAACTAACAGGGCGCTTCCTGCTTGAAGGGTACGGTCTGACCGAATGTGCCCCATTAGTGAGCGCAAATCCTCACGATATGGATTACCACAGCGGCAGTATCGGTTTGCCAGTACCTTCCACCGAAGTAAAACTCATCGACGATGAAGGTGAAGAAGTTCCACCAGGTGAACCAGGGGAGCTGTGCGTCAAAGGTCCACAGGTGATGTTGGGTTACTGGCAACGTCCGGATGCAACGGATGAAATTCTGCAAGACGGCTGGTTGCGTACCGGTGATATTGCGGTGATGGATGACGAGGGCTTTATGCGCATCGTCGATCGCAAAAAAGATATGATTCTGGTCTCAGGCTTTAACGTCTATCCGAACGAAATTGAAGATGTCGTTATGCAACATAGTGGTGTGCTCGAAGTTGCAGCCGTTGGTGTTCCTAGCGGTGCTTCTGGTGAGGCGGTAAAAATCTTCGTCGTGAAAAAAGATGCATCGCTCACCGAAGAAGCGCTGATTGTTTTTTGCCGCCGCCATCTTACTGGCTACAAAGTGCCTAAGCTGGTGGAGTTCCGCGAAGAGCTGCCAAAATCGAACGTTGGCAAAATATTACGACGAGAACTACGTGACGAATCGGTCAGTAAAGGCAACAATAACGCCTGAGCTCCGAGTCAGTCGCCCTAACGCCGGTTCAGCCGGCGTTTTTTATGGGCGCATACCTAAGAGAACTGAATTTGACTTACCAAATGATTACTACCGACGAAGGCCTGGCTACCGTTTGTGAGGCTGCACGTCAATTTCCGGCTATTGCGCTGGATACTGAATTTGTTCGTACACGGACATACTACCCGCAACTGGGCTTGATCCAGCTGTACGACGGGGAAACCGCTTCGCTTATCGACCCGCTGACGATTTCTGATTGGTCACCATTCAAAACGTTGTTGCAAGACACTGCGGTGATTAAGTTCCTGCACGCTGGCAGCGAAGACCTTGAAGTGTTCCTCAACGCGTTCGGCATATTGCCTGACCCGTTTATTGATACACAGATTCTGGCGGCCTTTAGCGGGCGTCCACTCTCTTGTGGTTTTGCCACCATTGTTGAGTCGTTTACCGGGATTGCGCTGGATAAAAGTGAATCCCGCACCGACTGGCTGGCACGTCCTCTGACTGAACGTCAGTGTGATTATGCTGCCGCTGATGTGCTCTATCTGTTGCCTATTGCGCACAAGTTGATGGAAGAGACACAAGCCGCGGGCTGGATGGAAGCCGCTCTGGATGAGTGCAACCTGATGGCCTCACGTCGTCAGGATGTTCTCGACCCTGAAGAAGCCTGGCGTGAAATTGGTAACGCATGGCAGTTAAGAACGCGCCAGTTAGCTTGCCTGAAAAAACTGGCATCGTGGCGTCTGCGTAAAGCGCGTGAGCGTGATATGGCGGTTAACTTCGTCGTACGCGAAGAACACCTCTGGCAGGTTGCACGCTATATGCCGGGATCGTTAGGTGAACTTGAACATCTTGGCCTGAGCGGCAGTGAAATTCGTTTTCATGGTAAAACGCTGTTGGGGTTGGTTGTTGAAGCCCAGGCGTTATCTGATGATGAACTACCTGAACCACTGAGTAATCTGGTTGATATGCCGGGGTATCGCCGCGTATTTAAAGCTATCAAAGCGCTGGTTCAGCAAGTGAGTGAAACTTGTGGTTTGAGTGCAGAGTTACTCGCTTCACGCCGACAAATTAACCAGTTGCTGAATTGGCACTGGCAATTAAAAACCCAGACTACACAGCCGGAATTAATCAGTGGCTGGCGTGGACGTGTAATGGGTGAGGCTTTAAAAACGTTGCTAGCTGATTTTTAATATTTGCTGAAGGTTACTGGGAATAATTACAGGGTTTTGCTGAGTGGTAATAAAATATATCCATTAACCTCTAAGAATAGTCCGTATTTAAACATTGTCAGTTCGTAAAAATAAATAAGCCTCCAGGGTAATCCCGGGAGGCTTATTACATAAAGTGTATTACGCGGATTTGGTTGTTGCTTCCTGAGTTTCTGGCAACGTGACGTTAAGCTCCAGAACAGAAATATCGTCATCCTTTTGATCGAGAACGACTGTTAACATCTCAGGATCGATTTTTACATATTTGCAAATGACTTCCAGAATATCGCGTTTTAGCTGCGGCAAATAATGAGGTTCACTATCACCACGGCGACGTTCTGCAACGATAATTTGCAGACGTTCTTTTGCAATGTTGGCGGTGTTCTTTTTCCGTGAGAGAAAAAAGTCTAGTAATGCCATAACTTATCCTCCGAACAGGCGTTTGAGGAAGCCTTTCTTCTCTTCTTCAATGAAGCGGAAAGGGCGATCTTCGCCAAGCAGACGCTCAACAGTATCTGCATAAGCCTTACCAGCGTCAGCCTCCTGGTCAAGAATGACCGGCTCACCCTGGTTTGAAGCACGCAGCACAGATTGATCTTCAGGAATAACCCCGACCAATGGAATGCGCAGTATTTCCAGCACATCTTCCATGCTTAGCATGTCGCCGCGGTTTACACGGCCCGGGTTGTAGCGAGTTAACAGCAGGTGTTCTTTAATTGGCGATTCACCGTTTTCGGCACGGCGAGATTTTGAAGAAAGAATGCCGAGGATGCGGTCTGAATCGCGCACTGATGAAACTTCGGGGTTAGTCGTGATAATTGCTTCATCAGCAAAATAGAGCGCCATTAATGCGCCTGTTTCGATACCTGCAGGTGAATCGCAAACGATAAACTCAAAGTCCATATTTTTCAGATCTTCGAGTACCTTCGCCACACCTTCGCGGGTAAGGGCATCTTTATCGCGGGTCTGCGATGCTGGAAGAATGTAGAGTTGCTCGGTGCGCTTATCTCGGATCAACGCCTGATTTAATGTGGCGTCGCCTTGAATAACGTTCACGAAGTCATATACCACGCGACGTTCGCATCCCATGATTAAATCCAGGTTACGCAGGCCAATATCAAAATCGATAACGACGGTTTTTCTTCCCTTCTGGGCCAAACCCGTAGCGATGGCCGCGCTGGACGTGGTCTTACCGACGCCCCCTTTACCCGACGTAACAACAATAATGCGTGCCATAAAGGAATTCCTTGTTAAAAGGGCTTAATTCAAAGATTGAACGGAGAGAGCACCGCTCGCCAAACTCAGGCGCGCCGCTTTCCCATAATAATTGGCTGGTATTTGTTCACTTAGCCAGTATTCTCCCGCTATTGAGACCAGCTCAGCAGCAAGATTAGTACAGAATATTTGTGCATCACGATCGCCACTGGCGCCCGCCAGAGCACGGCCACGCATCATGCCGTAAACATGAATATTACCATCTGCTATAAGTTCTGCACCGGCACTGACGTGATTGGTGATAATCAAATCACAGTTTGGCGCATAAATGCGCTGACCGGAACGAACCGGTGCATCAATCAAACGCGTTTTTGTGATCGGGCTAACAATTGGTTCTACTGGTACCGCAACCTCAGCGGGAGTGGCCCTGGAACGCGAATTCTTTTCTTTCCCTTCAGTCAGCAGTGGCAAGCCAGCGAGTTCGATTTCTCTCTTCAACGCTTCGTCTTTACAACCACTTATACCGACTACTCGCAAACCGGAAGAAACTACCGCTTGCTGGACTTTCTTCCAGTTAACTGAACCATCGAGGCTGGCAACATTCACCACCACTGGTGCATTTTTCAGAAAGGCCGGAGCCTGGGATACTTTGTCCTGAAGGGCCTGGAGAATGACTTCGGGTTGTGCATCATGTAAATGAAGCACTGATAAGGTAAAACTGCTGCCTTTTAACTCGATTGGCGTGTTTGACATCCTGGCCTTACTCAATTCAGTTTTAATCCCCACCTGTGTGGGACGATATTCCGAAGTACATCTGGCATGTTATAGTCACAGATATATTCAGGCAAGCCACCATCTGGCGAAAATAGAGTAAAAAAAATGTTTTGTGTGATCTACAGAAGTAGCAAACGTGACCAAACTTATCTTTATGTCGAAAAAAAAGACGATTTCTCACGCGTACCTGAAGAATTGATGAAAGGTTTTGGTACCCCACAATTGGCAATGGTATTACCGCTTGATGGGAGTAAAAAACTGGCTAATGCTGATTTTGATAAAGTAAAACAAGCTCTCAATGATGTTGGCTATTATTTACAATTGCCACCACCGCCTGAAAGTTTGTTAAAAATGCATCTCGAAAACAGTCCGAAAAAATAAGTTTAGGACTACTGCCAAATCTTTCCTGAACATAAAGGTAGATGATATTTAGAACAAATAACCGCGGGGAAAAAGATGAACACTCCAGCAATTTGTTTAACCGTCATCACCTTTATGTTGACCAGTTTTAGCGCCCTATCTTCTGACGAACAGGCGCAATCCATTGTTAATCCCTCAGTTGTGACGCAGCCAGAGACTACGCCTGCACCTACAACGCTTGCGCAGCAAGGGCGAAACCCCGCGGAATTTCCGGCCTTTGTTGAGACACTAAAAGAACAAGCCCGCCTCCAGGGAATTAGCGACAGCACTATCAGCAACGCATTCGCTAGCATTCATTTCGTTGATCGGGTCGTCAAATCTGACCAGAGCCAGCTTGAAAAGAAAATCATGCTGGATGAATATCTGTCTCGGGTCATTACGCCACAAAAGATTGAACAAGCGCGCGCACAATATCAGCAGCACCGAAATGAATTAGAAGCCATCAGCAATCGTACTGGTGTACAAAGTCAGTACATCGTTGCTCTGTGGGCGATGGAAAGCCATTTTGGCGAAATTCAGGGTAAAGAGGACATTGTTTCTGCGCTGGCAACGCTGGCATTTGAAGGGCGGCGTGAAGCGTTCTTTACCAAAGAGTTGATGGCTGCATTAAAAATTCTCGACCAGGGCCATATCACCGTGCAAGAGCTTAAAGGTTCATGGGCGGGGGCAATGGGGCAAGGCCAGTTTATGCCAAGTTCCTATTTACGCTATGGTGCCGATGGCGATGGTGATGGAAAAGTTGATATCTGGACTAACATCAGTGACGTTTTTGCTTCAACCGCTAATTATCTGGAGACTGAAGGATGGAAGGCGGGTGGAGAATGGGGCAGAGAAGTCACGCTTCCCGAAGGTTTCGATAGGTCGCTTGCCGGAACCAAAACAGATCAGGGTAAAACAGTCAGCCAATGGCAAAAATTAGGTATCACGTTAAAAGACGCAACCATGCCACCTGCTCCTACTCGAAAAGCCTGGATTATCACGCCTGATGACAACCTGGGGCGCTCGTTCCTTGTCTACAATAACTTTCGTACCATCATGCACTGGAACCGCTCTTACTACTTTGCGATAAGCATCGGTACCATGGCAGATGCGATTGCACAATAACTCTTACACGTCGGTATTCAGCCGCAATTTTTTTCTCTAGTATCAAAGGTAATTAACACAACGACGCAGAGGAAAGGCATGTATCAGCATCATAACTGGCAGGGTGCGCTGCTGGATTTTCCGGTCAGCAAAGTAGTGTGTGTAGGCAGTAACTACGCAAAACATATCAAAGAGATGGGCAGTGCAACGCCGGAAGAGCCGGTGTTGTTTATTAAGCCCGAAAGCGCGTTGTGTGATATTCGCCAGCCGCTGGTTCTACCCCAAGGTTTGGGGTCGGTGCATCATGAAGTTGAGCTCGCGATTCTGATTGGATCTACGCTTAGACAGGCTACAGATGAGCATGTTACTAAGGCCATTGCAGGATATGGCATAGCGCTTGATCTGACACTTCGTGACTTGCAGGGGAAATTAAAAAAAGCGGGCCAACCCTGGGAAAAAGCGAAGGGGTTTGACAATTCCTGTCCGATTTCTGGGTTTATTCCAGCCAGTGAGTTTAACTGCGATGCGCAAAATACGCCTATTGCATTAAAGATCAATGGCAAAGTTCGCCAGCAGGGCAGTACTTCAGACATGATTCATAAGATCGTGCCTTTGATTGCTTATATGAGCCGCTTTTTCACCTTACGAGCCGGTGATGTGATCCTCACCGGAACACCGGAGGGTGTGGGGCCGCTTGTGAGTGGCGACGAACTCGAAGTTAGCTTCGCAGGCCGCAACTTAACCACCCGCGTTCTATAATCAATTTGCCGCCCGAGGGCGGCAAAACTTGCATCTGTGGCTCAGACTGTTTATAAGGTGCGCTTGTTTTTTTATTACCGGACAAACATCATGACTACAGCACCGTTCTGGCAGCGCAAAACTCTTGACGAAATGAGTGACACAGAGTGGGAATCACTTTGTGATGGCTGCGGCCAGTGCTGTCTGCATAAATTGATGGATGAAGACTCGGATGAAATTTACTTCACCAACGTCGCCTGTAAGCAATTAAACATCAAAACTTGTCAGTGTAAAAACTACGAACGCCGCTTTGAGTATGAGCCAGACTGCATCAAGTTGACTCGTGATAACTTGCCAACCTTTGAGTGGTTACCGCACTCATGCGCGTACCGCCTATTGGCTGAAGGCAAGGACTTACCGGTATGGCATCCCTTGTTGACAGGTTCAAAAGCCGCCATGCATGGTGAACGGATTTCTGTGCGCCATATTGCAGTGAAAGAGTCAGAAGTAACTGACTGGCAAGATCATATATTAAACAAACCTGAGTGGGCAGACTAAACCACCAGCTTCGAGAAAGAACACAAAAATAAATCGTACAAAACGAAATCTTTATGATACGGTGTTCTTTCAATAACAAATAAAAGTAGGTTTTTATCCAGTATTTAACATTTAAGTGTCCGTCTTGTGGCGGTTCACAGTATCGCACCTCCCCTTACGATGTCCGAGAAACAAATCCCCATGGCGCTGTTTGTATCTTCTGTAAATCAGGGATGCACCTTCTTCATCGTCCGATGAGTGCGATTCATCAATATAGTGTAGCTGCTCGCTAAGAGCGAATTGCGCTGGTTTTGCTTTCTCCACTTCTGCACTGTTAACATTCAGCCTCCATAACGGAGGAATAATGAAAAAAATAACATTACTAATTGGGGCAATAATCCTCAGCGGCTGTTCATCGCCTGAGCCCGTGGCACCTAAACCGCCGCAGGTTATCGGCATGCCGAACCCGGCGTCAGTTTACTGCAAAGACAAAGGCGGTGAATTGAGAACGGTGAAAACCGATCTGGGTGAGCGTGGCGATTGCATATTGCCAAGTGGCGAGCGAATAGATCAGTGGACGCTTTATCGTCGCGACCACTAATAATAAAAAAAACCGCCGAGGCGGTTTTTTTATTTCTGCAAGATGAGATTAGCGACCGAACAGATCACGGCGTTTAGGTTTGAAAGGCTGAGCAATCAATACCAGCACGGCAATTACCAGGAAAATAGCAAAAATTCCCACCAACCACTGCACCATATCCAGCGTGAGGAATTCCCACTGGCGCACTGAACAGTCACCTGTTGCCACAAACACTGACGGTAACCACTTATCAAGCGGCAACCAGCTTGGGAAACGCGCGGCAAAGTCACAAGTCACAAACGGGGAAGGGTGAAGCTGAAGCATGGTGTGTTCCCACGCTAATTGCAGACCTTTCCCTGCACTGTAGATCCAAAGCGCAATTCCGGCATAACGCAGCGGTGTTTTTGGCGCAATGGCACCGACAATCCCTGCACCCATAATGCCAAACAGTGCGCAACGCTCGTAAATACACATAACACAAGGTTTCAGCATCATCACGTGCTGGAACCACAATGCCACCATTTCCAGGGCAAAGGCTGTTAATGCCAGTAGAAGCCAGGCACCGCGCCCACGGGAGCATTGGTTTAAATATCGCAACATAATCAGTATCCCTGCAGCATGCGTTGAGTCGGCAGTGTAAACGAATTCGATTTCTGCGCCAGTACGCACATCAAAATAACACGCTAATTGAATGTTATTCAGACAAATAAGGTAAACGGGCGCTATACCGCCCGTTAGAATAACTTAATGCGGTATGGCGTTCATCAATGGTGATGAAATCCAGCCAGCATGCAGCATCCATTCGGTTGCGGGTACGAGGCTAAATTCAACACCTAATAATCCAACGATGGTCAATACCAGCGTATACGGTAGAGCCATCAGCACCATACGGCCATAAGAAAGACGAATCAGCGGAGCCAGCGCGGATGTGAGCAGGAATAAGAAGGCTGCCTGGCCATTTGGTGTAGCAACTGACGGCAAGTTAGTACCGGTGTTAATCGCCACTGCCAGTAACTCAAACTGCTTGAGGTCAATAATGCCGCTGGTTAGTGCAGTTTTCGCTTCGTTGATATAGACGGTGCCGACAAACACGTTATCGGAAATCGATGAAAGGATGCCGTTAAATAAATAGAACAGCGCCAGTTGCGAATGTGGTTCGGCCTGCAATACAAACTGAATAACAGGTGTAAACAGATGCTGGTCAATTATCACGGCGACTACCGCAAAGAACACGGTCAGCAGGGCGGTAAACGGCAGCGCTTCGGTAAAGGCTTTGCCTATCTGGTGCTCATCAGTCACACCACATAATGAGGTGGCAAAAATAATCACTGATAGGCCAATTAACCCTACTTCGGCTAAATGGAGTGCCAGAGCAATCACCAACCAGATACCAATCAGTGCCTGAACGATCAGTTTTACACGATCCTGACGGGTGCGTTTTTGCGCACTTTTAGTGTCGTAGTCTTGCAAAATCCCACGTACCTTTTCTGGCAGTTTCTCACCGTAACCGAGTATTTTAGTGGACTCCAGCAATACACAGGTGAGTAAGCCGCAAATAAGAACCGGAATGGTCACCGGAGCCATACGCAGGAAGAAATCGCCAAAGTGCCAGCCAGCATTTTTCGCAATAATCAGGTTTTGTGGCTCGCCGACCATCGTCATCACACCACCCAGCGCGGTGCCCACACCGGCATGCATCATCAGGCTACGTAGAAAAGCGCGGAATTGCTCGAGTGTGCTGCGAGTGTCGGAATCAAGTTGGGTGTCATCCTGAAGACCATCTTCAAGTTCGCCAGTCGACGCGACGCGGTGGTAGATGTCATAGAAGCCAACCGCCACGCTGATGACTACAGCGACCACGGTAAGAGCATCGAGGAAGGCCGATAAAAATGCGGCTGCGATACAAAATGCGAGGGAGAGCAGAATCTTTGAGCGAATGCCGAGCAGGAGTTTGGTAAACACCAACAGCAGGAGCTGTTTCATGAAATAGATGCCCGCAACCATAAATATCAGTAGCAGCAACACTTCAAGATTTGATGCAATTTCTGCGCGTACATGGTCTGGCGTTGTCATTCCAATGAACACGGCTTCAATAGCCAGCAACCCGCCAGGTAGTAGCGGATAACATTTCAGAGCCATTGCCAGAGTGAATATAAACTCGGCAACCAACATCCAGCCTGCAACGAATGGACTAACGAACCAGAATATTAAAGGATTTATGACTAAGAAAGTCAGTAAAGTCAGCTTATACCAATTAGGTGACTGACCTAAAAAGTTGCGAAAAAGCGCACGCCCCGTAGACATTTCCATCGTAGAATTTTCATGCTCCAGTTATCCGTAATATCTCAAAGTGCAGGCGAGGTGATGCTTTCTCCCCAAAACTTAAAACAGAAATATTTCGGATAAAGATAAAGTTGCGTCAATTGAGTTGTTTCAGGTTACCTGCGCATAAGATATCAATCAAGGTATAGGAATATTCTTTGGTTGTGCGATGCTCTGCAAAATTAAACCATGATTCCAAATTTGGCGCCCCTCGCTGCTACCTGCGCCGCATGGCATCTGGTATGATGAGTCTCTTTAGCAAAACCTGTGTAATGGAAAGCATACTATGGTCATTAAGGCGCAGAGCCCGGCGGGTTTCGCGGAAGAATACATCATCGAAAGTATCTGGAATAACCGCTTTGCCCCGGGAACAATTCTTCCTGCTGAGCGTGAGTTATCTGAGCTAATCGGTGTGACCCGTACCACATTGCGCGAGGTGCTTCAGCGCCTGGCGCGTGATGGCTGGTTAACGATTCAGCATGGCAAGCCGACCAAAGTGAATAACTTCTGGGAAACCTCCGGTTTAAACATTCTGGAAACTCTGGCGCGTCTCGATCATGACAGCGTGCCGCAGTTGATTGATAACCTGCTGTCAGTGCGAACTAACATTGCGACCATCTTTATTCGTACTGCTGTTCGCCAGCATCCGGATAAAGCGCAAGAAGTGTTGGCTACCGCAAACAGCGTTGAAGATCACGCTGATGCGTTCGCTAAGCTTGATTACAACATTTTCCGTGGTCTGGCTTTTGCTTCCGGCAACCCAATTTACGGGCTGATCCTCAATGGAATGAAAGGATTGTATACCCGCATCGGTCGTCACTACTTCTCAAGTCCTGAAGCGCGCAGTCTGGCGTTAGGTTTCTACCATCGTCTGGCGGAAATTTGCCAACAAGGTTTGCACGATCAGGTATTTGATACTGTTCGTACCTACGGGCGTGAAAGTGGTGAAATCTGGCATCGGATGCAGAAAAACCTACCGGGTGATTTGGCAATGCACACTCGTTAATCTGGCCATGTCATCACCATCTGTAAAATGAAAAACGCTTCCTTCGGGAAGCGTTTTTTTATGCTTACAAACTATTGAGTCGCGGTGGGCAACGTTCGAGTAACTCAACGCTGCCATCTTCGTTTTGCTGTTCAAGCGTTACGTCAAAGCCCCACAAACGATGTACATGTTTGAGAACCTCACGACGCCCTTTATCTAGCGGAGCACGGTTATGCGGGATATAGCGCAGCGTCAGCGAGCGGTCGCCGCGTAAATCAACGTTCCAGACCTGAATATTAGGTTCAAGGTTACTGAGATTGTACTGTGCAGAAAGCTCAGCACGAATCTTGCGATAACCCTCCTCATTGTGAATCGCCGCAATTTCCAGATAGTTATTGCGGTCGTCATCCAGCACCGTAAACAGGCGAAAATCACGCATCAGTTTTGGCGACAGGAATTGGCTGATAAAACTTTCATCTTTGAAATCACGCATCGCGAAATGCAGCGTTTCCAGCCAGTCTTTGCCCGCAATATCCGGGAACCAGTAGCGGTCTTCTTCGGTCGGCGACTGGCAAATACGTTTGATGTCCTGGAACATGGCAAAACCCAGTGCATATGGGTTGATGCCGCTGTACCAAGGGCTATTGTACGGTGGCTGGAATACCACATTGGTATGGCTATGTAGGAACTCCAGCATAAAGCGGTCAGTCACTTTTCCTTCATCATACAGATGGTTAAGGATGGTGTAGTGCCAGAACGTCGCCCAGCCTTCGTTCATCACCTGGGTCTGTTTTTGTGGATAGAAGTACTGGCTAACCTTACGCACAATGCGCAAAATCTCACGCTGCCAGGACTCCAACAACGGCGCATTCTTTTCCATAAAATAGAGCAGGTTTTCTTGTGGCTCTGAAGGGTAACGACGCGCTTCGGCAACCGTTTTTTCTTCTTCACGGCGTGGTAGGGTACGCCACAATGTGTTCACCTGGCTTTGCAAGTACTCCTCACGGCTTTTCTGCCGCGCAGTCTCTTCCTGCAACGAAATTTTTTGTGGGCGTTTATAACGGTCAACGCCATAGTTCATCAGCGCATGGCAGGAGTCGAGCAGGCGCTCCACTTCGTCCACGCCATAACGCTCTTCGCATTCGGTAATGTATTTACGGGCGAAAATCAGGTAATCGATAATCGAGCTGGCATCGGTCCAACTGCGGAACAGATAGTTGTTTTTGAAGAATGAGTTATGCCCATAACAGGCATGGGCGATCACCAGCGCCTGCATCGTAATGGTGTTTTCTTCCATCAGATAGGCGATGCACGGGTTGGAGTTGATCACTATCTCGTAGGCCAACCCCTGTTGCCCATGTTTGTATAGCCGCTCCGTTTCAATGAATTTCTTACCAAACGACCAGTGCGGATAGTTAATCGGCATCCCAACGCTCGAATAGGCATCCATCATTTGTTCGGAGGTAATCACTTCAATTTGATGAGGATAAGTCTCCAGCCGATAGAGTTTGGCAACACGATCTATCTCGGCGAGGTAGACATC
Source organism: Buttiauxella cochleicola (assembly GCF_021282405.1). Taxonomy (NCBI): domain Bacteria; kingdom Pseudomonadati; phylum Pseudomonadota; class Gammaproteobacteria; order Enterobacterales; family Enterobacteriaceae; genus Buttiauxella; species Buttiauxella cochleicola. The sequence goes on from NZ_JAJSOU010000001.1 coordinate 17,247, forward strand.
AAGCAGCTCGAACGTCCAGTCAGGTCCATCACTTAGACGTTTAGAATCCTTTGTGGCGGAATCAGTAACAATAGCCATCAGCGCGCCCTCATTGTTGGCGGCTCTCTCTGGATGGAAAGCCTCACTTTCAAGAATAGACAACTCCTGAAACTTAGCAGCGGCAAGCAAAATTTTTTCGACGCGATTAACGTATTTCAATGCCCCGCGCTTAACTCAATAAGCAGCATAATATTTTGTAGAAAATATTTTACCAGGCAGGAGATTCTAATTATCGATATGCGGCGATAACGGGGCAGGATGTGAGGAAAGTCACTATAACAAAGCCATATGTTGAATAACATTTTCAACTGAGTTATCAATTTGTAATCAGAAGATTATTCTTTTAGCTAAATGGTGGAATCGGTATGCGAGTTGTGGTGCTGGGAAGTGGCGTAGTCGGAGTCAGCAGTGCCTGGTATTTACGCCAGGCTGGGCATGATGTCACGGTTATCGACAGGGAAGCGGGGCCGGCAATGGAAACCAGTGCGGCGAATGCCGGGCAAATTTCACCGGGCTATGCCGCTCCGTGGGCGGCCCCAGGTGTGCCACTTAAAGCGATTAAATGGATGTTCCAACGCCATGCGCCGCTGGCGATAAGCATCGACGGTACGCAATTCCAGCTCAAGTGGATGCTGCAAATGCTGCGCAACTGCGACATGCGTCATTACATGGAAAACAAAGGCCGTATGGTGCGCCTCGCGGAATACAGCCGTGATTGTCTGAAAGAGTTGCGACATACCACCAATATTCAATACGAAGGACGGCAGGGCGGCACGCTGCAACTGTTCCGTACCGCTCAGCAGTATGAAAATGCTGCCAAAGATATTGCAGTACTCGAAGATGCTGGCGTGCCATATCAATTGCTTGAGGCAAGCCGTTTAGCCGAAGTTGAACCCGCGCTAGCTGATGTAGCTCATAAGCTCACAGGCGGCTTGCGCTTACCGAATGATGAAACTGGCGACTGCCAGCTATTTACGCAAAACCTGGCTCAGATGGCGGCAGAGGCCGGTGTTGAGTTCCGTTTCAATACTTCGGTTGATCGTCTGTTGTACGAAGGCCAAAGTATTTACGGCGTGCAGTGCGGCAAAGAGGTCGTGAAGGCCGATGCTTACGTCGTTGCTTTCGGGTCATACTCCACCGGCCTATTGAAAAATATCGTTGATATTCCTGTCTATCCACTCAAAGGTTATTCGCTGACTATCCCCATTGCTGATGAGCAAGGCGCACCTGTTTCGACTATTCTCGATGAGACATACAAAATTGCTATCACGCGTTTTGACAAGCGTATTCGCGTTGGCGGAATGGCAGAAATTGTCGGCTTTAATACGGAATTGCTACAACCGCGCCGCGAAACCCTGGAAATGGTGGTTCGTGATTTGTACCCGCGTGGAGGGCATGTTGAGCAAGCTACGTTCTGGACGGGTCTGCGCCCGATGACGCCAGACGGTACACCAATTGTTGGGCGTACACCGTTCAAAAATCTTTGGCTTAACACCGGGCACGGGACGTTAGGCTGGACGATGGCCTGCGGCTCCGGTCAGATGCTCAGCGATTTAATTTCAGGAACAACGCCCGCCATTCCATTTGACGATCTCGCGGTTGCGCGTTACTCCCCAGGTTTTAGCCCGACGGGCTCGCAGCGTTTGCATAACGCTCATAATTAAATTTAAACAAGGAGAGGACAATGCCCCGTCCTGTTGTTGCGACGCTGAATCTCAGCGCGCTACGTAACAATTTAAATGTTGTTCGCCAGGCAGCTCCTCATTCGCGTGTCTGGTCGGTGGTTAAAGCGAATGCGTACGGTCATGGAATTGAGCGTATCTGGTCGTCGTTAAGGGAAACCGATGGTTTCGCGATGCTTAATGTTGAAGAGGCAATCCTGCTGCGTGAGCTAGGTTGGAAAGGACCGATTTTGATGCTGGAAGGGTTCTTCCATGCCGACGAATTGCCGCTATTTGACCAGTATCGTTTGACCACCAGCCTGCACAGTAACTGGCAGGTAAAAGCTTTAGCTAATGCCAAACTCAATGCACCGCTGGATGTTTACCTGAAGATGAATAGCGGAATGAACCGCCTCGGGTTCAGCCCTGACCGCGTGCATTCTATCTGGCAGCAACTGCGTGTTATCCCAAACGTCGGTCAACTTACGTTGATGGCACACTTTGCTGATGCAGAACAACCTGATGGCATTGTTGAACCAATGAAGCGGGTAGTGCAGGCGGCTGAAGGTTTAGATTGCCCGCGCTCGCTCTCCAATTCGGCGGCAACGCTGTGGCACCCGGAAGCGCATTTCGACTGGGTGCGTCCAGGGATCATCTTGTATGGCGCATCGCCGAGCGGGCAGTGGTGTGATGTTGCCACCAGCGGCTTGCAACCGGTCATGAGTCTACAAAGTGAAATTATTGGCGTTCAGAACCTTAAACCGGGTGATACCGTGGGTTATGGCAGCCGTTATCGGGCAAGCGGTGAACAGCGCATTGGTGTAGTGGCCTGTGGTTATGCCGATGGTTATCCGCGTATCGCGCCGACGGGCACGCCAGTGCGCGTTGACGGCGTGCTGACTCACACTGTCGGTGCCATTTCCATGGATATGTTGACCGTAGATCTCACGCCTTGCCCGAATGCCGGGATTGGTAGTCCGGTCGAACTGTGGGGCAACACGGTGAAAATTGATGATGTGGCTCATGCCGCGGGAACGGTGGGGTACGAATTAATGTGCGCTCTGGCACCACGCGTGCCTGTAGTTACAACATCCTGACTATTGTTGCATTAACGCTCTTTTGCACATCGGTATTGGTATGGCGGGTAAGTTACCTTACCCGCCATATTGTTTTATTACTCAGTCTCTTCACTCTCGACGCGCACACCAATCTTACGCACCTGGTTATCTTCTTTCTCGGCCACTGTCCATATCATACCCGCGAACTCCACCTGGTCACCCACCACCGGCGCGCCGCCTAACATGCCCACCACAAACTCACCCAATGTTTGTTGAGTATTGACGTTATCATCAAGTTCAAGGCCGTAAATGGTCGCGACATCGCCAAACTGGGCGCTGGCTTCGAGAATAAAATCACCAAAGAAGCGTTGGTCGAGCGCGACAGGCGGCGACTGGCTAAACATTTTACCCAGAGCCGGTAAGTCGCGCTCACGTCCAATAACACATAGCACATCACCCACTTGCAAACGCGTGCGGTCGCCTGGTTGCAGCAGAACATTGTCACGGAACAAGGCGGCAATTCGTGTGTCTTTCGGCATTTTCAGATCCCGCAAAGAGGCACCGATGCACCATTTGTCTTCGCTAAGCTGATAAACGAACTGCTCCCAAGGGTTTTCCGGATGAATATCCAGGCCAACACGGGATACAGGCCAGCCGACAGGCGGAACCACAACTTTGGCTTTTTTCGCCGCCCAACCGAGCGACGTGCCTTGTAATAACAGTGACACGAGAACCACGAAGAAGGCGACATTAAAGAACAGGCGCGCATTTTCAAGGCCCGCCATCATCGGGAATACAGCAAGGATGATTGGCACCGCACCACGCAGGCCGACCCAACTGATAAACACACGCTCGCGCAGGTTAAATCCACGGAACGGCAACAAGCCGAGGAACACAGACAATGGACGAGCAAAGAAAATCATCCAGACAGACAGCAGCAGTGCCGGAATGGCAATCGGCAACAGATCGGTTGGATTGACCAGCAAGCCCAGCACCAGGAACATGCCAATTTGCGCAAACCACGCCAGTCCATCAAAGTTTTGCAAGATGCCAAAGCGGCTGCGGATAGGGCGGTTGCCGAGCACGAAACCACACAAATAGACCGCCAGAATACCGCTGCCGTTTAATGCGGTGGTGATTCCAAACACCATAATCCCACCGCTTAATGCGAGCAGCGGATACAAGCCCTGCGGCAGGGTAATACGGTTAATCATTTGCAACAGCAAATAACCGCCGCCAAGGCCAAGCACAATGCCCAGACCAAACTGCTGAATAATATCCACCAGGAACATCCAGCTCAGGCCGGTTTGCCCATGCTGAATCATCTCGATAAGCGTGATGGTTAAAAACACCGCCATTGGGTCGTTACTGCCGGACTCAATTTCGAGCGTTGCGCCGACACGTTCGTTCAGCCCTTTGCCGCCGAGCAGCGAGAACACGGCTGCCGCATCTGTTGAGCCGACGATGGCACCAATCAACAAGCCTTCAATTAAATTGAGATTAAACAGCCAGGCTGCAGCCATGCCAGTCAAGCCTGAGGTGATAAGTACCCCAACTGTGGCAAGTGATAGCGCGGGGCCAAGGGCTACGCGAAAGGAGCTTGCCTGGGTGCGCATGCCGCCATCAAGCAGAATCACCGCCAGCGCCAGGTTACTGATTAAATAAGCGAAAGGATAATTATCAAACGGAATTCCGCCAATACCATCGATCCCCGCCAACATACCAATAGCGAGGAAGATAACCAGAATGGGGATACCAAGACGCGAGGAAAAGGAACTCAATAAGATGCTACAAGTTACCAGTACGGAACCTAAAATAAACAGACTGACTATTGCCCCTGCGTCCAAAATTATCTTTCTCCTTTGCGCCTGTATCTATTCGTGTGGAAAATATTAACACGGAAACTATTGATTCATCGTGCTATCTGAGGGGCTGAAACGACTTTTTTTACCTGATTACCGGATGGCCACTTACGGTGAGGCTGGCGGTTTGCCCGTCATGCTGTAGTTCACCAAAAGCTCCCAATGGCAGAGTGACGGTTTCTGGTTCATGACCAAACGGTAAACCGCGCAGCACGGGAATGGATAACCGCTGCTCTAACATGCGACACATTTCATCGAAATCATAACCGCCGTCGTAGTCACTTAACGTTGCCCCGTTGAAACTACCGAGAATCAGGGCCTTCTGACGCGCTAAAATTCCGGCGTGGTGGAGTTGCAATAACAGGCGCTCCACGCGGAAAGGATGCTCGTTAATATCCTCGACCACTAAAATGCCACCATCAATCACGTTGAGCCACGGCGACCCCAGCATTGAAACCAGCATCGCGAGGTTGCCACCCCACAGCGTCCCGCTTACCGAACATGCAGGCGTTGGGCTTTGCCAGGTGAGGGTAAACTGCGGCTCAGTAATCGCCTGCCAGAAATGCTGCCAGGTATAGCTATTTAACTCTTCTGCACCAAAATTACCCGCGAGCATCGGGCCACTAAACGTTATCGTCCCGGTCTGCGAAAGCAGCGCGAGTTGGATTGCCGTGAAATCGCTATGCCCGCAAATAATCGGTGTACGTTCGTGGAACGCGTGCCCCAAGCTTGAATAGTCTATATTTTCAAGCAAACGGGATGCACCATAACCACCGCGCACCGCCAGAACGATATCGCATTCCTTCGGGAGTGCGGATAAATTCTGAATGTCAGCAAGTCGTTGGTCGTCAGTTCCGGCGAAACGCTGAAAGCGCCGGGTCACGACGGATTGGTTTTCCACTCGATGGCCCGCGGCTTTCAGGCGTTCGATACCGCGCGCAGCAGCAGCCTGATTAACACAGAAACCTGAAGGGGCAATCAAACGAATCGTGGACATGGCATTTCCTTGCTGAAAGTGAATTGGTTATCATGCCGTTATCAAAGGTGGTTGTCATCCGCCAGGCGGCGATGAATCAATGTTGTTTACCCCACAAATTTCAATATTCCGGGTAATTTTATAAGGATAGATGCGTGAATATCAGATGGCTCATTGTATTGGTTTTGTTTTTAGCAGGTTGTTCAAGCCATACCACCAAACAGCCCGAGTGGGACCCTACAAAACCGGTACAACGTGCATTAACCTGGATGCCAATAACCGATCAGGCGGCAAAAGAGTGGGGAGTAAGCCCACGAGTGGTAACGGCGATTATTGCTGTGGAATCAGGCGGTAATCCTACGCTTGTCAGTAAGTCTAACGCGGTTGGTTTGATGCAGATTAAAGCCTCAACAGCTGGGCGTGATGTGTATCGCCATCTGGGATGGGGCGGCGAGCCGTCAACCAGCGAGCTCAAAGATCCGGCGCGTAATATTTCGATTGGCACGGCTTATTTAAGTATCCTGGAACATGGCACTCTGGCTGGTATTGAAGATCCGCAAACTATGCAATATGCGTTGCTGGCTTCTTATGCCAATGGTGCAGGAGCTTTGCTCAGAACCTTCTCATCGGATCGCAAAAAGGCCATTAACGAGATTAACGACCTGAGCCCTGACGAGTTTTACGATTATATCGCGAAGAATCACCCGGCACCTCAGGCTCCGCGCTATCTGTATAAGGTGTCGCGTGCTTTAAACGCTATGTAACAGAGCCCAGCCGCACGTCCCAGTCGCATCGTTTTCTATGCGTCTGGGACGTGCGGCCTTGTCGCCTTTATGCAAATCGCATTCTTTAGTGTCTGTCTTAAACTGTTTACTTCACTCGTTCTGTTTTTTCACGCGCCGATCGTTCCAGCGAGAAGATAATGCGCTGTAGTTCGCGCTCAACGGCCGGGTTTACATTCAGGAAGCGGAAACTCAGGCGAGGGGTGCTGATAGTCTGATTTTTACCGTCGATGACTTTTCGTTCCGAAAGCGTTATCAACTGCATATCAAAGTGAAATTTACCCCACTGCACTAAATCTATTTCCACCTGTGAGAAACGCATTCCTGCGCTCAACCCTTCTGGCAGAGGCCCGTCAAGCAGTGCGCCCATTCCCCCTAATGACAAATCACATAGCCTGAACTGGAAAGGTGAGCCATTAGAGAGCGTGGTATTGCAGAGGTAATAGGGCTGAAGTGGGGCACTGATACGAAAGTATTCCCGACGCTGTACAAACCACAAAGCGGGAGGTAGCGGGGCGTGGAATGCCGGTAAGTTCAGGTAACTTATCACCTGCATCTTAGGCATTATAAATTCTACCTTTGCTCCTTCCGTCTCAGCGATGAACTGTATGTTGGTCGCTTTTTGCGCCGCCTGATTTTCATGCCCCTGGCTTCCAAAATCCACTATCAAACCAGTCGCCGTAACCTCAAGGATTTTGCTGATAAATTGCCCCGATGGCCAACTCAGACGAACCGGTACTTGGTTTTTATGGAGATCACGTAACACGCCTAATACTGCCAGAGGACTTTGTTTCAGAAACTGCTCGTTATAGTTACTCAAGGCCAGGTCCATGTTGTGGTTTTTTGAAAGCGGTAAGCAATCTTATCGGCAATAATGTAAAAAACTTAAGATAAATCTCAAGGCGCTATGCGGATAAATTCAATAACTTAGTGATGCCAGTCACATTTTCCTAACATTTGATTATACTTAGCGTACCGACAGACAAAACCCGCGGCGAAACTGATGTGGGTTCTGGCTTGTTACCACACACAATAATGAAGAGGATGTTCAACATGGGTATTCTGGCCTGGATTATTTTCGGTTTGATAGCTGGTGTTATCGCAAAACTAATTATGCCTGGTAAAGACGGCGGCGGTTTTATCGTGACCTGTATTTTAGGGATTATTGGTGCTGTCGTTGGTGGATGGATTGCAACATTTCTTCATATCGGCGGCAGCGTTACGGGCTTTAACTTGCCAAGTTTCCTTGTCGCAGTAGCAGGTGCGATTATTGTTTTGGTTATTTATCGCATGGTTCGCCGGTAACTATCCTCGTCATACTTGAAGTCGCCTCGGCGTTGGCTGCACTCACTCACCCCAGTCACTTACTCGAGTAAGCTCCTGGGGATTCCTGAGTTTGCCGCCTTGATGCAACTCCAATTATTTAGAGCATAGGTCTTTACCTATTCTGTAACGGCCCCATTTGGGGCCGTTTTACGTTTACTACTTTTGCGTGAAGAAATCGTTGTACAACATGTAGAGATGCGCGGCGCTCCAGGAGAAATTCGGTGCCCCCTGTTGCGCGCCATTGAGCGGATTATAGTTCTCGCGAATTGGACCATCGCTCATTAGGCCATTGGCGTGGGCAAAGAAACGATTAGCCATCTCCACGGCATCGGCACGATAACCGTACCGCTCCATTCCTTTTAACCCGAAGTAGAATTGATCCACCCACACTCGTCCACGCCAATAAATATCAGCACCAAATGCCGGATTCGTCAGTGCTGCAGTCCCTAATGGCACGTAAGTATTAAACTCTTTTGGATCTTTCATGACCTTCACGACGGCATCAGCATGGGATTGAGTGGCGGCACCATTAAATAACGGTGACCATCCTTCCGGTCCCTTGCCCCGCGCCACGATTGGTTTGCCGGCACAGCCATTGGCTAAAGGTTTATCTTCAATCCGAATGTCGTAATAGAAGCCGGTGGCATCGTCAAACATACAGGTGTTGATATAGCTGGCCAGTTTCTTAGCGTGCTGGCTAAAGCGTTGTTCATCTTGCGGTTTGCCGAGAATTTTCGCCATCTCAGCCAGGTAGCTGCTGTCGCTGAACATATAACTGGCCTGGTCAACTGACTCCTGCAAAAGTGAAAAACCGACAAGGCGCCCATTTGAGTCGCGGTTTTCAGCAAACAGCACCTGCCAGTCTTCGCGTTTGCCGCCTTTATCAAGATAACGTTGCAGCTGGTCAGGGCCGATAAAGCCAAACACGGCAGCATCATCACGCCCGGACTCCCACGAAGCGGCAACCTGAGCCGGAATATCAATGCTGTCATATTTCCCGCTACGCAAAACCCGGTTGTAGTTCGCAAGCCCCACCATCTTCTGTTCTTTATTGCCGCGTTTGACGGTAAAGATCATTTCACCCTTTGCGGTGTTATGGGCTTTGTCACGAGTGGCACCATACTCAGGTACACCATTTCTGTTGTGGTCACGGTTACGTAACCACCAGTCATGATAAGCCACCAGATGCGGATACATTTCCTCAAGCCAGGTTTTATCCCCCGTGGTTTTGTAGACTTCCATCACAGACCATGCGGCAAGGCTTGGCTTGGTATTGCGTTCATTCCAGTTGCTGCCATCACCGCCACGCTCAGGGCTTGTGTTATAGGCAATCAAATCTGGAACAAAGCCCGCATCCCATGGGCGTAACGGGTCATCGGTTGGAATCTGCCAGGCGAAGACTGCGCGGATGTTATCTTTTGCCACGTCAGGATTGAAATGTGCCATAGCGTAAGCCTGCTTCCAGGTATCCCACGGCCAGGTCTGGTTACCGGAAAACCAGCGTCCAGTTACAGAGGGTGTTACGGAGTCAAATTTCATCGCACCTGCCACGCCACGCCAGTTTCCATTCAGCGTTTCGATAGCTTTTACTGCCACACGGGTTTGTGACGCCGTCGCGGCAGGGTTTTTTAGCCCTGATTTCAAATAACCTTCCCAACGCTGCTCGGATGCTGTCTGGTAGGGTTGGGGATGCTTGAGAATATCGGTGATTTTACTTTGTTCTTTTTGTACTTCAGCAGCCGTCAACAAATGAGAATAAGTGGTGTAGAGGGTGGTCGAGCCTTCAATGTTGGCTTTTGCAATAAAGCGGTGACCGTCAATTTGGGTGCGCATCGGCAGCGTTTTATGGATTTGGTACTGTGATTGACCAGAGGTCATCAGGTTTGAATCGGCACGCACTTTGCCAAAAGTGACATTCAGACCATCTGATGTGGCATGTAGCGTGCGGGTGTAGCCCGGGAACGCCTGCTCAATGGTTTCATCAGACTGAGGTTTTTGCTCCTGAAGATGATACTTCTCCAGTAACTCGCCATCCCAAACCAGCTCCAGCGGCGCATCGGTAGTGATTTCTGTTTCCAGCAAGGAAGTGCGTGATGTTACAAAGCGCAGCGTCATTTTCACTGTGACACCAGGGGAGGTAAGTGTCTGTATCAACGCCCCTGGAATGCTGTATGCCTTCATTGTAAATGCGATTTTCTTGCCGTTCTGGTACACACTCAGACGGTCGAAATTATTCGCCATAAAGTTGATGTACTCTTCGGTCAGCAAAGCTGGGCCTGGGAAACCACCCATCCCTTCGCTACTTGCTGGCAGCAAGTGCCCGTGCCAGGCACCATCATCAAAAAGCGGATTAAATCGTTGATGTTCGTCGAAATCGTAATCAAGCATCGCCTGTGGCGCGCCGGTGCGATCGATAACGTTCTGGAAATCATTGGCCTTTAATGTGGAGGTGTCGTGCTTTGTTGAATGGCAACCCGCGAGCACAAGCAGCATCGCGAGCGGGGCAAGACGGAAAATTGTTTTCATGAAGTATCCTTACCAGTAGAAATATTGCATCACGAAGACCGAATTGCTGGCCTCGGTGGTGTCGTTATCAAGATAAAAACGGCTGTCCAACGCGGTGGCGAACTTCCCGCCAAAATACTCATACCAGATACCAAACTGTGCATAAGAGGTTGTTTGATCCTCCTCATTATCCAGTTCATGTTTTGCGTAACTGTATGCGGTAGAAAGATAAAAACCTTTGGCAGGCTCAACCATGCCGCTGATCATCATCCCGCTCTCACTACCAGGGTTATAACCATCGCCCTTACCGGTATGGTGCCAGACTCGTCCTGCGAGGTGTTTACCCTGTAAACCCAGCAGATACATCTGCCCGGTGCCGTCGGTCATTTCCAACCCGCTCAGCATGGTTAAATCATCAAGAATGTCGTACTGGAGGTAGCCGTTGATCATCGCCTGATAGGTATATTTATCTGAATAGCGGTCATATTTACCGAAGTGCAACCACGCTTTGCTCTCGTCGACACGGCTCTCTGGAGCTGCTGTGACACTGTAACGCAGCTTCCCTGTCAGGTTTTGTATCTTAGCGGCGTAGGTTAAATCACGCGTGTTGGGGATGACATAGCCATACTCCGGTGTGAAATCTCCCCACCATTGCAAATCATCCAGCGATGAATCGTTACGGGCACTTAAAATAAACTCGGTGCCTTTATCAGTACGATAGCCACCATAAAAACGGTTAATTCCACCTTCGAAACCGCCCCAACTGTGATCCGGCACCCAGGCATTACCATTATTGTCTGCCTGAACCGTCCAGCCTTCCCCATATAGCAGACCAAACCAGTTACCGTGTTTGACCTCAAGACCACCTTCGATATAAGTCCCGTCGCTGTATTTATGCTTGTCGTCGCCATTTAGGTAAACGCTGCCACCCAGGCCCATCTCGCCATAAAAACGAAAGGCGGTGTTACTTGTATCTGCTGTAAGCGAAGGTGGTTGCGGAGTCTGGCGTTCTGCCGGAACAACGCTTTCCGCTGCCAGCAATGCCCCTGCGGGTGAGAACAGTAATAGCAGCGTTACCATAGAGAAAATCTTAACCATGTAATCCATTCCTTGTTGTTATTGCGGTTATCGATCCGTGGAATGCCATTCATACTAGTTAAATATTTACTAAAATATATACTTAAATCGGTAAAGCGATAAGTGGATCACAATGCGAGTAGGGCTATACACGTAGTCGCAATGCCATTAAGCTATTGTTTTCACCTCTTGATTATTGGGATCTTATGGCTACATTGAAGGAAATCGCTCATGCGGCTCAGGTATCGGTGGCTACGGTTTCACGGGTCCTGAATGACGATCCCACACTGAGCGTGAAGAGTCAGACACGTCAGAAAATCCTCGAAGCGGCAGAGCGGCTGGAATACAAAGTCCCCAGCGCCAAACGCCAGGCCGGTCAACGTCTTACCTTTGCAGCTCTTTATACTCATGGGCAAGAGCTGGAAATCAACGATCCCTATTACCTGGCTATGCGCTATGGCATTGAAACTCAATGCGAAAAACTCGGTATTACGCTAGTTTCCTGTTACGACTACAAAGGCGATCGCCCATTGGTGGCAGCCGACGGTTTACTGGTAATTGGTAAACCCCAGCCTGCAACACAGGCGGTGCTTGAGCAGCAGGATTTGCCATTGGTGTATCTCGATGGGGTAACTAACGATCCACGGTTTGACTGCGTAAGCGTTGATTTAGCGAAAATCAGCCAGAAGGTGATCGACTTCTTTATTTCACGTGGTTACCTGCGTATCGGCTTTATCGGTGGCCGGGATGACCCGGAATATGCCGATCAGCGCGAACAGGCGTTTGTTGATTATGGGCGTAATAAAAAGGTTGTTCAGCCGCAGGATGTTTACTATGGGGACTTTAGTAGCCAGGCCGGATACCAGTGCGCGATGAAAATGCTTGCATCATCAAGCGATTACCCACCAGCCTTGTTTGTGGCGACCGACTCTATTGCGATTGGTGTTCTACGCGCTCTGCACGAACACGGTATCAAAGTGCCAGAGCAACTGGCTCTGATAAGCGTCAACGATATACCTACCGCGCGCTTTGTTTACCCGGCACTTTCAACGGTCAGAATTCATTCCGAAACCATCGGTGCGCAGGGCGTTAACCTGCTGATGGAACGCCTGCGTGATGATCGTACCATCCCGCTGTCGGTATTTGTCCCCAGCTCTTTGCAATTGCGTGACACGACAACATCTGAGTAAAATCAATAATTAATCTCATAAGCCCTGCTGGTTTCTTACACCAGCAGGGCTTTTTGTTTTATACCGCGTGTTGATTTATTGTGATCGCCACGGCATTTAGTAAACTTTAATTTTTAGTTTTACTAAATATTTACTATTGTTTGCCCATACCCACGTAATGAGGATGTTGGCGTGAACAATTGGGAAAACATAGAAAAACAATCTGAGAACCGACTGCCACCGCGCGCCTGGTTCCACGGTTATGACAGTGTTGAAAAGGCAAAAGAGCTAAACCGCGAGCAAAGCCTGGGCTTTTTGTTGCTAAGCGGGAAATGGGCGTTTAACTATTTCGACCATCCGCAAAAAGTACCAACTGAGTTTTACCACCAGCCTATGGCTGAATGGGGTGAAATTACTGTTCCGGGAATGTGGCAAATGGAAGGCCACGGTAAACTGCAATATACCGATGAAGGTTACCCGTTCCCTATCGATGTGCCTTTTGTGCCCACCAACAACCCAACCGGTGCTTATCAGCGCCAGTTTTCGCTACCGTCAGACTGGTTACAACGTCAGGTCATTATTAAATTCGACGGCGTAGAAACCTACTTTGAAGTTTATGTAAATGGCCACTATGTAGGCTTTAGCAAAGGCAGCCGTTTGAGCGCCGAGTTTGATCTCAGCACGTATGTGAAGGCCGGGGAAAACTTGCTGAGCGTGCGGGTGATGCAATGGGCTGACTCCACCTATATCGAAGATCAGGATATGTGGTGGATGGCCGGTATTTTCCGTGATGTTTATCTTATTGGTCAGCCGCAAGTTCACGTACATGACTTAACCGTGGTGACGGAATTTGATGAAAACTACTGTGATGCAGAGCTTCAGGTATCGTGCGACTTAAACAATATATCGGCCACACCTGTCGCGGGTTTACAGCTGCATGCACAATTGTTTGATGGTGAAAAATGTATTGCTGAACAAAGGCTTGATGCACTTAGCGTACAGGACAGTGCCACCTGCCAGTTCCTGATACCGGTAAAACAACCGAAGCAGTGGAATGCTGAGCACCCCAATCTTTATTTACTGCTGCTGACGCTGCGCAATAACCACGGCGAAATCATCGAAGTGGTGCCGCAGCAAGTCGGGTTCCGCGACATCAAAGTGCGCGACGGCCTATTTTACGTTAATGGTCGCTACCTGAAATTGCATGGTGTGAACCGCCACGATCACGATTGCCTGAAAGGTCGTGCAGTCGATATGGCGCGAGTTGAGCGTGACATCATCCTGATGAAACAACACAACATCAACTCAGTACGCACAGCCCATTACCCGAACGACCCGCGTTTCTATGCATTGTGCGACCAGTACGGCCTGTTTGTGATGGCGGAAACTGATGTCGAGAGTCACGGTTTTGCAAACGTTGGCAATATTAGCCGCATCACCGACGATCCAACGTGGGAACAAGCCTACGTCGAGCGTATAGAACGCCACGTTCTGGCGCAGAAAAACCATCCTTCTATCATCATCTGGTCCCTGGGAAACGAGTCAGGTTACGGCTGCAATATCCGTGCGATGGCTGCACGCTGTAAGCAACTTGACCCCACTCGTCTGGTGCATTACGAAGAAGATCGTGACGCCGAAGTCGTGGACGTGATTAGCACTATGTATTCCCGCGTCTCAATGATGAATGCCTTTGGTGAATACCCTCATCCGAAACCACGCATTATCTGCGAATACGCCCATGCCATGGGCAACGGGCCGGGTGGGTTAGCGCAATATCAGGCCGTATTTAATCAGCATAAAAGTTTGCAAGGGCATTACGTCTGGGAGTGGTGCGACCATGGCCTGCTGGTGCATGACGAGCAGGGGCGTGAACGCTATCAGTACGGCGGTGATTACGGCGACTACCCAAACAACTATAACTTCTGCATGGATGGGCTTATCTATCCGGATCAACGTCCAGGCCCAGGCTTGCGTGAGTACAAGCAGGTGCTTTGCCCGGTCAATATTCGCCAGACGCAGCAGGATGATGTGTTGCTGGTGGAGAACCGTTACTGGTTCAGCACACTTGGTGACATCGAGTTCAAGGTCGCATATCAGGTTGATGGTAAAACCATCGCACAGCAAACATTGTCACTGCCGCATTTGCTGCCAGGTGAAGCCGAAGAGCTGCAACTGACTGCACCTGAGTTGCCAGCAGGTGAAGTGTTTATCAATGTTGAAATTGTTAAGCGCAGTACGACAAGCTGGAGTGATGCGATGCACTCGCTTGGTCAGTTCCAGATCTTGCGCCAGCAGGCGGTTTCTCGCGAGCTATTGCCACTCAATCAGCACAGCGCATTACGCTGTGAAACGCAGCAAAACAGCCTGGTTATCAGCGGTAATCAATTTGCTCTGACTTTCTGTCGCCTGAGTGGTGAGCTGGTTTCATGGTTGGTAGACGGTGAAGAGATTGTTGGGCGTGCGCCGCATCTGACCTTCTTTAAACCGACTATTGATAACCACAAACAGGAATTTGAAGGGTTGTGGCAGCCGTATCACGTGCACCTGATGCAGCATAATTTCCGCACCCTGCGTCATTTGTCGCAAGGTGAAGATATTGTCGTTGAGATTACCAGTACGATTGCACCACCGGTGTTTGATTTCGGGATGCGCTGTACTTATCAGTGGCGCATAACTCCCGCAGGCCATGTCAGCCTGGATTTATCAGGTACTCCATATGGAAATTATCAGGCCATTGTTCCAAAAATCGGCCTCGATTTCGGCATCAGCACTCGCTTTAAAAAGGTGGAATATTATGGCCGTGGGCCAGGTGAAAGCTACACTGACAGCTGCCAAAGCAATCTGATTGGCCATTACCGCCAGCCGGTAGAAAGCCTGTTTGAAAACTACCCGTTCCCACAGGATAACGGCAACCGCCAGGATGTGCGTTGGTTGAGCGTTGAAGATGAAAAGGGTAACGGGATTTTCATCCAGCCCTCTAAGCCGATTAACTTCAGCCTATGGCCATATAGCGCAGAAATGTTGCAACAGGCGCAGCACATTAATGAGCTGGAAAAGGGCGATTACCTGACATTAAACCTCGATGATCAAATCCTCGGACTTGGCTCCAACTCATGGGGTTCCGAAGTGCTGGATTCATTCCGCGTTTACCTCAAACCATTCCACTACGGTTTCACTATGGTGCCGTTCAGTAAAGCGCAGGAGGAGACGGTTGATCTCGCGAAATACGATTTCCAACCGCAAACCAACCGCGCACTTTCTTGATAGGGCAAACGTAATGATTATTTTAAATACCTTAGAAGATTTTAAGCAGATTTATCGTGCGGGGAAAAAATGGCAGCGTTGTATCGAAGCTATTAATAACCTCGAAAATATTCAGCCTAATATTTTTTATTCAATTGGTGATTCCCTGGTTTATCGCCTTGCAGAAGGCCCAATAAATAACATGGATTTATTTGAAGGGAATCGCCGTTATTTCGATGTTCATTATTACCTTGCGGGACAAGAAACCGTTGAGGTTGCAGCGAAAAACGAGTTAACCCCAGAAATTGCTTACAGCGATGAAACTGACCGTGAGTTTTTGCGCGGGCAGGGTGTTAAACATCAGCTTAAAGCCGGAAACGTCATCATCTGCGAAAACCACGAAGCACACCGCTTCTCGCAGGGGAAAGACGTCAAAAAAGTGATTTTAAAAGTCACGATTGAAGAAACGTATTTTCTAAATAAATAGGGTGTTAAACGCCTGACTGGTGTCGGATGGCTAAAGCGCCATCCGACCTACGAAAAAAATTATTAAAATTTACCCTACAGTGTGGAGTTCGTATGGCTTCAACAAACAGAAATACTATTGGCAAGTTCGGGTTATTAGCGATGACATTTGCGGCGGTGTTTAGCTTCAATAACGTCATTAATAACAATATTCAGTTAGGTATCGCATCGGCACCGGTTTTCCTGGTGGCGACACTCATTTATTTTATTCCGTTTTGTTTAATCATCGCGGAATTCGTCTCGCTGAACCGTAATTCCGAAGCGGGAGTTTATGCCTGGGTGAAGAGTGCGTTAGGTGGCCGCTGGGCATTTATCACCGCCTACACCTACTGGTTTGTTAACCTGTTTTTCTTTACCTCGTTACTACCGCGAGTTATTGCCTACGCCTCGTATGCGTTCCTTGGCTATGACTACATTTTCACGCCGTTAACGACGGCAATAATCAGCATTTGCCTGTTTGCTTTCTCCACCTGGATTTCAAACCACGGGGCAAAACTGTTGGGGCCGATGACCTCAGTCACCTCCACGCTGATGCTATTACTTACCTTCTCTTACATCATTCTTGCAGGGGCTGCCGTGATTGGCGGCGTCGAACCGGCTGACCCAATCAACGTGCAGGCGATTACACCGCAGTTTAGCTGGGCATTCCTCGGGATTATCGCGTGGATTTTCCAGGCCGCGGGTGGTGCTGAGTCGGTTGCGGTATACGTCAATGACGTAAAAGGCGGCAGCAAAGCCTTTGTTAAAGTGATCATTTTGTCTGGTTTATTCATCGGTGGCCTGTATACCGTCTCCTCACTGCTGATTAACGTCTTTGTTCATAAAGCCGATTTGCACTACACCGGCGGTACGGTGCAGGTATTTGAAGGGCTGGCGAATCACTTTGGCTTGCCAACGTCGCTGATGAACCGCTTTGTCGGGATTGTCTCCTTTACTGCTATGTTTGGCTCATTGCTGATGTGGACTGCTGCTCCAGTGAAAATCTTCTTCACCGAAATTCCAAAAGGTATTTTTGGTGAGAAAACCGTGCGTCTTAACCAGCATGGTGTACCGACTCGTGCAGCGTGGATTCAGTTCCTGATTGTTATCCCATTGATGCTTATCCCAACCGTGGGTTCGGGTAGCGTACAGGAGTTGATGAACACGCTTATTAACATGACCGCTGCTGCTTCAATGTTACCGCCGCTGTTTATCATGCTTGCCTATCTGAACCTGCGTATGAAATACGATGAGGTTAATCGCGATTTCCGTATGGGCACACGCATGCAGGGGATCACCATTGTGAGCGTGTTGATCGTCATTTTCACCGTCGGGTTTATCGCCTCCACATTCCCGACTGGCGCCAGCATTATGACAATCGTGTTTTATAACGTCGGTGGGTTGGTTATCTTCCTGGGCTACGCCTGGTGGAAATACAACAAATATGAGAAAGGGCTGGATGCCAGAGCGCGGTACGAAGCGGATACACCGCTTGCACAAATTGCGCTGGAACAACAGCAGGGAAAGCCAGCTTCACCGCTCGCAGGTGAGGTAGCGATATCTCGCCAACCATAGAAATACGGCCCCAAACGGGGCCGTATTTGTGTTTTCGTAGGTCGGATTAGCGAAGCGACATCAGACACTGGCGTTAACAAAAATTAAAAATCATATCCCACGGTTGCAATAACAGAACGCTCTGCACCCCAGTAGCAATAGCCGGTACCGTAGCAGCCCGCAACATAATCACGGCCTGTCAGGTTAGTGGCGTTAACTTGCACGAAAGCCCCTTTCAAAGATGGCGTCCACGCACCCATATCGGCACGCACCATCGCATCAAGCAGAGTGACAGAAGGTACACGCAGGGTATTTTCGTTATCCGCCCATTGCTTGCCAATGTAGCGTACGCCCGCGCCCAGACTGATACCTAAGTCGGCTTTGAACATTCCCCACAAGCTTGCCATTTGGTCAGGCGTCACATACGGCGTGTTACCGTCGTTACCGTCGATTGCATCCTTAAAGCGTACTTTGTTGTATGTGTATCCAGCGATGGTTGAGAAACGCTGATTCCACTGTGAACGCGCTTCCAGCTCAACGCCCTGCGAGCGAACTTTACCTGCTGGCTCAAAGTAGCTGCCCTGAACCACACGATTACCGACATCTTTTTGCGTCAGGTCGTACAGCGCAACGGTATACATATCTACTGTGCCAACCGGCTGATATTTCACACCCGCTTCGTACTGCTCGGCAGTGGTCGGCTTCAGCAATTTGCCTTCAGCATCAGGCAGAACCTGCGGTGTAATTGCCTGGCTGTAACTGACGTAAGGAGAAATCCCGTTGTTAAACGCATACAGCAGGGAGGCACGTCCGCTGAAATGATCATCGGTGCGGTTATCTGTCACATCACTGTCAATGGCTTCAGCCACGATATGGCTTTTGGTCACCATATGGTCGTAACGACCAGACAGCGTCATATGCCACTGATTCCACTTCATATCATCTTGTAAATAGACGCCTGTTTGTTCGTACTGACGCTTACCTGCTTTGGTCAACAGACCCTGGTTGATAGTGGAGTAAGTCGGGTCACGCGGATCGTAATAGTAGAAACCGCCAGGTCCACCGGACTCGCCAGTCCATGGGTTTAAGTTGGTGGTATAAGCAGAATCGTCAGACAGGTTATTGGTGTATTTATGGAATTCCCCACCAAGCACCACTTTGTGGTCCAGTTCGCCGGTAGCGAAATCTGCTTCCAGTTGGTTATCGATGGCGTAAGCGTCGAGTGATGAGGTTTCACCGCTGTAATAACGCGTCAATTCGTCGTGCGCGGCATCTGCCCAACCAATCTGGTATGCCTGCTTGAGGCCCACGTTTGAGTGGGTATAGCTGGCGTTGGAGCGGAATGCCCAAGTGTCATTAAAGTTATGAGCGAACTCGTAACTGTAAATCTGCTGGTGGCGTTTGAATTCGTCATTACCCGGTTCTACATCAGAGAAACCGGTGCTGAGTTTACGGCCAGTAGACGAATAGAGACTACCATCTGCCGGAACTGAACCGTGGAAGCCACCGGAGGGATCTTTTTCCAGGTATGCACGCATCACCAATGAGGTATTTTCGCTCGGTTGCCACAATACAGACGGGGAGATGGCATAGCGTTCTTCACGCGTTTTCTCATACTGGGTATCAGTATTTTTTGTCATACCGATGAGGCGCCAGGCCCATTGATCGTTAATCGCATTGGTATAGTCGAATGCAGTGCCGGTGGTATTGTTGTTACCGTACATGGCACGGACGTGGCCTTCCTCAATGAACTGTGGGCGCTTTGAGGTCTCCATCACCAGTCCGCCAGGAATGGTTTGCCCGTAAAGAGCTGAAGAAGGCCCTTTGATAACGTCAATACGCTCAAGGAACCATGGATCAACCTGCACCACGTTGTAGCTGCCGCCGTCACTCATCAGGCGTAGGCCGTCAAGGAAGATGTTATTCACATCACCGCCGTGGAAACCGCGCAGTGCGACGGTGTCATAACGCGTTGCACCACCAGCAAAACCAGTGAAAGCGCCCGGTGTGTAGTTGAGTGCGCTGTTTACAGATAATGCACCCCGATCATCAATTTGTTGACGAGTCACGACAGACACCGACTGACCAGTAGTGATTAACGGCTCATCAGTTTTGGTGGCACCACGGCTGACCGTCGCGCTGTAACCCTGAGTTGGGCTGGTGGAGGTTTCTGTCAGTGTGTCGGTCACAATAACGGTATCTTCCGCCATCGCGTAGGTTGGAGCAGCAAGAGCAAGCGCGCAGAGTAAAGCGGAGCGCTTTACGGTAAATGCCAGTTTCATTTAGTTATTTTCCCGAGAAGGTCTTTTTGTTATCACCTGAAGAGCCGATCTGTGTCGGAGAGGTTGGTATAAATTCAGGCGATCTTACAACGAATAGGAATGCGAATTATTATCGTTATTGTTATTGTAAGCAAGTGCAAATATTGGCAGGTGTAGAATTAAAACCCATGAAAATATTGGTGTTTTTACAGGAGGCAGACGGTAGTGGGAGAGTTTTTTACTCCTTCTCCTTGAGAGAAGGAGAAGGAGGGGATGAGGCCGTTGGAACGACGTTACTGGGTTGAGGCCGCCGTAGGTTTTATAGTTTCAGTCACAGGACCCGGTGTTGCTGAAGGCAATTTATCCGGTGTGGAATCGCAGGGCTTCTCTGTACCGCATAACAAATCGAGCATTTTCAGCGTCACACCGTTGGTCCAGCCAAAACCATCCTGGAGAGGATATTCTCCGCCACCACCGCCTGTGCCCGTGCTGGATACATCATACTTTTCAACCAGTTTCTGCTCGCGGTTGTAGGTATGCTGCACATTGGTGAGGAAGCGCCAGGTGACTTCCATGGCTAAATCTTTATGCCCATAGTTCTGCAGCCCTTCGGTGGCCACCCATTGCAGCGGAGCCCAGCCATTTGGTGCATCCCACTGCTGGCCCGTTTTCAGATTGGTTGTCGCAAGCCCACCGGCTTTAAGCAGTTGCGCACGGGTGATGGTTGCCATTTTGTCCGCATGCTCTTTCGAGGCAGCATGTACATAAAGCGGGAACAGTGCGGCGGCGGTCAACTGAGAACGAACAGCATTAGTTTTGAGATCGTAATCGGCATACCAGCCCTGTTTGCTATTCCACAAATGCGCTTCCATAGCTTTCTGGCGAGCATCTGCCAGTTGCTGGTATTGCGCTGCTGCACTGGTGTCTTTCGCCACAGTGCTGGCGTGCGCCAGCGTTTTTTCCATCTGGAATAACAGGGCGTTTAAATCCACCGGCACGATTGAGGTGGTGCGAATCGAACCAAGTTGTTCTGGGTTATCCATCCAACGAGAGCTGAAATCCCAGCCCGAGGCGGCAGCGGCGCGCAAATCACGATAGATTTCTGTTGCCGGGCGATTCGGGTTGTTTTTCGCTGTAGTCACATCATCCAGATAAGATTCAGTACGTGGCGTATCTCTGTCATCCCAATAGCGGTTCAGGACTGAACCATCTTTAAGTTTCACCACACGCAGGTTTTCAGAGCCCGGTTGCAGCGTATCGCTGCCCTGCATCCAGTAGGCGTACTCTTTTTTCAATTGCGGCAGGTAAGTGGTATAGGTTTCATCACCGTTGTGGCTGGCCAGCAGTTTGACCATAAAAGCAAAGAACGGTGGTTGCGAACGGCTCAGATAATAACTGCGGTTGCCATTGGGAATATGCCCCCAGGCATCAATTTCATGGGCAAAGTTATCCACCATATCCTGCACTTTGTCCCAGTGACCGCTTTCCGCAAGCCCGAGCATGGTGAAATAGCTGTCCCAATAATAGACTTCGCGAAAACGCCCGCCGGGTACGACATACGGCTTAGGTAACGGCAGCAACGAATCCCATTTATCAACGCTGTCTGTGGTGCGCGTTAGCACCGGCCACAGGCTATCGATATGTTCACGCAGTGTCTGTCCTTCAGGTGGAACATATTTTTCACCCTCGCGCGGCAAAGTGAAGTTCACATTCACAAAATGACGTAAATCGAAGCCAGATTGATTGCGCTGCATGCGGTAGTCCGCAAGGATCATTAACGGATCGTTATTAGGAACCGCATCTGCAAATGTCTTTTGGTCAGGGAATAATTTTGCAGTCTGGACATCGGTAAATAACGGGCCAAGGAGCACATCTGGTGGCTGGGGCTGCGGTTGTTGTTCGTCAGCCGCCGAAGCGGGCAAGGTAAAAGCGACGAACGCACAACCGATAGCTATTTGAATCGCAAGCAATAAACTACGAGGACGGCGCAAAGCAGGATTTATCATCTATTGTTCTCCTTTTCATGATCGCGTGAAGTTTTAGCGATCAACCCTATGAAAACCTTAGACGAATTTGCGGGCAGTACCAGGTGCCATGTCGCATATTAAAGGAAAGCAGATAATTTACCGCTGGCACTGGCGCTTACCCTTGCGGATTAATCAACCATGTTCCTGCTTTTTCCACAGACAACGTCATGTTTCGCGTCTGGTTATTATCACGCAGGGTAATCTGGTATTTCCCGGCAGGCAGTTGCAGGAAACCATAACCATTAGCGCCAGGTGTGATTTTTTCTGTTTTGCCATTCACATCCAACTCTTCACCTTCATTCATGCGGACATAAACGCGCGCCAGCATGCCGTCAGTGGCGGGTAGAGCAGTTGGAGTTGCCACCGGTTGGACTTTTTGTGCCGCGGGTGTCTCAAGTTTCGCTGTCTCGGAAGTCGGCGTTGTCGAGAAATGGCCACCAAAAATTACCGCACCTACAGCCACGCCGACCAACAAACTGGCCGCTATCTGTAGTGGCAATTTGTAGCGTTTGCGTAACGGAGACAGCGGGGTAATCTCGGCATCTTCCAGAGCAACCAACATGGTGCCTGGTTGTTTTAGCGATGTGAGGCCATTGATGCCGCTCATCGGAATCTCGGCAAGGGCCGCAAATTCAGCAATAGATTGCGGGCGGTCTTCAGGTTTTAGCGCCAGGGCGTGATCGACGGCCTGCAACAAACTGTGGGAATAGCCTTCAGGGCGATTCTTCGCGAGCTTAACGCAAGGGTCCTGAATTGTGCGGGTAACACTGGCTGGGGGGCAGGTGCCTGTTATCAAAGTATAAAGAATGGCGCCGAGTGCGTAGATATCAGTCCACGGCCCTAGTTGGTTTTCGAGATCGTCAGCGTACTGTTCCAACGGGGCAAAACCAGGATTAAGCGGCGTTTTAATCTCGTCGCTGTTTTCTGCATTGGCGCGCAGTGGAGCACCTGCATTAAGTAGCAGCGGCGCTCCGTTGTCCTGAATCTGAATACTACGCAGGGACAAATCACGATGAATAAATCCTTCGTCGTGCAATGTGGCCAGCGCCCCGCACAGCATCGGTAATATGCTGCGTAACCAGGCATCGTTGATGATTTCGGGATGTTGCTGATGCAGCTCGGCAAGCGTCATGCCGCTGGAGTAACGTGTTGCCGCATAAGCGGTTTCGTTTTGCGTCCAGAAGCTTAAAACCTGAAGCAGGTTTGGGTGGTTGAATTGCGCAAGCTGACGAGCCGACTGCACAAAACGATTCATGCCCGAGCTGAACGCCTGGCTATCTTGTTTACTGCGCAAAACCAGCTGCATATTATCGCTACGAATGGTCAGCGCACGTGGCATAAACTCATTGATAGTTACCGGTCGTTCGAGTTGATGATCCCACGCTTTATAAACCACGTTGGTATTGGTGGACTCAGTCACTTGCTGAATTTCAAACTCGTCGAAACGGAAACCTGGTGGCAGAGCTTCGGGAAGTTCTTGTTCGTAATCTTTATCAGTCATGATGGCCTTTCTCTGCACGAAATCGACGAATGTTCACAGGTTATTTCTGGGCGCGCCATGCGCCCACCGCCGGATCACGCAATTGCGGACGCAGGGAGTCAATCAACAGCAAGGTAATAGGTGTATCTGGCGCAAGCCATGCCGACCATACTTTGCGTACTTGGTTTAAACGCGCCTGAATTCCAGCCTCATCAACCGTCATTTCACGTGGAACTTCAACAGCCACGGTTCCGGTGGCTTGCCAGCCATTTAGCTCGGAGTTATAGGGCAAAATCATCCAGCTCTGCGGCGCGTGTTCATTACTGACGACCATGCGTTCATTGTTCAGGCTGGTGATAAGCAGGCTGTCAGAACCCGCATCGGCGCTCAGTCCACTGACCGGGAAACCATGCACAAAGGTCATCTCATTGCGTTTTTCACCGTGAATACCGCTTTGAATGATTTCACTACGTCCATTCAGCCAGCCGCCGTTTTCACATTTTCCGTTAGGGATAAACATTGCCGAAGCGTTGGCGTCTCCTTGCCAGAAGGTGCGCAAATGGCAGCCATCCTGCAACGTAAACTCCTGCCATGGGGTGCGGTCAGCTAACGGCGAGTTCTCATCGGAATGGGGTAGTGCATTTGGTTCACTTGAAACTACTGGCGCAACAATGACTGCCCAATCACTGTTTTTGGTCGCGGTGCCGACGGCAAGCGTCTGGCCTTGTGGATCTTCCAGTTTCCAGCTCACCAGTTGAACAGAGCTACACTGGCTTTCCAGCAAGGTGCCAAGGCGCGGCATAAAAACGTTAAGCACAGATGGATTTTTATCGCCATTGGCTACGATTCGTAAGGGGAGTTCAGCAGCACACCAGTTCTGCGGCGTGTTGTTTTGCACATCATCTATCCAGACATCCAGCTTTTGCGAAGGAGACTGAACGATACGATAGTTCCCAGCCCATACGGTTGTAGATGCCAGCAACAGCGCCAGACCCGAAAGCCAGAGTTTCATAGAAATCCTTGTTAGCCGAGCAATATTAAATAAAAGGCCGTAACACAAAACGCCTTTGATTAATCAATAATCCAGGTGCCGCTATTAGCGTTCTGACAGGCTTTGCTGGCGTCATCGACGGCAACACAAGTCGTTTTCTTAGAAGCCTTACGCGGACGTGGGCGATCTTTTTTTAGCGTCTGGGCGTAAAGTTCACTTTTGACCAGAGCGCGTGCCGGAACATAGCCCAACATTTCTTGTTTATCTTGCTCTGCAATCGCGAGCCATTTGTTCTCGACCTCGCCAAGCACGGTATAACTTTGTCCGTTTTCAAGGGTACTTATCACTTTCCCACCAAAATCCGGCTTGCTCAAAATAGAGCCCGGGTAGAGAGCCCGATAACTGGCGTTAACTGGGGTAAACTCTTGTGGCGCGGCTACAGCGTAACGGTGTGTGAGGGTGACGCCATTGATTTCACTAGTCACGATAGTATCGTCCGTCATTTTTGGCGGCGGTGCTTTACAACCTACTACAGTGGCAACAACAGCAATGATCAACAGGCTTCGCAATTTCATCGTAACTTTCCCTGAAAATATGATTCAAACCTGGTCGCCGGGAGGAGGTAAAAATGGCGAAGAAGAAATCCAGGAATCTGAAGGATTATTCACACTGCTTATACATAGTAACTTTAATTTTACATCGCTTGATTCACAATTCAATGGCGATGTAACTGATTGACATCATTAAGTGTTAAGTGGGTCAAGAACAGGGGCAAGAGTGATGATTCACGGGTTGAATGTTATATCCTTACAGGTTAGCAGTAGCATATATTATAAAACATCATTTTAATTTTAGGACGGAGTATGACGATGGAACCGTTATTGCCTAATATCTGCGATTTTATTGCACATGTTTCGCCACTTAACACGCTCCCGGTGGAGGCGCAAAATGAAATCGCGCGCTCCATCAGCATTAGCTATCTGGCGGTTGGCGAGACGCTGCCTTTCGATATTGCGGCTGTTGAGCGCTATCTCTACATCGTACGTACCGGTTCGCTTGAGCAACGCTGGAGTGATGGGGTGCTACGTGCCCGTCTGGGACCAGAAGACTTGTTTGGTTTCACCTTCCTTGAAGGGATTCCGGGTAATCCTGAAGATTGTTACAACGTCACTGCTATCGAAAACACGCTGCTATACCAAATCCCGCATAGCGTGCTGAAATCGATGCTGCAAAAATATCCCCAATACGCGACACACTTTTCGATTAACGCTCATGAACGCCTGAATGGCGCGATGGACATTGTCTGGAGCGATGAAGACAAAGGCATGTTTGTGCGTAAGGTTGGCGACTTGGCGAGCAGCACGATTTCTGTTGTTGAATCAACAACGTCCATACAAGAAACGGCCAGGCAGATGCGCTGGGTCGATCGCTGCTCAACGGCAGTGGTAATGGATGCTGATGAAATTATTGGCATTATCAGTGACCGGGATATGACGCGACGCGTAGTGGCGGAAGGCTTTGATATCTCGCGCCCGGTTAGAGAAGTGATGACTGCAGCACCGATAACTGTGTCATCGGGTGATCTGGTGATGCATGCGGTGGCGCTGATGATGCGCCACGGTGTCAGTAGCTTGCCGGTCGTTGATTGCCAAAAACCAGTCGGCCTACTGACGGCTTCGGATCTGGTGCAACATCATCGCGTGCAGGCTATTTTCCTGATCGAGCGCATTAACCATTGCCAATCTGTCGCTGAGTTAGCCGTTCTTAAAGTTGAACGCCAGGCAATATTCGAAGCTTTAGTGGAGGGGAATTTACGCAGTGGTGTGGTTGAAATGGTGATGTCGATGCTGATGGATGCCTTCACCCGCAGGTTAATTGAACTTGCCCTTAGCGAGTTCGGCGAGCCACCTTGTGAATTCGCATGGATAGTGGCGGGTTCGCACGCCCGAAATGAAGTTCATGTCCATTCCGACCAGGATAGTGCGATTATTTTGCCCGACAGTGCAGGTATTGAAGAGCAAATGTGGTTTTTACGCTTTGCCCGATTTGTTTGCCTGGGGCTTGATGAGTGTGGCTATCCATTATGCACTGGCCATTTTATGGCTTCGGAGAGCCGTTGGTGCCAGCCGCTATCGGTATGGCAAGCCTGTATTCGCAAATGGGTCATTAATCCGGAATATACGCAGCTATTGAATGCGACCGTATTTCTGGAAACGCGCGCATTTTACGGCAACACCTGGCTGCATGATGCATTTCAACAATCGCTGCTGAACGATATAGCCGCTCATCCTGGCTTCTTACGTTCACTCACCCGTGATTCGGCCAATACTTCGCCACCGCTTGGTATCTTTAACAATCTGGTGCTGGAAAAAAGTGGCAACGACAGTAAGACACTTAACATCAAACGCTTTGCGCTAACGCTTATCATCGACTTGTCGCGGATTTACGCGCTGGCAGCAGGGTGCAGTGAAACCAGCACCGAAGCGCGTTTCCGTGCCGCACGCGATAAAGGATTGATGTCACCCGGTGGGTGTACAGACATCATTGATGCTTTTCATTTTTTAACCCGGCTGCGTTTTAACCACCAGTTGTCGCAGCTGCGTAAAGGAATTACCCCCGATAACCAGATTGACCCGCGTGAGTTTGGCAGCTTTGAGCGCAAGCATCTGAAAGATGCCTTTAGGATTATTTCCCGCCAACAAGAGCTGGCCCGCATGCTGTTTGTGAAGGGGTAATAATGAGTTTTCTATCGCGTATTTTCCCGCCTTCACGAGAAACTCGTTTGCAGACCGAGCGCGAGCAGTGGCTGCGTGAGCCTGGTTTAAGTCATGCATTAAAAAAGCTATTAGAAGCCCCACTACCAGATTTCAACGCGGCCGTAACTCATGTTCCCTGGTTGGTGTTTGATTTTGAAACCAGCGGCCTTGATGCCTTTACGGATTGTATTTTATCGATTGGTAGTGTGGTTGCCGAAAACGGGCAAATCGGGCTTGCGAGCGCGCAGCACCACTATATTTCCACCAGTAATCCGGTGAATGCGCGTAGCGCGATTATCAATCACATCACTCCGGAAATGCTGCGCGACGGCGTTGCCCTGGATGAAGCCATGGAGGCTTTGTTTGCGAGCCTGATGGGGCGAGTGGCCGTGGTTCATGGCCGAATGGTTGAGAGGGCGTTTATTAACGCCTGGCTGTTTACGCGTTACGGGCGGGAAGAGCTGCCCTTACTGTGGATTGATACGCTGGAGCTTGAGCGACGTCATCAGCAAGCGGCAAGACGCATGCAGAACGACTTGCGGCTATCGAGTATTCGCCGTGATTACCATCTTCCTGATTATCCGGCGCATCATGCATTGTGCGACGCAGTGGCGACAGCAGAAGTACTACTGGCCCAGATCCGTGCGCGCTCGCACGCCCACGACTTGCCGTTTAATGCGTTTCTATGCGATTGAAGTAAATTCTGAGTTGAAGCGAGAGTTAATTGCTGAGACTGCGGTGCAGTTATAATTTAAACCTCAATATGTTTAATTTATGGTGATTTAACTCACAGATAAGCTCACTACTATTAGACAAATATATCCATTGCAATAATGTATTATTATGTTTAACGAGAGTTGATTTATTATGATTATC
Organism: Buttiauxella cochleicola; assembly: GCF_021282405.1. Lineage (NCBI taxonomy): Bacteria > Pseudomonadati > Pseudomonadota > Gammaproteobacteria > Enterobacterales > Enterobacteriaceae > Buttiauxella > Buttiauxella cochleicola. The sequence continues at coordinate 45,394 of NZ_JAJSOU010000001.1, forward strand.
GTAATTAATTCATATGCAATCTCTAAGTGGTTCAACATTGACACCATTATCGTCAACCATCGCCCCTAGTCCCCCTCCTGATTAATGCGATATAAACAAGCGCAGCTGCTGCGTCATCTGTTTTGTTTCGCATACCCCAAATGATTATGTCCTGTTGGCGAAATACTCACGCCTGATTTCCTATTTGCCTTTATCTGGCAAAGTTTAGGGTTATGGCGGTAATTCTGCCTATGTTTGTGCGGCATAATACCATTAAGGGATACATGCAGCTTATGACAGCCATTCATAATAGGTGAATGACTGCGGGCCCTGCTATATATAAATATGATTAAGGATTTCACAATGAATAACTTCAAACATTTGCCAGAACCATTCCGTATTCGTGTCATCGAACCTGTTAAACGCACTACGCGTGAACACCGTGAAAATGCCATTATCAAATCAGGCATGAATCCATTTTTGCTCGACAGTGAGGATGTTTTTATTGATTTACTGACAGACAGTGGTACGGGTGCTATTACCCAGAATATGCAAGCTGCAATGATGCGTGGCGATGAAGCCTACAGTGGAAGTCGAAGTTATTATGCCTTAGCCGATGCGGTTAAAAATATTTTTGGCTACCAGCACACTATTCCTACTCACCAGGGGCGTGGTGCAGAGCAAATTTATATTCCTGTATTAATCAAAAAGCGCGAGCAGGAAAAAGGCTTGGACAGAAGCAAAATGGTCGCGTTCTCAAACTATTTCTTCGATACCACCCAAGGGCATAGTCAAATAAACGGTTGTACCGTGCGTAATGTTTATATCAAAGAGGCGTTTGATACCTCTACTCGCTATGACTTTAAAGGTGATTTTGATCTCGAAGGGTTAGAAAAAGGAATTGATGAAGTCGGGGCCAGTAATGTTCCTTATATTGTTGCTACAATCACCTGTAATTCTGCTGGTGGGCAACCTGTCTCAATGGCAAACCTGAAGGCAATGTATCAGCTTGCTAAAAAATATGACATTCCGGTAGTCATGGACTCAGCACGTTTTGCTGAAAATGCCTATTTTATTCAGCAAAGGGAAGCTGGCTATAAGGATAGGAGCATAGAGGAAATTACCCGGGAAACATATAAATATGCCGATATGTTAGCCATGTCTGCGAAGAAAGACGCCATGGTTCCCATGGGAGGATTACTCTGTATCAAAGACGATAATTATTTTGATGTTTATACCGAGTGCAGAACGCTTTGTGTTGTCCAGGAAGGCTTCCCAACGTATGGCGGTTTAGAAGGCGGCGCAATGGAGCGCCTTGCAGTAGGGCTCCGTGATGGCATGAATCAAGACTGGCTGGCTTATCGCATCGCGCAGATTCAATATTTGGTAGACGGCCTTGAAGCTATCGGTGTTACCTGCCAGCAGGCGGGTGGCCATGCAGCGTTTGTTGATGCGGGTAAATTACTGCCGCATATTCCTGCAGAACAGTTCCCGGCTCAGGCACTTGCCTGTGAGCTATACAAGGTTGCAGGTATTCGTGCTGTTGAAATCGGCTCATTCTTACTGGGCAGAGATCCTAAAACAGGCGAGCAATTACCATGTCCGGCAGAACTGCTCCGTTTAACCATTCCGCGGGCAACCTATACCCAATCACATATGGACTTCATTATTGAAGCCTTCAGTCATGTAAAAGAAAATGCAGTTAATATTAGGGGATTAACTTTTACATACGAACCAAAAGTATTACGCCACTTTACCGCTAAGCTCAAAGAAGTTTAATTAATTATAATCTGCCTGGAATGGCCATATTTCCCGTGGCCATTCCTTTTCTGCGTGAAGGTATATAGATAAAGAAAAATAACATTAAATAGGAGGCCATATGGAAGATAACTCCAGTGCCAAGCATTCATCTTTTTGGGGAATTATGGTTATTGCAGGAACCGTAATTGGTGGAGGAATGTTTGCTTTGCCGGTAGATCTTGCCGGAGCCTGGTTTTTTTGGGCTGCATTTATATTAATAATATCTTGGTTTTCAATGCTGCATTCCGGTCTGTTGCTGTTAGAGGCTAACTTAAACTATCCTGTAGGTTCCAGCTTTAACACTATTACAAAAGATCTAATTGGAAATAAATGGAATATTGTAAGTGGAATCACTGTTGCCTTTGTTTTGTATATATTAACTTATGCTTATATTTCGGCAAATGGTGCGATTATTAGTGAAACCATTAGAATGAATTCAGGGGTTAACATGAACCCCAGGGTTATAGGGATTTCTACAGCTGTTTTTGTTGCTTGTGTCTTATGGTTTAGTTCGCTTGCGGCCAGCAGGATTACCTCTCTATTCCTCGGCATAAAAATAATTGCTTTTATTATTGTCTTTGGTTCACTTTTCTTTCAGGTGGATTATTCGATATTAAGTGGCACAGGTGAGGGTGGTGAGGTTATGCAATCATACTTCCCTTATATTTTTATGGCGCTACCTGTATGTCTGGCCTCCTTCGGTTTTCACGGCAATATTCCTAGCCTCATCATCTGTTACGGGAAGAAAAAAGATAAATTAATAAAAAGTATTGTCTTTGGTTCTTTACTTGCTCTGATTGTCTATCTGTTTTGGTTGTACTGTACAATGGGTAACATCTCACGTGATAATTTCAAAGGGATTATTGCCTCGGGTGGGAATGTTGACTCTTTGGTAGGTTCATTCCTCGGAACAAACCAAAGCGGTATGATTGAGTTTTGTTTACTTCTTTTTTCTAACCTGGCTGTAGCAAGCTCCTTTTTTGGCGTCACGTTAGGGTTGTTCGATTTTCTGGCTGACTTATTTAAATTTGATAACTCACATATCGGTCGGCTTAAAACAACATTACTCACTTTTCTGCCTCCCGCATTGTTATACCTGATTTTTCCTAATGGTTTTATTTATGGCATAGGCGGTGCCGGACTCTGTGCAACAATATGGGCGGTCATTATTCCTGCCATTCTTGCATTAAAATCAAGGAAAAAGTTTCCTGAGCAGATATTTACAGTTTGGGGTGGCCGAGTCATTCCCGCTGTAGTTATTGTCTTTGGGGTAGTTGTGATTTTTTGTTGGTTTGGAAATATGTTAAATATTTTACCCAAACTTGGATAATAAAAACTATGCCGGATAGAAGTCACTGTCTTCCAGACTCGACTCGTCCGGCATCTCTACCCACACTGATGTCATTGCCTGTCGTTGCCTATCATGCACTTGGGCCTCTGGGGTGATTAAGTTGTACAACCTGCGGCTAACACCTCACGGTTCACCGCCAGCAGGAGGGGCAAGAGTGCTCTTTACCTGCTACAAACTTAAATGATAAATATTACATCAGCACTGCATCCGCTCCTCAATTCGATATATCACCCAATACATCCAGCCACAGACTAGTAGAATATTCTTGAGATGGGTTTGTCTCAATTATATATCGCTAATTAATGTTCTTTATTATTCCTGAGCCATGTTGATTTTAGGCAGAAACAGTTAAGCATATCTGCTATAACAATCGACGAATATTGTTCCCAGGCGTTAAAAGGTATCGCTTTCGACACGGTATTAGCCATTGTTAATTAACTCATCATTCATACAACATACCTTGCTGATATTTTGAAGTGTGTAACGAGAAGGTTGTGTTTACTGAAATAATGGCGGGTTTATTTGTTTTAATAATTAACATCAAATAACAAGTTCTACCGCAACAGGTAGGCGATAAATGCAAAACATAAGCGGAAATAGACCGCGCAACACAATATGAAGGCTTTTATGGGCAAGACAATCATTACTCAATTTTCTTATCAGTTTGCAGCAACGAATGAACCCGTTGCTCGGGCGGTCGACGGGGATACGTTAACCTTCAAAACACAAGACTGCTTTTCAGGACGAATTGTTGACCAGTCTGATCTAACCACCTCCTTTAACTACGATACGGCCAACCCTGCAACCGGGCCGGTGTTCGTCGAAAGTGCGCAGCCAGGCGATATTCTGGTGGTCGAAATTCTCGATATCCGTGTTGCGGCACGTGGTGTAGTCACCACTTTACCAGGCTGTGGCCCGCTTAGTGATACCCAGGAAATTCGCACTAAGCCTGTTGAAATCATTGACGGTAAAGCGCTGTTCAACGACCTTCAAATTCCTATCGACCCAATGGTTGGTGTGATTGGTGTTGCCCCGGCGCATGGCGAAGTCCGTTGCGGATTCCCGGGAAATCACGGCGGGAATATGGACTGCAAACAGATTAAGAAAGGTGCGGTGCTCTATTTACCGATTCAGGTAGAAGGTGCGTTATTTGCTCTTGGCGATCTCCACGCGGTGATGGGTGATGGGGAGTTATGCGGTACGGGGCTGGAAATCTGCGGGGAAGTGGACGTACGCCTAACGATTCTTAAGGGGCAGTCTATTCAATGGCCGGTGCTGGAAACGCCAGAAAAATGGTACACCATCGCCAGTGCTGCACAATATCCCGATGCGTTGAAACTTGCCGCTGAGCAAATGCAGTCGCTTATCTGCAAGGCGTACGGCTGGGATCTGACCGACGCTTATCTGTACATGAGTTTGCAAAGTGACACTGAAATTTGCCAGGCATGCAAACCGTGTCTGGTTGATTTGATTGTGCGTATTGGCACACCAAAAAGAATCGATAAGCCGTTAATTTCCCGGAGTGAAGCATGAAGAACGCATCCGCTGAACCAACATTGAAAGTCACTCTGAGTTATAAAGATTTGGTTATCTACGGCCTTGTCTTTATGGTCATCATTGCGCCAATGTCCATTTTTGGTTTTGTCAGTAAAGAAAGTCACGGCATGGCACCGCTGGTGTATGTAGTGGGCGTCGCGTGTATGATTTTTACCGCGTTGAGCTATCGCAAAATGTCCCGCCGCTACCCGATTGCGGGTTCTGTTTATGCCTACGTCAATAAAGCCACTAACCCGCATATCGGTTTCCTTGCAGGCTGGCTGATTATGATGGATTACCTCTTTGCACCGGCATTGCTATACGCAATGACTGCGACCTGGTGTACTGACTTGCTGCCGTTTATTCCAGGCTGGGTGTGGATTGCATTCTTTATGCTGACAAACTGCTGGGTGAATATTCGCGGTATTGAAAATACGGCGAAGGCCGATATTTTCATTTTCAGTATTTCTGCTCTGGCGCTAATTGTGTTCCTGGTAGTAGGCATCAACTATATTGCGCATGGCGGTGGTGTGGGAGAGTTTACCCTGACACCGTTCTATCAACCGAATGTCATTAACCCGCAATTCATTGGTACGGCCGTCACAATTGCAGCGCTCTCTTTCCTTGGTTTTGACGGAATTAGTACGCTTGCTGAAGAGGCTAAAAATCCGACTAAAGATATTGGTAAAGCGATTATTGCCGCGCTATTTATCGTCGGTGGGTTGTTCATTCTGCAGTGTTATATCGCAACGCTTATCCAGCCTGACTTTATGAAGATGGATGCGGATAGTGCCTTCTTTGATGCAGCATTCCTTGCGGGTGGCGCACCGCTGAAGATTTTCCTGCTGGTCGTTAACATCCTTGCGGTGGGCATTGCCAACACATTAGCGGCACAGGCTGCGGCTTCACGTATTGTCTTTGGCATGGCGCGTGACCACTTCCTGCCTTCTATGTTTGCCAAAATCCATCCAACCTACCGTACGCCATGGATCAGTACCATTGCGATTGGTGCGCTGTCTTTGGTTCTCGGGTTATCGCTGTCGATAGACTTCCTGGCGAAGCTGATTAACTTCGGCGCGATGAGTTCGTTTATCATTTTAAATATCAGCGTAATTTGGATGTTCTTTATCAAAGAGAAACGCCGCAATAGTGTGCGTGAAATTCTCTCCAATCTGTTATTCCCGCTGATAGGGACTGCCATTTTGATGTATGTCTGGGTGAATTTCGACTCAGCCACCATGAAGATAGGCTTTACCTGGCTTGTGATTGGTATCGTGATTGGAATGGTGAAGACTCGATTCTATAAGCGTTTACCGAAGCCGGTGGCTCTTACCTGATATGTAGTGTAACTGCGGTCAGCCCACTGGTGACCGCAGTTATTAGCGCGACTTCAGTTCTTTTCCTGAGTGTTAATGACCCCCGCACGATTAAGAATATTTTCTATCTCAACCTTCATCTCTTCCGTTAACGGCGTGGCCGGTGGCAATGAATACACCGGGATATTCAGGCCTACCAGGCGCAGGGCATATTTCACTGCGTTGTAAAACGGCAAGTCCATACTATAAAGCGGCGGTATCCAGGACAGCGATTGTTGTAATTCAATGGCCCGTGAAAGATCTTGTTTGCGCCATGCATCAAGGATCCCACAGGTCAGTTGCGGGGCGAAGTTCGCGCTGGCGGGGATGCAGCCATCACCACCGAGGATCAATGTTCCCAGCAGGTATTCATCATACCCGGCGAAGATCGCAAAGTCGGGTCTGTCCGGTTTCACCGCGTGGATGGTTTCACGAATATGGGACAAGGTATCCACGGTATCTTTCAGCCCGACAATATTTGGGCAGCTTAGCGCCAGCTCACGAATAACAGGCACCGGGATAGCCTGGCCTGTCAGGGCGGGGAAGTTATACAGAAGAATCGGCAACTCAAGTGCGCTGGCGATGGCTTTGTAATGACTCAGCAGATTTGCATTACTTAACGGGTTGTACCACGGGTTGACCACTACCACGCCACTGGCACCCAGTTTTTGGGCATGAAGCCCGGCATCAATGGTCTGTTGTGTGCCACAGTGGGCAATCCCTATCAAAACGGGCTTTCTACCTGCAACCTTCTTTATACAAAACTCTGCAACCTGTGCCCGCTGTGCTTCAGACATATGGGCAAATTCTCCGGCGCTGCCGAGAAAGAACAAGCCATTAACAGGCGATGAGACCAGGTGTTCAATTAACATTGCCTGTGCGACACCATCGAATTCACCATGCGCATCAAACAATGTAGGAACCGGGGGGATAACACCACTAAAACGAGGTTGCTTCATTAGCTACTCCTGCAGGTTTTTTGAGTTTATTGTCCGTGAAAAGCTCATTGCTTGAATCTGTGAATGGTATTAATTGTAGCGGAAGGTGAGATTGTGAAAGCCGATTATGTCGCATTACTGAACTGTTGTTTTAATTACGTACATTAATCGTTCGGGGAAAGGGTTTGCGACCACCTGGGGATGATGGTCGCAGGTAAATCAATATGTGTGGTGGTGTGAAATTGATAAACAATCAGTGCTCAAGCATCTCATGGACAACTTGTTCTTTGGACAAATTGTATTGGTAAAACGTCGGCCAGTTATCCATCTCATTGAGTAAGGATTGCTGTGAATCATTCCCCATGAATATATGGAAATGTTCGGATTTACGTGGGGAGATAATATGGTCGCTAAACTGCACGTATTTAGGTGCTTTTGATTGACTGTCTTGGCATTCAAACAGATAGCGCACGCCTTTTTTCCCTGAAGTGTAAGTCAGGATTTTATGACCGGCGTACGTGTACTGGCAGGAAATTACCGTGTCACCGCGATGGAATTCGATGACGTTATTCTCGATGCCAATCATATCAATATCAGTGGCATAGCCTTTCTTGTAATACTCTTTATATTGCGCCGCAGTTTTGCTGCTATTGTTGCGCGCTTTTTTCTCCATCACCACATCTAAGTCGCCGTTTAACAGATAAGGATTGACTGATTGCCATACCCCATCCCAATCGCTTAGTGCGCGATCCTTCACCTGTGTATTTTCAAACACGCCTTCGCTGGCTTTCTTTTCCGTCTCGGTTAAAGACGTTCCATGCGAATGACCATGCGCGAGTGTGTTACCACTACTGAGTAGAATGCCCAGGCTGAGAAGCATAGCGGGGAGAGATGATTTCATAAAAATACCGATTGTAAGTACAAATGTATTGTTATGTTATAACATTTTAATATTGAGGTGCAATAGAGAGGTTGAATAACCCGGGATATCTGTAGAAGCGTCAGTAAAAATCGGTCTGTTTTATCAGGCTTTCTTCTGGAATCTGTATCATAAACAGAATCAAACATCGGCTTAACCACTGCATTTCTGGTGTCATTACTGCGTACTAAATCCAGCTTTTCGCGCGATAACTCGAGCAGTAGATTGTCTGGCTTAGGTTTGAAAACTATCTTTTCAACGAGTTTAACTATTTTTTTAACGTGTACTTTTTTCATTATGGGACGTTTATGGGCATTAATGGTTTTCACAGATAGCGTCGACATCACCGCGATATAACATAAGTCTTTTTCCTGGAGCAATAAGCTTAAAACGTAACTCTCCATCGGTGTTAATAGCAGTCTTTTAAAAAGTTGAATAATTCACTCGATTACTTTTACCTTTATTATATTAATTAAGGCTATTTGTGTGTTAATCACACGTTGTATTTCGCTTCCACGCATTAAATGAATTGAAAAAAAGTTGAGAGATAATGTATTAATTCTTTGTCAAAAATGTTTTTTAACTTCCAGGTTGTTTGTCATAAAAGTAATGTTGCTTATCTGACCGAAGTTAAAATGGGGGTATATTTTTGATAAGTAATAAAGTCAATTGTTTTCGATTGTCAATGCATTTACCGACTATCGAGTAAAAAATATTACGTACAACTGTATCAAAAAATTGTCATTGCTCCATGTGATAAAATTCATTGCATTTCTCTTTTAAATGTTGGTGGGTGAAAATATATTATAGGAATACTTATCATAAGTGACATAATTACTTATAAATTGATGGTTTAAAAATTCAGACCTAAAAGTATCGGTCAAGTTGGAGATGGGGGTTCTATTTTTAATTTTTAATTGATGTCATAACTAATTGTTTTGATTAAGTGTTTCTAAAATTTATCTGGTAGGAAATTTATCTTATTCAGTATTCCATTTTTAATTATAATGTATTCACCGTCATTGAGTTTCTTAAGAATATCCATTACCCTACTGCGAGAAAGCATACTGCGGCTTGTAATAAATTTCACTGCCGTAGTGGAGTAACGCTCTTCAACCGGTAATAATTTTAATAAATTTAAGTGATGTTTTACAATGTGATATGCATCTCGGGCTATTAGGTTAATATCACGCTCAACATAAACTTTGATTATCCTCCCAAGTACAATCGCTACTTCATACCACATTCCTTCCTGTTCAATAATTCTCAACGCTGACTCTCTTGGAACACTCCTTACACTTAACTTACTATGTGCGGAAATTATAATATCAGGTTTATGCGGAACCATTACCAGGCCAAATATTGCTGGGGCCGAAGTCTCTTGGATTAGGAGGCGATCAGGCTGGCGATAAAATGCAAAGGTTCCTGATTCTATTAGTAATATATTTTGCTCGTCACATTTAAAATCGAAAAAAATTTCATTCTTTTTGTAAGTATGCTTCTTGCCAATATCGTTCATGGCGGTAAAAATTTTTTCTACAGCAGCGGTATATTGCGTTTCTACATCCAGTAGATTATCAACCATTTTGTCCATAAAATTCTCACTAAGTTAGTTGTCTCAGCAGTGATCTGCGCATCGATAAATATAACGTATAGTTAATTTAATATATATAGTGATTTTACAGCGTAAGAAAAAATTTCTGAAGTGCTAAGTTGGATTTTTAGTCCGATATTGGATTTAAAATCCAATAAGAGGCGTGCACCCCAGTTGTGTACCGGAAGCATCCTTGTAAGATGCGTGTTGAGATTTCACTCAATTGCGAAAAAAAGTTCCCCGAAGCAATATATAATTCAAGTCCATATTGCCAGGTAGACGAATTCCATTTTCGGATTTTGCCCTTATTGCAAAGGAATTGCTGAAATCTCTTTTAATATTCATTTAACCCAGTGCTTTTATCAAAATTTCGGAGTGTGTATGAACAATAAATCTTTAAATATTCTGAACTTAAGTGTATTTAGCATCGCTTTGCTTACAGCAAACATTGCGTGCGCGGATAATAAAATTACTTTTACAGGAAAAGTAATTGATACAGCTTGTACAGTAGTAGTTAATGATGGTACAGCTACGCTTGATTTAGGTGAAACACCCGTTACCGATCTTGCAGTTGCCGGACAAACAGGTGCACCAAAAACATTTCCTATTGCTTTAACAGCTTGCCCTGCTGCTGCTGCAGGAGTGCCAACTAAGGCATACATCAAATTTAGTGGCACGACAGAGGGAGATAATACTTATTTTAAAAATGACCTGACAGATGCTGCGGCAGCAGACAATGTTGGCATCTTGATAAAAGATCCAGCAGGAACTGCAATTATTAATAATGATGGCAATACTGTAATCAATATTAACCCAGCAGGTGGCGATCAAACTTATAATTATGTTGCCAGCTTAGTTGCCACGGCACTTGGGGCAACCAAGGGTAATGTTTCTACAGCTGTGACCTATAATGTGAGCTACGAATAAATATATTCCCTACCAGGTTCTGAAATATTTTAATACAGCACCTGGTAAATTTAATGAGTAATAAGTATGAATTTTAAAGAACGCATCTCATTTTATTTTCTTCTATTAGCTATTTTCACCGGTGGTGTGCAAGCCAGTGTTACGGTTGGTGGGACACGAGTAGTTTATGATGGCAGTAAAAAAGAGACTTCACTTTCTATTACGAATAAAGATAATGTTGCAAATTTGGTTCAGTCTTGGATTAGTCCAATAGATAAAAATGGCCCATCAACGGATGCAATTATTATCACGCCGCCACTATTTCGTCTTAATGTTGGTGAAAAAAATGTTCTGCGTATTGTACGCTCAGGATTGGCATTGCCAGAAGATAAAGAAAGTATGTATTGGTTAAATGTAAAAGGTATTCCGGCGACCACGGGAGAACAACCAAATAATAGTGTGCAAATAGCAGTTAATAATCGTATTAAACTTATTTATCGCCCTAGAGTGTTAAAGGGGACTTCACCTGAAAACGTTACGGGACAGCTTAGTTGGAAATTAACAGGGGATATTCTTTCTGTCCGCAACCCAACTAAATATTATATGAACTTTGCAGAAGTGAAAATAAATGGCAAAAGTATATCTTCAACGACTTTTGTTGCGCCCGGGGAAACAGCCAGTTATACAGTACCAAAAGGAGTAAATTCAGGAGGGATTACCTGGAGAATCTACAACGATTTTGGTATGGCTGGCCCTGAGCATAAATCCAATATTTGATAAGTGCAGTATATTTTTTGCAAAGCAATATGAGGTCTAATGGAATGCTATGAGTTATAAATATAATTATTCCGTTGTATCTTGTGTATTGGCATCAGCCTTATTACCTGTTGGTCATGTAATTGCTGAAGAACGATTCAACCCTGCGTTACTTGAAATGACAGAGTCTAAAATGTCTTCCGTGGATCTTTCAGCGTTTGAGAAAGGCGAGCAAGCACCGGGTACTTATCGACTTGATGTTTTTATTAATAATGAGCAAGTTGATACGCAAGACATTACATTTATCTCTAGCAAGGATGCTAGAGGATCAACTATGTTACAAGCATGTTTTACCTCTCAGCAGTTAAAATCATGGGGGGTGAAGATTGAGGAATATCCAAAAATTAGCGTTAACTCAGATCATTGCGCTGATTTTTCGGCAATTCCTCAAGCAACTTCTATACTGGATTTTAATAAGCAAAGATTAAATGTCAGCATCCCTCAGGTTGCACTGGAGTCAATGGGGCGCGGTTATATTTCACCTGAGAAATGGGATGAAGGGATTAATGCCTTGTTGTTCAATTATAGTCTAAATGGAATGACTACGAAAAATCGACAAGGTAGCCACGATACGGTTAATAGCCAATATGGTAATTTTCATCCCGGGGTTAATATTGGTCCTTGGCGCTTCAGGAACTATTCAACATGGAGCCATGACACTAATGGTGAAAACGAATGGGATTCTGTAAATAGTTATATATCGAGAGACATTAAACCGTTGCGTGCACAATTTACGGCGGGTGACAGTAGCACATCTGGTGATATTTTTGACAGTATGGCATTTATGGGGGCACAGCTATCTTCAGATGAAGATATGACACCTGACAGCCTGAAGGGATATGCCCCTGTCATCCGCGGAATCGCCAGAACTAACGCTGAAGTGACTGTTTACCAGAACGGGTACAGTATTTATAAAACTTCAGTCGCTCCAGGGCCTTTTGAAATCAACGATATGTTTCCAACGGGTGGGGCTGGGGACATGTCTGTCACCATTAAGGAATCCGATGGTAGTGAGCAACATTTCACTGTCGCCTACGCATCATTGCCCATTCTGCAGCGTGAAGGTCACTTCAAATATTCAACGACGATGGGTAATACGCGAACAGGTGGTAGTAAAGATGCAAGTTTTGCTGAATTAACGGCCATTTATGGCTTGCCGCAGGGTTTTACTGTTTATAGCGGAATTGAGGCCACAGATATTGATTTTCACTCTGCTTCTCTGGGGCTGGGTGTAAACTTAGGTGACTTTGGTGCTATATCTACTGACGTCACTCAAGCATGGTCGACGATAAATAGTGGAAACCAAAAGAATGAAACGACTCAGAAAGAGAGTGGTCAGTCTCTACGTTTACGCTATAGCAAAAATATGCTTAAGACAGGAACCAATGTCACCATTGCCGGTTATAGATACTCTACTTCCGGCTACTATTCATTGCAGGATACGTTGCAGAGTTATAATTATGATGATTCTGATGACAACAAAAGGCGTAAAAACAGAACGGAACTCTCCATTGCGCAAGATATTATTTATGGTTCATTATCTGCCAATTTGGTCCATGAATCTTATTGGAATAATAAAAAAGAATCCTCTGTTAGCTTAAGCTATAACAATAGTTGTAATGGGATTAGTTATGGTTTGAATTATTCTTATAATATTAGCGCTGAAAACAGCGAAGGCGAGCATGATGAAAACGATCAACAATTTTCATTTAATATCAGCGTGCCGCTAGATAAATTCCTGCCATCGGCTACAGCTACTTATAGTCTGAATGCCAGTAAAAATGGGCCTGCCACTCATAATATTGGCATGAATGGTACAGCATTTGATGATCGTACACTTAACTGGAATGTTCAGGAAGGTTATTCAGAGACTAATAAAAAAACCAATGGCGGAGTAAGTGCTAATTATAAGGGGCAAAATACCCAACTTACTGGCGGCTATGCCTACGATGCAAATGTTAATCGTCTCAATTATGGTGTGCAGGGTGGGATATTAATTCATTCTGAAGGAATAACCTTATCTCAACCTTATAATGAAACTGTTGTTTTGGTTAATACATCGGGCGCTGAAGGTATACCACTAAGTAACCAGGCTGGTATTAAAACTGATAATAAAGGCTTTGCGGTTGTACCATATGCAAGTCCTTATAGAAAGAATAGCATCTCACTTTCCACTGACAACCTTGAAGACAATAATCTGGAATTGGAGGAAACTAGCAAAAATGTTATTCCTACACGCGGGGCTGTTGTTGTTGCAAAATATAATGCTAACCTTGGTTATCGTGCATTAATAACATTATCTCGCTCTCAAGGGAAGCCTATACCATTTGGTGCAACGGTGACGAATAGTGTTGCTGACATTGAAAAACGCCATAGTAGTATCGTTGGTGATGAACAAAAAGTTTACTTTACCGGACTTGATGAAGCAGGAAAATTACTAGTTGTTTGGGGGGAGGGCAATGATGAACAATGTACTGTGAATTATCATTTGCCAGAAAAGAAAAGCGAATCAGGTGTGGAAATTCTTCATGAACAATGTAATTAATATACTCTGCGCATGCATTTTATTATTTGTCGCCTCTAATGCTTCTGCATTAAAGAGCTCTGATCAAATAAATATTGATATAACAGGTGAGATTGTTGCACCGTCTTGTAATGTAGCCGTGGCTGATACTGTAGAGCTAGGCCAATTTTCACGCTCTGATCTATCAAGTCCCGGAGCGAGCAGTGGGTTAATTACTGTTGACATTAACCTTAGTGGTTGTTCAGATCAGGCATCATTAGCGACGGTTACATTTTCTGGGACACCTTATTCAGCAGACCCAAGTTTCTCGAGTGTTATTTATGCAAATGATATTGTTGAAGGTAGCCAGGATATAGGTCTTCAACTGTTTAACTTAGATGGAAAACCCATTACTAATCTGGCAAGTGGAGTCAACTATAACTTTCCCATAAATACTGAGGCGGGTACTGGCACATTCAAATTTGCATCGCGTTTATATTCACCTCATGGTACACCTACCGCGGGTGATTTTAAATCAACAGTAACCCTAGGTTTTACTTATCAATAATTTCGGCATCCCCTATGAAAAATGTGTTTAATAAAATACTAAAAACCACAGCGGTTATTTTTTTAATGTGCGGAACATTTGTTTCTCATAATTGCTATGCAACATGTACACGTAATGGAGGTCTTTTTGCTGACAATAGTATTTCAAGATCAATGGTTAGTCTCCCTGAGGAGATAGTTATTGAAAGTCGGCAATATGTATCTGGTGAGGTCCTTTATACTTCCGGCGTACATGAAGGTAACAATCCACAACTAACTATAGCTAACTGTGGTAGCGGTTATAAAGTTGGCTTTTTTTACAATAATTCCCCCCAGGTTGAAGGGGCGACATATAGCGATGTTATGCCAACAAATATCGAAGGGATAGGTGTCCAGGTCCTGGTATATAACCAGGCGGGTCCTTATGATGGACAGATGACAGTAGATAACAGTTGGCGTGATGGATCTGGATCTAGAGGTGACCATACGTTAAGAGGGTCCTCCTATATGATCTGGCTTGTCGCAACAGGAGCCCCGATTTCTGCCGGAACGTTAACTTTTGGGAGTCCTGTTGCACAAGTTGAATTTCGGGAAAGTGCTTCTCGCAGTGCTGCTGGTGTCGTTGCTTCAGACTTGGCCCTTTCCAATGCAGATGTGATTATTAAAGCTGTGGGATGTTCAGCAGATGTCTCCGCAATAAGCTTTCCTTTTGGCAAAGTCGACTTGGGTCAATTTGATGGGCAAACTAAGGTAGGTTCGGTACCCACACAGGATGTCAATCTGAGTTGTGAACCGGGAACGAATGTGTCTTTATCTGTCACAGCGGCTGAATCTAAAGAAGATGATGTAAATCATACGGTGATAGCGCTTACCGGGGCTGGGGATGAAGGTGTTGCCAGCGGTGTTGGAGTGCAGTTGGGTTTAAAAACCAGCCAGTACAATAGTGGCTCTAATGGTTTACAGTTGAACACCCCCATCTCACTCATCACATCAACTCGAAGTAGTGGAAAGGTTACCGCCGGTGGAGCTACTGCGCAGGAAAAATTAACCTTTAGCGCGGTATATTACAAAACCGCAGCGGTGGTAAAACCTGGTAAAGCGAATGCTACAGCGACACTAACCTTAACCTATAACTAATCTATTATAATTTTTTGCTTGATAATGTTCGCGAGGTGTACAAATGACGGGAGCATATCGCTATCTTTGATACTGGCAAATCCAACTAATAACCCTTTGGATTTCTGTTGATTAAAGTAATAACGCGATAACGGCCTGACTAAAATGCCTTCTGCATTCGCCTGTTTTGCAATCTGCATATCATCTGCGTCGGGCGGAAGTTGAATAATCAGATGCAGCCCGGCATTGCTGTTGAAATAGCCCAGATACTCTTCACCTAAATGCTGCTTAATTAACTCAACCAGTTGGTTACGACGTTTGCTATATAACTGGCGCATTTTGCGAATGTGCGCGGCGTAATATCCTTCTTTGATAAATTCAGCAAGGGCTGCCTGAATGACCTGATGGCCACTACGGTATAGCTCGTTATGCACCTTTTTCAACGGGGCGGCTAAGGGTTTAGGAAGCACCACGTAACCCAGTCGTAGCGCGGGATACAGCGTTTTACTGAAGGTGCCGATGTAAATAACCGGGCTATCTTCTTCAAGCCCCTGAAGTGAAGGAATGGGCTGGCCTGAGAAACGAAACTCGCTGTCATAATCATCTTCTACAATCCAGCTGTGGAACCCCCGCGCTTGGGAGAGTAATAACTGACGGCGCGGTAAACTCATTACTGAACCCAGCGGATATTGATGCGAAGGGGTGACGAAAATCAATTTCGGCTTTTCAACCGGCAATGCTTGCGGAACCAGCCCCTGGTCATCGACTTCAAGTGCTGAAATACTCACGGCGTTCATGCGTAAGATATTTTTAATTCCCCAATAACCGGGTTCTTCAATCCAGGCATGGTCACCAGGGTTACACAACGTACGAGTGACTAAATCCAGCGCCTGATGAATTCCTTCGGTTATCAATATTTGATCGGTTGAGCATTTCACACCGCGCGCGGTACGTAGATAATCTGATAGCGCAGCCTTTAAATCCTCCAGCCCACCTACCGCATCATAAGTGAGATATTCGGGGTTTAAGCGCCGGGAAATACGATCATAAATCTTCTTAAAAGTCCGATGCGGGAAGCTGTTTACATCAGGCACGCCGGGAATAAAGTCCCCCCATTGTGCAGGGCTGGCACTGGCGTTCTCAAGCAGTTCAAGGCCGCGTAGCGACAGGCTCGAGCGGTCTTCAGGCTGGGAGGTCTGGAGTGTTTTCGCAACTTGTGTGTTGAGGTTATCAAGCACACTTTCGGTGACAAACGTGCCGCTGCTGGTGCGCGTCGAGATATAGCCTTCAGCCTGCAACTGCTCGTAGACCCGCAAAACCGTATTACGCGACAGCACCAATTCGCTGGCCAAATCGCGCGAAGGAGGCATCCGTGTGGCCGGGCGTAGACTCCCCTCGAGAATGCAATTACATATCGCAACATAAAGTTTCTTATGAAGTTTCTCGGCAGGTGTCTGGCTAAATGCCTGCTTAATCACATCTACGGCAAGTGAACGCATTTGGATCCTAATAATAAAACGATTTGGCACTCGATTCAGGTACCAGATACTGTCTAAATGGATCTCGTAATTCAACCTGTAAATCTGTTTTGTGTGCGAGGGATAAAAAAATGAGCAATAACGAACTCCATCAACGTCGTCTGGCTGCTACTCCGCGTGGGGTAGGTGTGATGTGTAATTTCTTTGCCCAGACGGCAGAAAATAGCACCATCACGGATGTAGAAGGGAAACAATATATCGATTTTGCTGCGGGCATCGCCGTGTTGAACACCGGTCATCGTCACCCACGCCTGGTACAGGCTATTGAGCAGCAACTCCATTCATTTACACATACCGCTTATCAGATAGTCCCTTACGAAAGTTATGTGTCACTGGCGGAAAAAATTAACAAAGTGGCTCCGATTTTTGGGCCTAAGAAAACGACATTTTTCACCACTGGCGCTGAAGCTGTTGAGAACGCCGTAAAAATCGCCCGTGCCCATACTGGCCGCCCTGGCGTGATTGCCTTTAGCGGTGGGTTCCACGGTCGTACCTATATGACTATGGCGTTAACCGGCAAAGTCGCTCCCTATAAAATCGGCTTCGGGCCATTCCCTGGCTCCATTTATCACGTGCCGTATCCGTCGCAGTTGAACGGTACTTCGACTGATGATGCGGTGAAAGCCATTGAGCGACTGTTCAAGTCCGATATCGAAGCCACCCAGGTAGCCGCGATTATCTTTGAGCCAGTACAGGGCGAAGGTGGTTTTAATGTAGCACCGCCTGAATTTGTGGCTGCGATTCGCCAGATTTGTAATACCCACGGCATTGTGATGATCGCCGATGAAGTGCAAAGCGGATTTGCCCGTACCGGTAAAATGTTTGCCATGGACCATTACGCGCATCAAGCCGATCTCATGACCATGGCGAAAAGCCTGGCAGGTGGCATGCCACTATCAGGTGTGGTGGGTCGAGCGGAAATCATGGACGCGCCAGCACCTGGCGGTCTGGGGGGAACTTACGCAGGTAACCCTCTGGCGGTTGCTTCGGCTCATGCGGTGCTGGATGTGATTGCGGAAGAAAAACTGTGCCAACGTGCAGACACATTAGGTGAGCGGCTGACAAAAACGCTGCTTGATATTAAAGAGAGTTGCCCAGCATTAGCTGAAATTCGCGGGTTGGGTTCGATGATCGCCGCTGAGTTTTATGACCCATCAACAGGTGAGCCATCTGCCGCTATTGCTCAACAGATTCAAAAACGAGCATTAGAGCAGGGGTTACTGCTACTGACCTGCGGCCAAAATGGCAACGTAATTCGTTTCCTCTATCCGCTGACTATTCCGGATGCTCAGTTTGACCAGGCATTAAATATTATTAAGAACGCGACGCAATTGTGAGACTACAGATGATTGAATTAAACAATGCAGACTTGCTGCTAACTACCTGTCCGCTTGATGGTGAGTGGAGTAATGCACTGTCTGGTAAAACAGCCCCAGTTTTGAATGCTGCGACAGGCGAGAAAATCGCTGAGGTTCCTTTTATGGGGCAGGCCGAGACAGTGCAGGCAATTACTGCGGCTGAAGTCGCGCAAAAAGAGTGGAAAAAACAGACTGCGGCAAGTCGGGCCAAAATCCTGCACAGCTGGGTAAGCCTGATTCACGAAAATAGCGAAGATCTAGCCCGATTGATTACCCTCGAAGGTGGCAAACCGCTTGCTGAAGCGCGGGGTGAAATTAACTATGCTGCTTCGTTTATTACCTGGTTTGCTGAAGAAGCGAAAAGGGTGGATGGCGTCTTGTTGCAACCTACCAGTGCCGATCAGCGTTTTATCGTCTCCAAACAGCCAATTGGCGTTTGTGCAGCCATTACGCCATGGAACTTCCCGGCGGCGATGATTACCCGCAAAGTAGCTCCGGCATTAGCGGCGGGTTGTGCCATTATCGTCAAACCGGCCGAGCAAACACCGTTAACCGCACTGGCACTGGCAAAACTGGCTGAAACAGCAGGGCTTCCTGCGGGGTTGTTGCAGGTCATCACTGGTGATGCAAAAGAGATTGGTGGCGAGCTTTGTCGCAATGCTACGGTTCGTAAACTCAGCTTCACGGGCTCAACCGAGACAGGGCGCTTATTGATGGCGCAATGTGCACCAACGATTAAGAAATTGTCGCTGGAACTGGGTGGGAACGCGCCGGTTATCATTTTCGATGATGCTGATATCGATCTTGCCGTTAAAGGCATCATGGCATCCAAGTTCCGCAATAGCGGCCAGACCTGTGTATGCGCTAACCGCATCTACGTTCAGAGCGGAATTTATCAGGCGCTGAGTGTTGAGCTAGTCAAAGCGGTTGAGGCTCTGAAAGTCGGTAACGGCATGGATGACGGGGTCACTCAGGGGCCACTGATTAATGCTAAAGCGATTGAGAAGGTTGAGCTTCATATTCGCGATGCTCTGGATAAAGGGGCCACGGTGTTAACGGGCGGGCAAAAACATACATCAGGTGGGAATTTCTTCTCGCCAACGGTCGTGGCCAATGTCACGCAAGAGATGCGTTTTGCCAGAGAAGAGACATTCGGCCCGGTTGCTCCGCTATTTAAATTTGAAACTGATGATGAAGCAGTGAATTACGCCAATGACACGGAATTTGGCCTGGCTGCTTATATCTTTTCCCGTGATGCGAAACGCCAGTGGCAAATTCCGGAAGCACTGGAATATGGCATGGTGGGAGTGAATACCGGGTTGATTTCCAATGAAGTGGCGCCATTTGGCGGGATTAAACAATCAGGTCTCGGCCGCGAGGGTTCCCGCTTTGGCATTGATGAGTACTTAGAAATGAAATATGTCTGCGTGAAACTCTAAACCCTTCATACCTCGCGCCGCAGCACCGTAGGTCGGATTAGCGCAAGCGACATCCGACTTTTTCTCTGAGCTGTTCACCCCAGATAGCCCCAAAAAACTGCCCATCTGCGAATGTTGCAATCATGCTCACGATCTTAACAATTATGTGACATTAGACGTATACATATAACATATTATGTTTTATAAAATATGTACACTGCCTGCCCTTATGCCACATAAAGAGAAAAGATATGGATCAGACGACAGACAAAGAAAATCTGCAACATCAGCCAGTTAAAGGCGAGCAATTCAACCGCTCGATAGGGCTGATGTCTAACTTCGCGCTGGGATTTACCTACCTATCACCACTGACAGCGGTTTACTCACTGTTTGCGCTGGCGGTAACGCTTGCCGGGCCACCGGCAATCTGGTGGATTCTTATCGTTGCCTGTGGCCAGCTGCTGGTGGCGCTGGTATTCGGTGAAGTTGCATCCCAATATCCAATTACTGGTGGTTTGTACCCATGGGCAAGAAGGTTATGGGGGAAAAAATATGCTTGGATTGCAGCCTGGATTTACCTGTGGGCTTTAGTCGTCACCATTACTTCTATCGCTGAATACACCTCCACCTTTGTTGCGTCCTTATTTCACTACGCAACCAGCGCAGGCAACATGATGCTCACATCTGTCGTGCTGCTGCTGATAATGATGGGCGTGAATATGTCCGGGACGAAGAATTTAGCCCGTGTCGCCAAAATTGGCTTCTGGTGTGAAATAGTCAGCGTCATTGCGTTAGGTATCTATCTGTTAATATTCCACCGTTCACAGCCATTCTCGGTGGTATTTGACTCGATGGGTGTTCTGGCATCCGATGGTAATTACACCACTGCATTTATGTCTGCATCACTGATGGGTTTGTTTATGTTCTTTGGCTTTGAAGCATGCGGTAACGTGGCTGAAGAGGTTAAAAACCCAGGTAAGAAGATTCCAATCGCCATGATTCTGAGTATTGTCTTTGGCGCAATTTCCGCGGTGATTTCGATTCTGGGTTATCTGCTGTCGTCCCCGGACTTGATTAACATTGTGAACGGTAAAATTGCTGACCCAATCCCAACAATTCTGAATCAGGCGCTGGGTGAAACAGGTGCAACCATCTTTATTGTGGTCGCTATTATCGCCATGCTCTCTTGTATTCTGTCCCTTCAGGCTGCATTAAGCCGTCTGATATTCTCCTTCTCTCGCGATAAGATGTTGCCGGGTAGCGAGTGGATGTCCAAAATCTCTAAACATAGCGTGCCGGATAACGCCATGATTGTGAGTTGTTTATTGCCGGTGATTATCTGCGTCTGGGTCTACTTCCAGCCGGATAGTCTGGCTCGTATCACGGCCTTTGCGGTTATTGGAATCTATATTTCATTCCAGATGGTCGTACTGGCTGCGCTTCGTCAACGGCTGAAAGGCTGGAAACCAGCAGGTGAGTGGACTGTGGGTTCATGGGGATTAATCGTAAACGTTCTGGCGTTAGCCTATGGCCTGTGCGGTATTTGGTTACTGGCGCAACCGGCCGCAGGTGAAAGCTTTATTGACCGTTGGACGGTATTGGTAGGGCTTGCGATTGTAATTATCTCAGGACTGCTTTACATGTTCATCACTAAGCCGTTTGGCCGTTCGAACGCACCAGAAAATGATGCGATTGAGTATGCGCGAAAGCTGAGTGTTGAACAGAACTAATACATGCGTATTTAAAGGGAGGATTAGCGCTAAACGCTAATCCTCCCTAAATTTATGTAGCCTGATACAAATTAAAGTAATCATTCTCAAAGACAATCTTCGCCACACTGATATCCAGCAAATCGCCCACCCGGAAACGAGGATGCGTTGAAAAAACAATCCTGCTGTCTTTGTTGGTCAGAATGACTTTATTATCGGCAGCGTAAGGTAATAACTCATCCTCAACGCGGCTGACCAATAAATCTATTGCAGCTACACCTAAGAATTGCTGATTAAAATAAACCGGTACAGCGCTAGTGATGGTGTAAGACGTATTACAGATATAGTCGACGTAGGGGCCATGAATAAATGCGTTACCGACAGCTGGAGCTTGCTTAAACCACTCAAAGGTTCTGAAATCCAGACGCTGTTGCGTGGCCTGGTCTAAATCAAGATTCACCTGTTTTACACCATCAGCTTTCTTATACCACCACTCGAGCAGCCAAAATTCTTTATTACTTCCTGAGCCTTCGATATGGCTGGCAAAGCCCGCACCGGAGCAGTAAACATTGCTGTTTAAAGTGGCTTTAATATGATCCTGAATGGTTTTTCTGACGGAAGGCTCAAGCAAATGCTCCAGATTAACATCCTCAATTTCTGCCAGTGACGTTTCAATGTTGCGGGCAAGCAAACCGGTGGATTCAATGGTGGAGTTAATGATGCTATCAATTTTTTCGGTAAGGGCATGGAGTGATGTTGTTAATAGCATATTTATGCCTATTTTTATAGTTTGTCAGGTTGCACTGTATTTCAATTTATTTTCTATCAGATAGAAAGTAAACGTATCGATTAGCTTTTTGGCGATGTTAACTGACTCGGATTCATTGTGTGAAGACAGAGTATTAATTAACGTGGTGTATAGCTCAACAATCTCACGGTGGATATTTTCTGAACGGAACAAAATAGCCACCAGCGACGACCATTCGGACTGCAAAATTAGCTCCTGGTTAGCGAGACGCGCTGACTGAGAACAGGCGGCTATGGCTAACAAACAACGCATATCAGCCTGAGTGCGTGCTTCAGGTGATGTCGCTAAATTGAGCACTTCAACAAATTCACGTAGGCGAGTGATATCTGCGTTCGTCATACGACGTGATGCCAGACGTGTGCTGTGGCTAATAATAGCGCAATGCATTTCACCTAAATCCGACAAATAATCGGTACTTAGGGTCTTAAATGGATTAAGGGTATTACTGAATTCCCAGACTTGCTCGCAAACAAAACTACCGCCATTACGCCCACGCACAGTGTGAATTAATTTGTTGGCACGCAGCGTATTTAACGCTTCACGGATGGTGATGTGCGAAACCCCCATCATTTTTGCGAGGTCGGCTTCATTCGGTAATTGCTCATTTGCCTCAAGCAAGCCGGTAATAATGGCATTTGAAAGACGCTGAACTATCTGATCGGAACGGCTGGCCTGGCCTATTGGCGCGAATATCACCGCATGAGTAATCATAATTTTCCCTGGTGAGATAATCCTTTAAATAGTTCACTGAACATAGCATACAACCCCTTGTTAATGAAGGAATGCTTATGTGTTGATGCTGGTCCACATGCAACATATGTCGCTCGTTTGGAACCTTTCCATCGCGCTTTATGAACGCTGCGCAATTGCACATTAAAATATCACGTCGGAATGGGATGTATATCATGTTGTTAGCAAAATGTTATTGAATTCGCGTCACATAAAACATATTACATAATATAGTTTATGTTTTAACGAGCGGAGAGCGTAATGAACATCCTGAAGCATTTTATCAATGGGCAATATGTAGCAGGTTCGGAGGATAACCTCTTTGAGCTGGTAAGCCCGGTCAACGGAGAGACCTACGCGCTGTCGCCAGGTGCAGGCCGTAGCGAGGTAGATCAGGCCTATAGCGCAGCGAAAAGCGCGTTTGCCGTCTGGAAACATTCAACCCCGTCCCAAAGACAGCTGGCACTGTTAAAACTGGCCGACGCGATTGAACACAATGTGGACCGACTCGCGCAAGCGCAAAGTCAGGAAACAGGGCAGTTACGCCACTTTATCGAAAAGGAAGAGATCGCAGCATCCTGCGATGCGCTGCGTTTCTTTGCCGGTGCGGCGCGATGTCTTGAAGGCAAAGCCTCATATGAATATACCCCCGGTTTAACTTCAACTATTCGCCGCGAGCCGTTAGGGATTGTTGGCCAGGTCACGCCGTGGAACTACCCGTTTATGATGGCGGTGTGGAAAATTGCCCCAGCATTGGCGGCAGGGAACACCGTGGTGCTTAAACCTAGCGATACCACGCCTATCAGCACCTTAATTCTGGCAGAACTTGCCGCGCCAATTTTCCCACAGGGCGCGTTTAACGTGCTGCTTGGCAAAGCTGAAACTGGCTCCCTGGTGGTATCGAGCACAGAAGCGTCGTTGGTTTCAATCACCGGCTCGGTACGTGCGGGTTTACAGGTAGCGGCATCTGCTGCTGCAAACCTCACCAAAGCTCACCTCGAACTTGGCGGCAAAGCACCGGTTATCGTTTTTGCCGATGCCGACATTAATAAAGCGGTAGACATTATCACCACCGCGGGCTTCTTCAACGCAGGCCAGGATTGCACATCGGCGACGCGCATTCTGATTGAAGATTCCATTTATGAATCATTCCTCGAAAAGCTGGTAAGCAAAACCCGCGAAATCAAATTTGGCGTGCCTGAAGATAAGGATGCGTTGTACGGCGCACTGAACAGCCGCAATCAGTTAGAGCAGGTTAAAGGTTTTATTAGCCGACTGCCGGCGCACGCCAAAATCGAAACCGGCGGTAAGCCTGGCGCTGGCCCTGGTTTTTATTTCGAACCGACGATTATTTCCGGGCTTGAACAATGCGACGAGGCGATTCAGCACGAAGTCTTTGGCCCAGTGATGACCGTGCAGAAATTCTCCTCAGAAGAAGAGGCGCTGGATAAGGCGAATGACGTGGAATATGGCCTGGCATCCAGTGTCTGGACCAGTAATCACGGCCGCGCCCAACGCTTCAGCATGCGTCTCGATTTTGGCACGGTGTGGATTAACAACCATATACCGCTGTGCGCTGAAATGCCCCACGGCGGCTTCAAGAAATCCGGTTATGGGAAGGACTTGTCTTCCTACTCGCTCGATGAGTACACCCGTGTGAAACACATTATGTGCGATACCTCTGACTCCTAATATTAAGGTGATGAAATGAAAGCAATAAAAGTTGCCGTACTCTCCTTTGCTCTATTCTCAAATCTGGCGTTGGCGGATGTTTCCCCGTTGACGGTGGTTAAAGATTATATGTCCGCATGGAACGCCCATGATTCGGCAAAAGCTGCACAATATTTAGCCTCAGACGTGGTTTATTACGATGCAGCAAATGGCACGCCGGTTAACGGCAAGGCAAACGCGGAAAAAGATGTCATAGGTGCTTTTATTAAAGCCGTACCGGACCTGACATGGAAAATGACCAGCAAGCCAGTCTATGACCACGACACCATCGCCTTCCGCTGGGAGTTTAGCGGCAAAAATAGCGGTGAGTGGGCTGGCAGCCCGGCAACCAATAACCCGATTAAATTTGAAGGCGTCAGCTATATCACCGTCAATAATGGCAAGATTACATGGCAAGGCGATTACTACGACTCTAAGAAGCTGGATGAAGAATTAAAACCACAGGCTAAATAAGTAAGGTCTTTTATGTCCATAACCAGACGTGATTTTCTCAACGGAGTTGCCATCACTATTGCAGCAGGGTTAACACCTCTTGACCTTGCCAAAGCTGCCGGTAATGCCCGCGCGGTTATCGGGGAGGATTACTATCCACCCCAACTTACCGGGTTACGCGGCAACCATCCCGGCTCATTCGAGATGGCGCACGCCATTGGCCGTGACCATGAAAAATTCAGTACTGACCATCTTCCAATTGAAGAAGAGTACGATCTGGTTATTGTCGGCGGCGGGTTAAGCGGCCTTGCGGCAGCCAGTTTCTGGCACGACCTGATGGGTAAAGAGAGCAAAGTGCTGGTGCTTGATAACCATGATGATTTTGGCGGCCACGCGAAGCGCAATGAATTTAACGCCGGCGGCAAAAAAATCATTGGTTATGGCGGTAGCGAAGCCTTTCAGTCGCCAACGCGTAACTTTAGCCCGGTGGTAAATGGCCTGATGTCTAAGGTTGGCGTTAGCGTAGCGCGCATGAAGCAGAGCTTTGAGGTCAATTTTTACCCGGACTTAAATCTGAGCCGTGGGGTTTTCTTCGACAAAAAGAACTTCGGTGAAACCAAAATTGTTGGCGGCGATCCTGGGCGCGCAGTCGCCGATGATATCCCACCAGACAGACTCAATGGCCGCAGCCTTGAGGCATTTATCAATGATTTCCCGTTAAGTGAGAGCGACCGCAAAGCCATTCTGGATTTGTATGTTAATCCGCAGGATTACCTGAAAGGGATGTCGGTAGACGAGAAAACCGAATGGATGGACACCCACAGCTACCGGGATTTCCTGGTGGAAAAAGTGGGCCTGAGCAAAATGGCCATCATGTATTTCCAGCAACGCACCAATGACTTCTTTGCTATCGGCATTGAAGGTGTGAGTTGTGGTGATGCTCGCACTTGCGCATTGCCGGGAATGGACAAGATGGGCTTGCCTCCTCTCGATGAAGAATCCCTTGCCGATTTGGAAGAGCCTTATGTCTATCATTTACCGGATGGTAATGCGGGCCTGGCTCGTTTGATAGTCAGGCAACTGGTGCCTGAAGCGCTACCTGGCAACACGATGGAAGACTCCATCACCTCCAGGCTGAATTATCAAAAACTCGATAACAAAGAGAACAGTACCCGCATTCGCCTGAGCAGCATTGTGATTAATGCGGCCAATACCGATGATGGCGTGGTCGTGACATACGTTAATGACGGCAAAGCGCATCGCGTCAAAGGGCGTAAGGCCATCATGGCGGGCTACAACATGATGATCCCGTATCTGGTGCCTGAAACCCCGGAAGAGCAAAAGGCTGACTTGCGCCTGAACGTTAAAGCGCCGCTGGTATACACCAATGTGGTGGTCAAGAACTGGCATGCTTTCACCAAGCTAGGTATCCACGAATTCTATTCTCCTGCGGCCCCTTACAGCCGCGTGAAGCTCGACTATCCGGTGAGCATGGGAAGTTATCACCACCCGCAAAACCCGGATGAACCTATGTGCCTGCATATGGTTTATGTACCCACATACCCGGGCAGCAAAATGAGTGCCCGCGAACAGTTCCGCCAGGGGCGAGCATATTTGCTCGGCACCACTTTTGATGCTCATGAAAAGATGATCCGCGAACAGCTTCAGGAAATGCTGGGGCAAACCGGATTTGATCATGAACGGGATATCACTGCTATAACCGTGAACCGCTGGGCTCATGGCTACGCTTATTACGCCAGCGCGTTGTTCGATGACATGGATAAGATGCCGGAAATTATTGAACGGGCGCGTAAGCCTATCGGGCGAATCGCGATTGCGAACTCCGATTCAGACTGGGACGCCTATGCGCATACTGCGATTGACCAGGCGTGGCGTGCGGTCAATGAACTCAAGGCGATGGGATGAGCTGACATGAAACAGACTTTATTAGCTATCGGATGCATTTTATATACCGGTCATGCCGCGGCCATCTCCACGGGTGAATACATGGCAAAGGTTTCGGACTGTGTGGCTTGCCATACCGCCGAAGGTGGCCAACCGATGGCGGGAGGGAAAGCATTTTCCACGCCGCTTGGGAATATTTACGCCACCAACATTACGCCAGATAAAACCTCCGGTATTGGTCAGTATTCGTATGAAGATTTTGAGAAGGCAGTAAGACAGGGGATTGCGAAAGATGGTCATCCACTCTATCCCGCAATGCCTTATCCCTCGTATGCCAGGATGTCCGATAAGGACATTCGCGATCTCTATGACTATTTCATGAAAGAGGTTCCCGCCGCTGACGTGAAAAATAAAGAGAATGATATTCCATGGCTGCTCTCCGCCAGGTGGCCACTGCACATCTGGAATTGGTTATATGTTGAGGATGCCCATCCCGATAATACAGCGCTAAAAACTACGGAGCAGGATAAAGAGTTACTGGCCCGTGGTGCTTATTTGGTTGAAGGTCCAGGCCATTGCGGTGCCTGTCATACGCCAAGAGGCGCATCAATGCAGGAAAAAGCCTATGATGGAACCAGCGATATTTACCTTAGTGGCGCAACAATTGATGGCTGGTATGCGCCATCACTACGAAATATCTCGATGTCAGCTGAGGAATTAAAAGATCTTCTGCGTGTGGGAAGAAGCCAGCATGGGGCAATATCGGGGCCAATGAGTGAAGTCGTTACGCAAAGTACGCAATATCTTACCGATGGTGATTTAGATGCTATTTCCTTTTATTTGCTGAACTTCAATCACAAAAACTCAACGCCCGTTGCAAAAGATGGCTCAATAACTTATTCACCGACGGATGGGAAAACACTCTATTCGATGTATTGTTCGACCTGCCATGGTGATGACGGTAAAGGCAAAGATTTTACGGTGCCTTCTTTAGTGAATAACTCAATAGTCACGGCGAAAGATCCAGCATCACTGATTTCGGTTATTTATCAAGGTGCACAAACACCGCAAACCAAGGGTAATATTTCCTTCAGAATGCCAGCATATAAAGATTCGATGTCAGTTGATGAAATGGCTAATGTGGTTAATTATGTGAGAGGGAATTGGGGGAGTGGTGCAACACCTATCAGTAAGGATGATGTTGTGAAAATTAAAGAAGTGCAGAAATAATTATTTATTGCCTGAGTGGACGGTGTAATGGCTTATCCACTCAGGCAAATAGATCACTATGGCAACCAACTGTTAACGAATCACCTTCCTCGTATTAACCAATATCAAGAAGGATATTGACATCTACATCAGCTAAATTTTTATTTATGGATAATTCTTTAATGTCGCTGGCTTGTGTGTCATCTTCAGCGCGCATAAGGTTGTGTGGCTCATCATCGATGATGGCAACGTTCAAGGTATTGGGTGTATATATTCTATATTGGCATTTTTATGAAAAAGTATTTATCTCTTTTATTTGTTATGTGTGCATTTCCAGCGTTTTATACTCATGCAAATGATAGCCTTGTGAATATAAAGAAAAATCACAAAATAACATTGAGCTATTCGTATAATGATTTCCCTTTCTCATATGTTGATAATGACAAGCCAGTAGGTATGGCGATTGATATATGTCGTGATGTTGTTGAACAGCTAGAAAAAGAGCTAAATATCCCTCATATTGAGATTAATTGGGTTGGGGAAAAACAGAGTGTAACTTTACAAAAAGTAAAAGAACATACTGTTGATATGACATGTTCGGCAATTACCCGTACAGATTCACGCCTTAAAAGTTATAATTTCTCTAACCCCTATTTTATTACCACGACAGTGTTACTTTCTAAGAAAAAGGAATCTGTTCAGGAAGCAAGTCAATTGCGGGGTAAAACAATTGCAGCCGTTTCTGGTGGTTCCGCCATTGAGCGTGTTAACAAACTGAACCGTAAACTGGATTATTCGCTTCTGATGGTAACGACCCAAGATTTTGCTTCGGCTTTAACACTCCTCAAGTCTGAAAACGTCAAAATGTTAGCTAACGACGAGGTCTTACTCGCCGCATTTAAAGCTGGTGACCCCGAGAATTATGTCATCAGTTATGTCGACTTCGGCGATATGGATGCTTATGGCTTAATGATGGCAAAAGATTCCGTTGAATTAACCGGTCTGGTTAATCAATCTTTAGGCGAAATTATCAACAGTGGAAAATACGTCGAACTGTATAACAAATGGTTTATGTCGCCCGTCCCGCCATTACAGCAAAATTTGCATATGCCAATGAGTAAAGTATTACAGCATTATGTGAAAGCAAGTGCGCCAGGCGCGACATACCGTGCGTCGTCACCTGAATAACTGCGGGTTGTCAAAATGTTAAGCTGTAAGGTACAAAAAATAACCAGCAGAAAGAATAAGCCAGGGGCCAAAGGCTACTGGCTGGTTTAGCTTTTGGCGTTTCAATAAATGCATAATTACCGCCGCCAATAAGCCACCCATAGCCGCAATCATGACTAATTGTGGCAAAACTTCCCAGCCTAACCAGGCACCAATAGCCGCCAATAATTTAGCATCGCCACCGCCAAGTGCGGCTCTCCCGGTCAATTTTGTGAAAATGACTGACAGCAACGCAAACGCCAGATAGCCGCACATAGCACCGACCACTGCATCCTGTAGGGTGACAAAGCAACCGTTAAAGTTCACCAGCAAACCACACCAAATTAAGGGTAGGGTGAGGGCATCGGGTAATAACATCGTCCGCGCATCTATAACAGCAAGCGTTAATAACACAGATATAAAAAACAAACTCGCCGCGAGCTGTATTCCAGGTGGCCATAACACTCCTGCAAAGACAAATAACGTAGCACAGGTTAATTCGACCAGCGGGTAGCGCACGGGAATGGGTTGCTGGCAGCAACGGCTTCTCCCGCGCAACAGGCACCAACTCACGACCGGTAGTAAATCGCGGCGTAATATTGGATGCTGGCAAGAACAGCAGGTTGAGAGTGGCCAGCACAAATTATAGGTAGGCCGGGAAGGGGCTGGGATATTCAGCGTAAGCAAAGCCTCATCCTGCCATTGGTCGGCGAGCATTTTGGGTAAACGCCAGGCGACAACATTTAAAAAACTACCGATCAGTAACCCCAGAACACCCAGCATTGCGCCCCAGGTGATGGGATAAAAAGAAGCTAGTTCAATTAACACCATCACCATCACCAGTCCGACAGCGCTGTTACGCGGAACGTTTGCCCTTCAAACGAGAAAATACTGTCATCCGGTTCAATTTTCATAAGCTTTACTCCAGCACCGACAGCGGCTCCCTCGTGGTAATCATTGCCGTTAAGATTGATAACGCTTTTGCCTGTTTCACTGGAGTAGACGTGAGCATTGTATTTGATGGAAGGCATTCGCCGCCGTGCGTCCTCTGATAACTGCTCAAGGCCTGGATAGGTATCTTCATTCGCCATTTTTTCATCCGACACGACGCTGCCTGGTTCTTCGGCCTCTGGTGACTCTTCCTCTGGAACAACTTCCGGTTCGGCTTCTGGTTCAGCAGGCAAAGGCTGTGTATTAAACGTCAGCGTGTTGCTAACAATGCGCCAGGGTTGGGTTGCCTGATGTAGTACTTCAACTCTTTTGACAGTCGGTGGATTATGCAGGCTGTACCAGCCGTAGCAGGCAGCAGCCCCCGAGAGTGCCGCAAAGGTCAAGCCTGAACACCAGCTTAAAATCAGAAACCCTTTAGCTGACAATCTCGAGTGTGGTTTGAGAGTAAGTGACAGGTTCATGGTTTCTCCTGCTCTATCGTGTTGTTGGTCGCCTGGTCGCGGGCAGGAATCGTGCCATCAAGAGTGGGAATATCCAGTCCGGGCTGATTGCTCAGGCGCAGTAATGTTTGCTCTCCTGCAATCCCATCAGCAGGCAGGTGCTGCAGTTTTTGATATGCGAGGATTCCCGCCTGAATTTTTGCACTCTTTTCACTCACCGGCGTTTTTAATGCTGTCGTGAGTCGTTGAGCCACCCATTGAATATCTTCTGTCGGGCTATGATTGGTGACGTGAGTCACGCCGCTGGCAGGCATTTGCCAGATTAACGTGGCATCTTTTTGAAAGCGCTGATTAAGCCAGTCGAGGGAAACCTCCCATTCCTGGTTGGCGAAAAGAAGTGATGCCTTGCCATCTTTGACGTGGCTGAGCACCGCAAACCAGTGGCCAAAAGTCTTATCTTTGAGATGCACGACAGCGGGATAATTCAGGGAAACTAACTCACTTAACTCGCCAAAAGTGCGAAAGCAGCGCAGCGCAGCGAGGGATATTGTCTCGCATGGCGATATGTCATCCGCACTCTCATAACCCCAGGTTGCGCTCAGTAACGAAAAAGCATCACTCTGATTGCGGGCCTTATTTACAGCAGCCGCAAACGACGCCTGAGCTTTAGGGTCGGGTGCAATACTCACCGGAACTTTGACGGTGCGTACTTGCGGTTGCGGCAGCCATCCCCACTGTTTCCAGCCAAACCCGCCGACAACAAACACAAGCATGCAGGCCACGACGAGGGTCATGGCTCCGGGCATTCCGCCAATATCGACCCGCCCCGTGACCTTGTGAGCAGCTTGCGCGGCATGTGATGAGGTTATGCGCCAGCGCCTTTCCAGCGCTGCATCCACTAACATTTGCTCGCAAAGCCGATTGATAATACGTGGAATACCTTTACTGATGCGCGTAATGACACTGACAGCACCACGCGAAAAGATAGGGTGTAAACAGCCCGCTTTTTGCAGGCGAAACCGCACTGCCGCGTCTACATCTTCGGCCGACAACGGTGTGAGGAAATAGCGTGCTGTCACGCGTTGCTTAACCTGAACCAGGCTGGAGTGGTCGAGGTTATCTTCAAGTTCTGGTTGGCCGATAAGCACAATCGACAACAATTTTCTGTCGTCAGTTTCAATATTGGTCAGGGCGCACAGTGCTTCAAGCTGGGCGAGGGTGAGATGCTGCGCTTCATCGATTAGCAATACCGCCTGTTTTCGCCCCCTGTGGTTATGACGTAAAAAGGTCTCCAGATCGGTTTCTTCGGGCAGATGAAACGCGCGGCAAATTTGCGTCATTAGCGCTATGGGGGAATTTAACGGGGCAATCAAATATGCCGTTTCGGTTTCGACTCCCGCATGCAGGCAAATATGGCGAGTCAGGGTGGTTTTACCGGTGCCGGGTGAACCTACCAGGGTCATAAAACCACCTGACACAATGGTGTGATGCAGCAGGTTCAGGGCTTCCCGATGCGCCGGGCTAAGATAGAGATAATCGGGGTCGGGCGAGAGCGTAAAGGGTGCCGCATTCAGCGCGAAAAAATCCTGGTACATGGTTCATGTTCCTCTTACAGGCGCTTACCAACGCCCTGATGTTTCGAAGGTATAACGGCCTTGTGATTCATGACCGGCACTTTGCGCCAGTAGCATCAATAACGCAGTCGGGAACGTAGGGCCGGGCGTGACCTCACCTTGCAAGCGATACTGTTGTACTCCCTGTAACAAGAGCTGCCCTTTGCTGTGAAGTTGTTCGGAGGTTTGCGTGATGTCGGCAAGCCATTGCTGGTTCACGCACTTGATGCGCAGGCGGGTATCGCCGGTATTCACAGTCGCGGCGATATCCACCAGGTTCCCATTACTCCAGCGAATATCGGCTACTGCCTCAATACAGTTGCGAGGAGTAAAACGAAGCTGTGTCAGATGAGCGTTTATGTCGCCACTGAGTTCGGCTGAAAGTCGCATGGCATTGCCCAAAACCGCTGCCGGGAAACGCAGCGTAGCCTCCTGAATGCTCCATTCGCCGTTCCAGCCAACGATCCCGTGACCGTTAATCATGCGAGGATCAGCCAGTTCAATATCTGCCGCGATCTTTCCCTCGAACAATCCCGCACTACGCCAGTTCCAGCTAAGTGGGCCAACTTGTTGCTTGCCCAGCACTAAGGACTGCACCTGGCCTTGCCAGAGCGTGCCGCTGGCGCCCAGTAATGAGACTCCCGCGGACAAAGGTAACCAGGCGATGACCAGGCGGGCGGGTATCATCAACATCAGCCCCAGCAGGTAACCCAGTAATAATGGCAGTAGCAAATATCGTCTTTTCATGAGCGGCTACGCCCGGATAGCACTAAACGTTCCACCTGCACATTGCCCTGGCCTTTATCGGTCAGTTCAACCTGCTGTGGGACGATGCCATATTGAAGTTCAAGGGTTTGTAGCCAGTTTGCCAGCGAGGTAAAAGGCAGTGGCGTGGCGTATCTGATCTCCAGCGCATTGTCGTTTTGCGTCACTGGCGGGGCAGGCAGATGTGCATCGGTGCTGATGCGGGTCATTACATCGGCCATATTGGTGACTGGCAGCGAAATCGCCGTTTTTTGCCCGATCTCACTTTGCATCTGGGCCAGCTGTGCCTTCATTTGCTCAAGGCGCGACATTGCCGGGTGATTCTCTTTTTGGCGTTTTGGTTTCCGGTTGAGATAAACCGTAACCGTTCCCGACCTGGTGTTTTCTTCAGCGATGCGCAGTGAGAATCCGGCGGGAATTCGCTGTTCGATAGCCTGTAATGCGATGGTCGATGTGCCTGAGAGTTGCGCTTGCAGCTCCTTTTGCGCAGCATCAAATTGCAATGTTTGCACGCGAACAGTAGAGGGAAGCACGCTATCTAGTGTTCGGGCTAAAGGCAGGAATTGGCTGTTTCGCTCCTCCATCTTCTTTTTAAATGCAAACCACGGGTCACTCACCGGTTTGCTATCCGGGAAGGCGTGGCGGTAGACAGCTGTCATCTGCTCCTGAAGCGCAGATTGCTGGTGGCTCAGGCTGAGACTCTCCAACCCACGGGCTGCAAGTACCATAACCAGGCTTGCGACCAGCAAATACACTGGCGTGCGCCACACACCAAAGCTGCCGGATTTATTCCTCTGTGGGCGATATGTGCCTTGCAGCAAGGAGACGGGCGGAAGATGGACCGCGCGCAGCGGCATGGTTTGTGTTGTGGTTTGCCACCCGGAGACTTGCGTTGCGGGTAAACAGGTTATCAATTCATCTTCAAGCACCATGCCTTGCCAGCGCGATTCACGAATCAGATGCTGTTTATCAAGTGACCAGCGATACCCACCTACAGTTTGCGGCAGCGCTAAAACATCAGGCAGCATCCGGCTGGCTTGCAAACCGGCCTCATCCAGCCAACGCAACCACTCCTGCATTAAGGTGTGTTCTACCGCGGCCAGATGAACTGATGGTGATTCGTGGGCAAGCACCGCCACATGCAATCGGGCCGGGTCTTCAACTACTTCATCTTCGAGTAGAAAAGGCAGCGCGTTGCGCGTTTTATGCGTCAGTCTTCCTGGCAAGTTGACGGAGCGCAGCACCAAATCGCAGGCTGGCACCAGCGCAATTACCTGGTTGCCATTGGCATATTCCTGCAAGCTTGCGAGCATTGCTGCATCGGGCACCTCGCCGGAAAACAACAGCCGATCGTCTGCGGAGAATAGCCACCAGAACATGGGTTGATGTGCATGGCTTGCGAGACGGATTAATAAAGTTTCACTCATGGCCAAACTCCCGTCTCACGACTGCGAACAATAACCTTGCGGTCGCTGGCGCGATAAAAATGGCTGATCATTCGGCTGTGTTGTTGTTGGTTTTCGATGGTGAGTGACGAAACAAAATAGTCACTGTTCACCGTAAGAGATCGAGAAATTTCGGGGCCGGCGATACGCTCATCGCCGCCAGGAATAAGGGCTAAAAACTCATCGACACTTTTCCAACCTTCCGTCGGGCGGCGTTTAATCAGCTCACGGGCTGACTGAACGGACAGGATATTCAGAAACAGTGCAGACAACAGCGGCGCCTGTGGCTCCTCAAGTGTGTTGATATTCACCGCAAGAGATCGCTCGGGAATAGCGCAAACCAGTGGCTTGAGTGTCCGATATAACTCTCCACTTATACCTTTGACGGCACGTAATTCGCTCAGGTGTCTCATCGGTTGGTTAGCGGGCAAATAGGGCGGATTAAGCGCCATGTAGTCATGGTCTTCTGCTCCTAATAGTTGTGGGTCACTGTTAGCATCCAACCAATCCTCGACGGTCGCCGCGAGCTTCCGGGCGCGCAGGTTGTCTACCTCAATCCCCTGTAAAAGCGAGACAAATACCTGTTCGTGATACTGGGCCAGATTGTCCGGGTTATTCTCGTCATGGTTTTGTAGGCTGTTGAGATTAAAGCAGGCTTGCTCATCACGGATCTCAGCACGCAGTGCAACTTCGTTAATCGGCCAGACCTCTTGCTGTGTGGCCCAATACTGCGCTCGGGAGGTTTTTTGCGGGCTATCTATCATGTCCTGATACAGCACTCGGGCGACGAATGCTTCACCACCCAGAAGATACTCATGCATTTGTAATTGGCTCAGTAGCGTATGGCTGCGCTGCCACATCTGCCGGTAACGGGCCGTCATTTGCGAAGCCAGAAGAGCCATAACAGAAAGCAAAAGTAAGACGACAAGCAAAGCCATACCTCTTTGATATTTCATTGGGCATTCTCACTTGCGGCCAGCAGAAAGCGCCGCGTAATGAGACCGTAATCGGGTAACTCCAGCGTGACCTCCACCGCTTGTGGCAGTTCGCGCACCGCCGTCCATTGTGTTAACCAGTGACCGTCACGGTAATAACGCAGGCGGAATTGCCGCACCGACTTCAGCACCACAGTTTGGTTAGGCTCGGTGCCCGGTAGGTTATCCGGGTAACGCCATGTCACTCGTTCAAGTTGTGAATCCTGTAAACGCCAGCCCAACTTTTGCAGTTCGCTACGGCGCAGGCGGGCATCGGGATTAAACCAACCGCTGCGGGTAAACATCACACCATCGCCTTTGCTTTGCAGCAGGCCATCGGCTGCGCTAAACACCGTGTTCCCCGGAGCGCCCGCCTCACGCACGGTGCGTGGGAAGCTCTGGATAAAGTCATTTTCCAGTTGCTGCATGGCAAAACTGAGCTCGGTCAGCCGTGAGATCTTCGCCTGGGTCACGGCGTTGTTACGTAATACACCCTGAAATACCGCCTGAGCCGTGAGGGTTAGTAGGGCGAAAATCACCAATGCGACCAGCACTTCCAAAAGCGTAAAACCCCGCTGATTGCTGTTCATGGCTGACGGAAAAAATAGCTACGCAGTTGAATGCGCGGATCATCGTTCGGCGTGGAACGCACCTGGATTTCAACGGCGCGTAATAATGGATCTCTTGTTGTCTCTCCCAGGCGTTGCCAGTACCAGTTACGCCCTGCGAACGGCTCTTTTCCGGAAACTTTTTCCAGCGCTGGCCAACCTCCAGCCAGGCGCAGATCGACCATCTGATTTTCCGCGACCCAACTGCCAAACAAGCTTTCTTCCATAGATTGCAGTGCCATCATTTGGCTACTGAGGCTGTTCATTAATGCAAGGCTGGCGCCGGCAAAAATGACCATTGCCACCATCACTTCCAGTAATGTCATTCCGCGTTGCTTCATGGTGTGGTGTCCGTAGCATCAACCAGCTGCACTTCACCGGCTTCGCTGACGATTAATGTCGCGATGGCCTTTTTTTGCGCGAAGGCGCGCAGCTCAAAAGGGGTGACTTCACCACCGGGAAACAGCAGCAACTGCGGCTTATCGTCCTGTTCATCTGCTGGTGATTCGTCAAGCAGTAGATCCTGTTGCGTCAGCTGTAATGTGATGGTTTCGCCATCAGGTTGCTCCACTGCTGATATAGCCCGCCAGCCGCGAGAACTGCTGAGATCCTGCACCATAAATTGATAGCCGTGAGCCCTGATGCTCAGGCCCAATAATGAACCCTGAGCCATCGCTTCCATGCGTTGCACTGGAATGGCATCGGCAAGCCGGGCCAGCATTTCGCGCCCCTGTTTTTGGGGGGAGTTTGCCGGTAGCGCCATCACAACCAGGCTTGATGCCGTAGCGATGATTGCCACGACCAGCATCATTTCGATGAGCGTAAATCCCCGGTTGCTCGTAGCCCTGCTCATTAG
The DNA here is from genome assembly GCF_021282405.1 of Buttiauxella cochleicola. Taxonomy (NCBI): domain Bacteria; kingdom Pseudomonadati; phylum Pseudomonadota; class Gammaproteobacteria; order Enterobacterales; family Enterobacteriaceae; genus Buttiauxella; species Buttiauxella cochleicola. The sequence goes on from NZ_JAJSOU010000001.1 coordinate 82,448, forward strand.
CTTTTGGCTCCGCTCATATCCCAGTTGCCAATATCGTCATCGTTGCCCGCTTGCCCATCAGGGCCTGCGGAAAAGATATCAACCGAGCCATGCTCGCCGGGGCTGACAAGTTGATAAGCGTTTTGCCATGGATCTTCCGGAAGGCGTTTTATATAGCCGTTCTGTTTGTAGTTTTTCGGCACCGGTGCGGCTTCCGGTTTGTTGAGTAACGCATCTAACCCCTGTTCGGTGGTGGGGTAACGCCCATTGTCGAGGGTGTACATATCCAGCGCATTTTCGAGTGCCACGATATCGGTGACCGCTTTTTGTCGGTCGGCCTGATTTTTATTACCCATCAGATTCGGTACCACAATGCTGGCAAGAATACCGAGGATGACGATCACCACCATAATTTCCAGCAAGGTAAAACCTTGCTGCTGAGGCTTACGCATAACGACTCCTTTTCAATGACTGATCATGTTATTTAGTTGCAAAATAGGTTCGAGAATTGCCAGCACGATAAACAGCACCACGCTTGCCATACTGACCACCAGCAGTGGCTCGAACAGGCTCAGTGCGAGGGTCATCTCTTGCTGTAACGCGTTATCCTGGTTGTCAGCTGCACGAGACAACATGCTATCCAGGGTGCCGCTTCGTTCGCCGGAGGCAATCATATGCAGCATCATCGGTGGGAACAGGCGCGTCTGTTCTAAGGCTCCGCGCAAGGTGCTGCCTTCGCGTACTCGTTGTTGGGCAAGATTGATGCGTAGACGCGCTTCAGCGTTTTGCAGCACTTCACCACTGATCTGCATGGCATCCAGTAGCGGTACGGTGCTGGCATTGAGAATACTGAGTGTGCTGGCAAAACGGGCGGTATTGGTGGCCCGGCTAAGCCTGCCTGCTATTGGCAAACGCAGCACTAAATTGTGATAACGCAGGCGATTTGCCGGGGTTTTTAACCAGCGACGCCAGTAAAGTGCCGCACCGGTTATGGCAACCAGAAAAAGCACGCCAAAACGTTGCAGCATTTCGCTGCATCCCATCAGCAGGCGGGTACTGAGCGGCAGTTCCTGTTTCATGTGGACAAACTGCTCCACCACATTAGGGACGACCGTCACCAGTAAGATGGCGATGACACCTACAGCCACCACGGTAAGAACACAGGGGTAAACCATCGCCTGGCGCAGCTTGTTTTGCATCTGCTGACGCTGCTCGGTGTAATTTGCCAGCCGCATTAATACATCATCGAGGTGGGAAGACTTTTCACCAGCCGCCACCATGGCGCAGTAAAGGTCATCGAAGGCGGCAGGGCTCGCAGCCATGCTTTTTGCCAGCGTTTGCCCTTCAAGGACACGACTACGCACGCCGTTAATCACACTCTGGATGCGGGCTTTTTCCGTCTGGTGCGAGACCACATTCAGGGCTTCCTCCAGCGGAATTGCCGATCCCAGAAGCGTGGCAAGCTGGCGGGTAAACAGGGTTAATTCACTTTTGCGCATTCCCGGGGCGCGGCGGAATGAAAAATGACGGGAGGCGCTTGTTGATGCGCCCACTTCGCTAATTGAGACAGGGAGTAATTGCCTTTCGCGCAGTTGTTGGCGAGCGTGACGGACGGAATCCGCCTCAAGCGAACCTTGTTTTGACTTGCCTTTACTGTCCAGTGCCTGCCAGCGGAAATCAGCCATGATTATTCCTCCCGGCTCACGCGGAGCACTTCTTCGAGTGACGTCACGCCTTGCCGCACCTTTTCCAGGCCGTCATCGCGCAAGGCCGGTGTACTGGTGCGAATAAGCGCTTCCAGCTCATCCTCCGTAGCATCGTGGTTAAGCGCTTTGCGAACGGATTCATCGATAACAACCAATTCGTGTAGCGCGGTGCGCCCGCGATAGCCGGTGTGGTTGCAGCATTCACCGCCGACCGGTTGCCATAGGTGGGTAACATCGCTGCCAAAGCCGTAACGCAGGCGTTGCTGTTCATCCAACAATTGCGGGGTTTTGCAGTGCAGGCAGAGTGTGCGCACCAGGCGTTGGGCAAGCACTGCCGTAAGTGAAGAGGCGAGCAAAAACGGCTCCACGCCCATATCTCGCAAGCGAGCAATGGCACCAATGGCACTGTTGGTATGCAGCGTCGAGAAGACTAAATGCCCGGTCAATGAGGCCTGAACGGCAATCTTCGCGGTTTCGGTATCGCGGATTTCGCCGATCATTACCACATCCGGGTCCTGGCGTAGGATTGCGCGCAGCCCCCTGGCAAAAGTCATATCGACTTTGTTATTGACCTGCGTCTGGCCGATGCCATCAAGGTCGTATTCGATGGGGTCTTCCACCGTCAAAATATTGCGCTCGTGGTTATTAATTTCAGATAGCGCGGCATAAAGAGTGGTGGACTTACCCGAACCCGTTGGGCCGGTGACCAGAATAATGCCATATGGCTTACGTACCAGTGTGGACATGGTCTGCTGTAAACCCGCTGACATTCCCAAGTGAGAGAGCGCCAGATGGACGGTGTTTTTATCCAGCAGGCGCAGCACGACCCTTTCCCCGTGGCTTGAAGGCAGCGTTGAGACACGGACATCGACGGCCCGCCCGCCTATACGCAGGCTAATACGCCCATCCTGCGGAACACGTTTCTCGGCAATATCGAGACGTGCCATGATTTTGATGCGTGAGATAAATACCGCCGCCAGTTGGCGCTGTGGCTGGATAACCTCACGTAAAACACCATCGATACGAAAGCGAATCGCAAGCCGGGACTCGTAGGTTTCAATATGAATATCGGAGGCAGCAAGTTTTATCGCTTCGCCCAGCATGGCGTTGATCAGGCGAATTATCGGCGCATCATCCTCCATATCGAGCAGGTCTTGCGTACCAGGCAGCTGCCCGGCGAGATCGCTAAAACTCACGTCGTTACCCAAATCCTCCATTAACTGGCGCGCTTCGCTGCCATCGCGTTGATACTCTTTGATCAAGAGTTGCTCAAATTGCGCTGCGGCGACGGCGTTAACCGAAAATGACTGGCGCATGACACGACGTATTTCCAGCAGGATTTGTGGCCTGAGTTCGCCATGATGTATCAGCACTGGCGTCTCATTTTGCCACTGCACCAGCACGCCGTGATCGCGGGCAAAGCTAAAGGGGAGCTTTACCCATTTTCGCTCCTCACTCATTGAAGAAGCCTCCGCGCGGTCGGGCACCCGGTGTTGCAGGCAGAGTCAGGTCAGGGGTGGGGAGGGCGAGAGGATCACGATTGAGACGATCGGATTTTTGTTCATCACGGAACTGGCGATATTTTTCATTGGAGACGCCGTTATAACTGGCGCCATCGCGCAGGATGACCGGATGAATGAACACCATCAGGTTTTGTTTGCTGGTGCTGGTGCTGTTGTAGCGGAACAGATAACCGAGCAGCGGAATATCACCGAGGATCGGTACTTTGCTGACGCTCTCGGTGGTTTGGTTGTTCAGCAAGCCGCCGAGCACCACGGTTTCGCCGCTTCTGACCATTACCGCATTGTTGATGGTGCGGGTGTTAAACGTGGCACCCAGGTCACTCCCGGCCGAAGATGAGTCAACGGAACTGGCAGAGGCCACGCTTGAAACCTCCTGCTCAATATTAAGCAACACGCTTTCACCGTCATTAATCTGCGGGATAACCTTGAGCTTAGTGCCCACCGTTTTGCGCTCGACGGTGTTGTACACGCTGCCGGTTGTACTGGCCTGGCTGCCGGTAATGACCGGGACTTCCTGGCCAACGTTTATGGCCGCTTCTTTGTTATCAAGCGTAACGATGCTTGGCGTGGCGAGAATATTGCTGCGTGAGTTGTTGGCAAGTGCAGTGACCAGCCCGCCCCAATTACCGTTATAAAAACCGGCGGCGATACCGTTAAAACTACTGAGTAAGGCAGCACTGCCAGACGAGCCGTTTTTCCGGTTTTCGGCGGCGACCACGGCGCTTATCGGCAGGCCGGTGCTGGTAAATTGGGTTGCGCCACCATTTTCGTTAAACCACTGCACGCCGAAATTGAGCGCGTCGCCATCCTGCATTTCTACAATGACTGCCTCAATCAACACCTGGGCGCGGCGGATATCGAGACGATTGATGATTTGTTCCAGCGCCTGCATGGCATCAGGCTGCGTGGTAATAACCAGTGAGTTGGTTTGTTCATCGGCAACAATGCTGACCTCTTTGCCGTTAAATGTAGTGCTGCTGGCACCGGCACCTGAGTTGGCAGGCGCGGTTTCACCTTTGGCTGGTTGGGATGGTGATGAGTTTGCGCCGCTCAGGACCGCAACCAGGTTTTTCGCCTGGGCGTATTTAAGATAAAAAACGCGAGTGTTCCCCTGATTTTGCTCTTCACGGTCAAGCTGACGGGCGATAGTGATTAAGTGCTGACGGCCCTGTGCGCTGCCAGAAATCACTACGCTATTGGTACGTTCATCAGCCACCACGTTCGGTGCCAGACCGCTGCCTTTACGGTCGTTTTTGTTTAAGCCATTAAGGATTAAACCCATCTCACGTGCAGAGGCGTACTTTAATTTAATGATGTCTGATTGCTGATTACCGGCTGAGTCTACGCGGCGCACAATTTCTGCCAGACGATTCACAACCGCCGCACGACCGGTCACCAGCAGCACATTAGCGGATTCGTAATGCACCACATTTCCGGCCCCGGCGTTATCGTTAAGCTGGCGCAAAAGTGGGGCGAGTTCTTTCACATCGACGTTTGAAACCGGAATAACGCGCGTCACCACTTCGTCACCGGTTCCCGCATGGTAATCATCGGCCAGCGGGATAGCTGCGGTTTTGGCATTGGCAGCTTTCACCACCTTCAGCACGCCACTGGCACCTGGCACTACGGCGAAACCGTACACATCCAGCACACTCAGGAAGAACTGGTAGTACTGCTCGTCATTGAGCGAGTCATAGCTACGAACGTTGACCACACCGCGCACGGCGGGATCGATAATGATGGTTTTATGCAGGTTTTTACTGACGATATTAATAAATTCCTGAATATCGGTACTTTTGAAACTGGCGCTGTAATTGGCTCCCCAGGCAGCAGGCAAGAGAGCCATCAGCAGAGTGAGGCTCTGGGCAATTCTTGTTATTTGTAATGACATACCCAACCTTACTTTATTGATAAATCTACAAAAATGTTCTTCTCAGCATCACCACGCACAATAGTGATATCAAGCTGCGTCAATGTGCTGAGTTGGCCCATAAACTTTGCGGCCTCTTGCGGCTCGCGTAGGTCAAAGCCATTGATGGCGATTGCCAAATCGTTGGGCTGTAATCCACTTTGCTGAAAAAGCGTGGCCTCTTTGCCTGGATTGAGGCGATATCCCTGCATCACGCCGTCTTTGTTCACCGGTGTGATTGCCACCATCTCCAGCAATTTTTTCGGCTCTTTCAGTAACTGATTCCGGGTAGTCGCAAGTGTGTCAGGTACGCTTGCGGCTGCGTCGTCATACAACCGTAGGATTTCATGCTGCCCCCCGTTAAGCAGTTCAACATGGTCATCTTTAATCGCGACGACACTCGCCTGTGTTCCGTTGATAACATCATGAATACCGTAACTATTTTGATGTCCACCTTGCTCAATAATCACCAGTGAACTTTCTGATGAGCTACTGACTATCACCCCGGTCAGTCGTACTTTTAGCGAGGAGAGTGTTGCCACTTGTGCTATCTCTTTATCCCCGCCTGGGAATAGCGTCTTGAACCTGATTTCAGCAGGTGTGGCCTGCGGGTTAGCGTTGTGTGCCTGAGCCGGAATTGGTGTTTGCGGATAAAGCATTTCACCAATACGCCATGTAGCGACAGCCAACTGATAGCCAAGACCACAGAGCAATACCACTGTCACCATCTGCGCTAAAAATGGCTGAGAAAAACTCAGCCTGAACACCGGTTTACTCATTAACACTGATTGCCTTATTAACCAGGGCGAGAACGAACTCGCCCTGGATTGACTTATTGACTTACGGTGACAAAATCAGCGGCGTTCACACCCGTCGGCAGTGCAAGCGCACCCGGAGTGGTGCTGCTGACTACAATTTCCTCGCTAACGTTGAAGGTCACAGGTTCACGACCCGTTACGTCGGAAGAAGGAGACACCCAGGCCTTGTAGGTGCCTGGCTCAACAATCCACTGGTTCTTTTGCGGGTCAAAGCTTGCCAGCGTTTTGGCAGGGATAGTGAAGGTCAGCTTCTGGCTGGCACCGGGTTGCAGGCTGTCTGTTTTGCTGAAGGATTTAAGCTCAAGAGCCGGTTTTTTCAGCTTAACTTCTGGTGCGTTGATATAGACCTGGGCTGCTTCTTTCCCGGCTACGTTGCCGGTGTTGGTCACCGAAACGCTGAACGTGATGCCACCTTTTGCGCCATTACTCAGGGTGTTCGACTCAACTGCCGCGCCGTCATAACCAAAGGTGGTGTAGGAAAGGCCGTAGCCGAACGGCCAGGCAACCGGTTTGCTGAAGGTGCTGTAGTAGCGGTAGCCCACGTAGATGTCATCGTTATAAGAGATTTCATCTGGTGTGCCGTCGCCGTTGGTGTCTTTGCCCGGGAAGGTGTTTGCGGAAGGGACATCGGCATAAGACTGCGGAATGGTTTGTGCCAGTTTGCCCCCAGGGTTGACGACGCCAGAGAGCACGTCGGTGATGGCAAAGCCCGCCTCCTGGCCCGGCAGATACGACAGCAAAATGGCATCGACTTTATCGGCCCACTCGCTGGTATCGACGATGGCAGAGACATCCAGCACGACAACCACTTTCTTGCCTGCAGCATGGAATGCATCAGACGTATTTTGAATCAAATTGAGTTCATTTTCGGTCAGCAGGTAGTCGCCACGTGTATTGGTGCGGTCCACACCTTCACCCGCGATTCGCCCGATAGTGATCAGTGCTGCATCATTGTTCTGCGCAGCACTTTCAACCACTGCCGGGTCAATTGCCGGGTCGTCACAGGTAAAGTAGGTGCCGATCGAGGCCACAAAGCCCGGGTGCTCTACTTTATTTTGCGCGTAGTAATCGCGATAGAATGAGGTTAGCGACTCATCAACGGTGTACTGCTGTTGCAAGCCTTCGGAAAGCATAATGGTCGCTTCATTGTTAACCTGGCCGCTACCTGTGCCACCTTTGATAGTTTCAATCTGGCTCACCCCAAAACTTGCGAGCTTCAAACGCGGTGTTAATGGCAGCGCCTGGTTGTCATTTTTTAACAACACCATGCTCTCTGCCGCAGCCTGGCGTGCCAGTACTCGGTGCTGTTCGAGGTCAGGTTTATTGGACGCGGCGTAGTTGTTATAAGAAGGGGACTGGAAGACTTGCGAGAGAATATGTTCCACGTTAACCGTGACATCTGCTTCGCTAATATCCCCCTTTTTATAAGAGTCTTTCAGTGCGGCCAGCACACCGGTATTGTTGAAAGCACCGGTTACCGGGTCGGTAAATCCACCAGGTTCAATCAGGTCATTACCCGCTTTTAGCTGTTTCCAGCCGGTCAGTTCTGGAGTCCCGGCGAGCCAGTCGGACATTACCAGCCCTTTAAAATCCCACTCATTACGCAAAATATCGGTCAGCAGGTCGCGGCGTTCGTTGGTGTAAGTACCGTTCAGTTTGTTATATGACGACATCACCGCCCACGGCTGCGCTTCTTCTACGGCTATCTGGAAACCGCGCAGATAAATCTCACGCATTGCGCGCGGCGAAACGATGGTATCGATGGAGTTACGGTTGGTTTCTGAGTTGTTGGCAACAAAGTGCTTAATGGTGGTGCCGACTTCATTTGACTCCACACCGTCAACCATAGCGGCGGCAATTTTCCCGCTCAGCAATGGGTCTTCAGAGTAATATTCAAAATTACGCCCGTTCAGCGGGTTACGTTGAATATTCATACCCGGTGCGAGAATAAAGTCGACGCCATATTCTTTAATTTCTTCGCCCATCGCTTTACCCACTTGAGCCACTAATTTTGTGTCCCAGGATGAAGCCAGCAAAGAACCAATTGGCCAGGCGGTGGCATAGAAAGTTTCAGAACTACCGTTTCGAGTACTATTAATACGCAATCCGGCGGGACCATCGGCTAATTTTGCCGCAGGAATATCCAGCTTGTCGCTTTTTACGCCATTGATATAACCAGCAACACCGGATACATCATTTTTATTATTAGTAGCCGGATATTCGCCATTGCCAAGATCCATTCCAGGCCCGACCACCATATTAAGCTTTTCTTCAACGCTCATTTTACCGGCGGCTTCTTTGGCCATTTTTTGGTAATACGCGGCGTCTTTTACTTGTGAGACAGGCGGTTCTTCCTGGCTGTCGTCATCATCGTCGTCATTACAACCAGAAACCATCCCAGCTAATGCCAGGGTGAGACAGATTGTCAGGGTATTCAATTTTGATTTAACGCTTAAGGATTCCATTGTTATTGGCCTTATTTATGTAGGGTATATATCCAGGTTTCGCAAAGGTAAGTACATCAACAGCAGCGGAATAATAACCAGATAAATGGCGGGCGACTTTGCAATGGAAAGCTAATTCTGTGCTCCTGGGAGCAGGGCGTTTTTTTGTGAGTGGTATCTCAAAATAATGCAGGGTGCTACAATACATTAACATTACAAAAACAATATTAACGTTCAACTTTGTGCAAGGTCCACATGCTTACCAGAAGCGTATCTAATTCAATATATAGGACAAGTCTTAATAATTTACGTCAAAAAGGAATTGACACAAATAACTTGTTAGGGGGCCTGGGTTTGTCAACTCATGAAATAGACAAACCCTACGGGCGTATTACTGAACATAACCATTATCAATTGATGGCAAAAATTAGTGGGCTTAATAAAACGCTCTATGGGAGTGCTATTCCGGAAACTATTTACATTAATAGTGTTGAACATTCCCATGCTATTTTTCCAGAGTTAATAGGTCTGTGCCTGAATGAAAAAACACTGGAATCAGCATTATGGAGTTTTTCGGATAACCGGTTTTTGATTGGCAATTGTGATGATCTTTTTATAGAAAAAGGGCAGTCACATACTCGCATAAGATATAAAAACCGTGCGCCACACTCTGTTAATAACCCTTCAGCCATCTTTAATCTGGTGTTGCTTGGCAGTATATTGAAAAGTTATTCCCCAGGTATGAGTATGCAAATAGAGCTTACGGACTCAGCGGTTCACCATCAGACGCTGGTGAACGATCTGTTTAACAAAACCTGTTTGCTGCGCCAGGAGCACGATGCCATTATTCTGGAAAACCGCTACCTGGATTGTGAAAACGCCTCATTTAACCCGCTGCTAAATCGCTTACAAAAGAGCCATGTAAGCGCACTCAAAAAACAAATTTTCAAAGAGCCACCGCTGACCACGGCGGTGAATGCAATTATTGAACAGTGTTATTTGTCAGGGCAGGAAACTTCAGCAAACTCAATACTGGAAAAGGTATGCCAGGAGCTACGGATTAGCCGCTGGACGCTCAACCGCCGCCTGCAACTCGAGTCAGCGACGTTCACTCAGCTTCTAAACCAGCAGCAGTTGCTACTGTCGATGCGTATGCTGCGTGAATCGACGCTCTCGATTCAGGAAATCAGCGACTGCCTGGGGTTCTCTTCGCATTCCGTTTACTCACGATTCTTTAAGAATCATGTCCAGCTATCTCCTTTGCAGTTTCGGGATAAAGGTCGGGACTGTGAGAGCGGTTGTTGATGCCTCTACCCGCTGTGAGTTAACCCCGGCATTCGCGGAATAAATCGCTGCCCGGCTGGTAGACACTGGTGCTGATGTCCCAAATCCCGAGAACCGACGAGAACAGGTTGTCATGGGAGTACGGTTTTTTCGCCGCATTATCTTGTAAACAAGAGATGTTGATGTGTTTCTCGGCGATAAAGCCCGGTGACATCCACACTTGCATTGGGATATGCGTTTGCTGATCCGGGGCCAGTTTGTACGGCGTACCGTGCAGATACAGGCCACTTTCTCCTAATGACTCACCGTGATCGGAAACGTACAGCAGCACGGTATTGTACTTGTCACTGTATTTTTTCAGCTTCTCAATCATTTGCGCTAACACATAGTCAGTGTGGCGAATGGTGTTGTCGTAGGTATTGACCAACTGCTCCTGGGTACAGTTTTCAATATCACTGCGTGAACACTCCGGCATGAAGTGGCGATGCTCTGCTGGGTAACGCTGGTAATAGGTCGGCCCATGGCTGCCAATCATATGGAAGGCGACCAGTTTGTCTCCGGCCATTTTAGCCACTTCAGCATCAAGATTTTCCAGCATCACATCGTCATAACAGGTTTCGCCATCACACAGTTTCGGGTTATCGGTTGGCTTGATTTCGATAGTCGGAATGCGGCTACACACACCTTTACAGCCTCCATCGTTCTCTTTCCACAACAGTGAAACCCCCGTTTTCTGCACAATGTCGAGGAGGTTGTCGCTGTTGTACGCTTTCTTACCGTCGTAGTCAGTGCGGTTCATATTCGAGAACATGCACGGTACGGAAACAGCGGTGGCGGTACCGCAGGAGTGAACATCTTTAAATGAGATAACCCCACCGGACTTGCTGGTAAAGGCGTTGGTATCTCGCGAATAACCATTCATCGAGAAATTCTGGCTACGGGCCGTTTCACCAATCACCAGGAACATCAGCGTTGGTTTTTCTTTATTGGCAACCCGTTTGGCATCATCGCCCAGCGACTGGAAGGGTTCTTTGGTCGTAAAGTACGTATCCTTCAGATAGCGAACGGTACTGTAGACGTAGTTAGCCGGGATAATTTCTTTGTTGAGCGTGGAGTTGTTACGCCCAACCGAGGCGTAATCCTGGTAGTAAAGCGCTGCAACACCTGCAATAAGCGCCAGCGATGCCACCATCGACAGCAGGCGATATGCGATGCCTTTGTACCATTTTGCTGGATATTCAATTTTAATTAAAAACAATAAGATAGCAGGCAGTACGCCGGTCAAAAGAATCCATAAAATAATCGAACCATTCAGATAGGAATGCGCTTCTTGCGGGTTCGTTTCAATGATGTTTTCAATCATCGATTGATCAAACATCACTTTATATTTCAGCGTCGAATAACTGACCATTGAGCCAGTAATTAGCAGCAAGGCAAAAAATGGCTTCAATAGAAAACGAATAGAGAAGGGCATGAAGACAAAATTGAGAGCCGCAACTAACACGAAAGGTATGGAGATAACGAAACCGATTTTTACATGCTCAAGATGGGTCAAGATATCGTAAAAATGCAGTAACACGGGCCAGTTGAGTAAGAAGGCAAAGACGACCGCCAACAGTAAAATCAGCGGGATGACCTTCATCCTGAAAAGTACGGGCATTAACATCTCCAACAGGTTCATTTTTATACTATTGATACACAGGCGAGCAGGATGGGTTTGCCATCGGAATTTCTGCCATAGACCACCAGAGGTGTATGTGTGAGTGTGATTATTAATGACCAACCTTAATTTAACCTTAATGTATTCCATGAGATAAAAATTAAACGGCTATTAAATGAATGCATATAAAAGAAAGGAGAGGGGAACTTTTTGGTTTTCTGGTTTTTGTGACAATTCCGTGAACTTAATTGCCTGGTGTTTATCTCGGTTTATTTATTCAAATTATTTACATCTTAATATTGACCTAAGAAATCTCTGCTAAGTTGGTTTTAATTTAACAGTGGTTTAGATAGCAGCATTGTGAATCAATCATGTTGTGCTTTTATTTAATTAACCTGCTTCATGATTAATAAAGTTTCTACTTAATTACAGGGATATCCAATGAGTGAATTTCTGCCCTTCTCACGGCCCGCTATGGGACAAGAAGAACTCGCTGCTGTAAGTGAAGTTTTGCAGTCTGGTTGGATAACAACAGGCCCCAAAAATCAGGCGCTCGAACAGGCATTTTGCGAGTTAACAGGCAATAAACACGCTATCGCAGTCAGCTCCGCGACGGCAGGCATGCATGTGGCGTTGATGGCATTGGGCATCCAGGCTGGTGATGAAGTGATTACCCCTTCTTTGACCTGGGTTTCCACTCTCAACATGATTGTGTTGTTAGGTGCCGAACCGGTGATGATCGATGTTGACCGCGATACCCTGATGGTAACGCCTCAAAGCATTGAAGGGGCGATTACGCCACGCACGCGCGCCATTATTCCTGTGCACTACGCCGGGGCTCCAGCAGATATCGACGCTATCCGCGCGATAGGTGAGCGTCACGGAATCCCTGTAATTGAAGATGCAGCACATGCCGCTGGAACCCACTATAAAGGCAAGCATATTGGCGACCGTGGGACGGCAATTTTCTCCTTCCATGCCATTAAAAACATGACGTGTGCTGAAGGCGGATTGATTGTCACTGACGACGAGCAGCTTGCAAACCGGATGCGTAGTCTGAAGTTTCACGGGCTCGGTGTTGATGCTTTTGACCGCCAGACATTAGGGCGTGCTCCACAGGCAGAAGTGATCACTCCAGGGTACAAATACAATCTCGCCGATATTAATGCAGCAATTGCCCTGGTGCAGTTAAACAAGCTTGAACAAAATAACGCGCGGCGTACTGAAATAGCTGAACGTTATTTAGCTGAGTTGGTCAATACGCCTTATTTACCGCTTATCCATCCTCAATGGGCACATAAACACGCCTGGCATCTTTTTATTTTACGTATTGATGAATCTCGTTGCGGAATTACCCGCAATGAATTTATGGGGGCTTTAAAAGAGAAGGGAATTGGCACTGGGCTGCATTTCCGGGCCGCTCATACACAGAAATACTACCGCGAACGCTACCCAACACTCTCTTTGCCTGATACCGAATGGAACAGCGACCGTATTTGCTCCATTCCGTTATTTCCAACGATGTCCGATGACGACGTCTCGCGCGTAATCAATGCATTACGTGAAGTTGCAGGAAAATAATATGATGACCCCTTTACCGATCCACAAAGTCTCTGTGGTTATCCCGGTTTATAACGAACAAGAAAGCATACCCGAGCTTATCAGGCGCACTACGGCCGCGTGCGAAACCTTGGGTAAGGATTACGAAATTTTGCTGGTCGATGATGGCAGCAGCGATGAATCCGCCTCCATGTTGACTGATGCTGCCCAGTTGCCCGGCAGCCATATTGTTGCGGTGTTGCTCAACCGTAATTACGGCCAACACAACGCGATAATGGCCGGGTTTAGCCACGTCACCGGGGATTTGATTGTTACCCTCGACGCTGATCTGCAAAACCCGCCGGAAGAGATCCCGCGCCTGGTGGCAAAAGCTGATGAAGGCTACGACGTGGTGGGGACAGTACGCCAGAACCGCCAGGATACCTGGTTCCGTAAGCGAGCTTCACGCCTGATTAATCGCCTGATTCAAAGCACGACTGGCAAAGCGATGGGGGATTACGGCTGCATGTTGCGCGCCTATCGCCGCCATATCATTGACGCGATGCTTAATTGCCATGAACGCAGCACTTTTATTCCTATTCTGGCAAACACCTTTGCCCGTAAAGCGACCGAGATTCCGGTGCATCACGCCGAGCGCGAGTTTGGTGATTCCAAATACAGCTTTATGCGTTTAATTAACCTTATGTACGACCTGGTGACCTGCCTGACCACCACGCCGCTGCGCATGCTGAGTGTTTTCGGCAGCATTATTGCGGTGCTGGGCTTCACGCTTTCAGTTCTGCTGGTTGTTTTACGTCTTGCCTTCGGGCCGCAATGGGCGGCGGAAGGGGTGTTCATGCTGTTTGCGGTGCTGTTTATGTTCATCGGCGCGCAATTCGTGGGCATGGGACTGCTGGGTGAATACATCGGCCGAATTTATACCGATGTCCGCGCCCGCCCTCGTTATTTTATTCAGCGCGTAGTTAGCCGCGACTCAGTCTCAACTTCAAAGGAAAATCATCAATGAAAGCTGTTGTATTTGCTTATCACGACATTGGGTGTGCAGGCATTAATGCACTGGTAGCTGCCGGTTATGACATTACAGCTATTTACACCCACCCTGATTCACCTTCTGAAAACCATTTTTTTGGGTCAGTGGCTCGTACCGCCGCAGAACATGGCATTCCTGTTTATGCACCGGATGATGTGAATCACCCTTTGTGGGTTGACCGTATTAAATCCGCTGAGCCTGATGTGATTTTTTCGTTTTACTATCGTAATTTGCTGTGCGATGAAATTCTCAATAGCGCGACGGTAGGGGCTTTTAACCTGCATGGTTCGCTGTTGCCGCATTACCGTGGCCGTGCACCGCTAAACTGGGTGCTGGTGAAAGGCGAAACTGAAACGGGCGTCACGCTGCATCGTATGGTTAGCCGTGCAGATGCCGGTGCTATTGTGGCGCAACATCGAGTGGCTATTGCCCCGGAAGAAACGGCATTAACGCTGCATCATAAATTGACTAAAGCGGCGTCTCACCTGCTGGAAGGTATTCTTCCGGTGATCAAAACCGGGTATTTCCCGCAGGTCGAGCAAGATCACAGCAAAGCGACAGTTTTTGGCCGCCGCACGCCGCAGGATGGCTGCATCAACTGGCATTCCCCGGCTCATGAGATTGATAATCTGATTCGCGCGGTGACCGACCCGTGGCCAGGTGCATTTAGCTATGTGGGTGGCGCTAAATTTGTTGTCTGGAAAGGGCGCGTGCTCGAAGGGTTTCAGCCGGCGAAAGCGGGAACAGTGCTATCCGTAAGTCCGCTTATCATTGCCACCGGTGGCGGTGCACTGGAAATCGTTACCGGTCAAACCGAAAACGGCGTCTACATGCAGGGTTCACAACTGGCGCAAACCCTTGGCCTGATGGCGGGTGCATTGCTCAGTAACCAACCGGTATCAGCAATAAAACGTCGCACTCGCGTGCTGATCCTCGGGGTGAATGGTTTTATCGGCAACCACCTGACCGAACGCCTGTTGCAGGACGATAACTTCGAAGTTTACGGCCTGGATATCGGCTCCGACGCTATCAGCCGTTTTATCGGCAATGAGCGTTTCCACTTTGTAGAAGGTGATATCAGCATTCACTCCGAATGGATTGAATATCATATTAAGAAATGTGATGTCGTGCTGCCGCTGGTTGCCATCGCTACACCCATTGAATACACCCGTAACCCACTGCGCGTGTTCGAGTTGGATTTTGAAGAAAACCTGAAAATCATCCGCGACTGTGTGAAATACCAGAAGCGCATTATCTTCCCATCTACGTCCGAAGTTTATGGTATGAGCACCGATAAAGTGTTCGATGAAGATAACTCGAACCTGATTGTTGGGCCTATCAATAAACAGCGCTGGATTTACTCGGTTTCAAAACAACTTCTTGACCGCGTTATCTGGGCGTATGGCGAAAAAGAGGGCTTGCGCTTCACGTTATTCCGTCCGTTTAACTGGATGGGGCCGCGCCTGGATAACCTTAATGCCGCACGTATCGGTAGCTCGCGCGCAATTACTCAATTGATTCTTAACCTGGTAGAAGGTTCGCCGATTAAGCTGATTGATGGTGGTAAACAAAAACGCTGCTTTACTGATATCAGCGACGGCATCGAAGCGTTGTTCCGCATTATCGAGAACAAAAACAGCAACTGTGATGGGCAAATCATCAACATTGGCAACCCCGATAACGAAGCGAGCATTAAAGAACTGGCGCAAATGCTGCTGGAGAGCTTTGAAAAACACCCATTACGTAGCCATTTTCCGCCGTTTGCCGGTTTTCGCGAAGTGGAAAGCAGCACTTATTACGGTAAAGGTTATCAGGATGTGGAGCATCGCAAGCCGAGCATCCGCAATGCTCATCGCTTAATAAACTGGAAACCAACGGTTGAGATGGAACAAACCATTGATGAGACCCTGGATTTCTTCCTTAAAACAGTTGAACTGACGGAACCTCAGGCATGAGAAAAGTTGGCCTGCGCATTGATGTAGATACATGGCGAGGCACCCAACAGGGGGTTGCGCATCTTCTTGAGATCTTAAGTTTGCACGGTATTCAGGCCACATTTTTCTTCAGCGTTGGCCCGGATAACATGGGCCGCCATTTATGGCGGCTGGTGAAACCGCAATTTATGTGGAAGATGCTGCGCTCAAAAGCAGCATCGCTCTACGGTTGGGATATTCTGCTGGCGGGTACGGCGTGGCCGGGTCGTAAAATCGGCGCAGGTAATGCAGATATTATTGCGGCGGCAGCCGATCACCATGAAGTCGGCCTGCACGCCTGGGATCACTTTGCCTGGCAAACCTGGGCGGGTGTCTGGGATACCGCGCAACTCGAGAAGCAAATTCAGCTTGGGTTGGATGCGTTGAGTCAGATTATCCAGCAGCCAGTGACGTGTTCCGCTGTCGCGGGCTGGCGCGCCGATCAGCTCGTGGTGCGGGCAAAAGAACGGTTTGGTTTTAGCTACAACAGCGACTGTCGCGGCACCACGCCGTTTCGGCCACTTTTACCCGACGGCAGCTTTGGGACAGTGCAAATCCCGGTGACGCTCCCGACCTGGGATGAAGTGATTGGTGATGGCGTCAGCCGTGAAGGCTACAACGGTTTTATTCTCGACCGCATCAAACAAGACGCTGGCACGCCGGTGTACACCATCCACGCCGAAGTGGAAGGTATTGTGATGCGTAAAGACTTTAGCGAATTGCTCACCATGGCCGCACTTGAAGGGATTCAGTTCTGCCCATTAAGCGAACTGTTGCCGGAGGATTTGTCCACGCTGCCGTCGGGCAAAGTGGTGCGCGGTGTTATTGCTGGCCGAGAAGGCTGGTTAGGAAGCCAACAATTAATCGAGCGTTAAACAGATGAAATCAGCAAAGTATTCGCTAGTTCTGTTATTGGGTTTTGCTCTGCTTTACCTGCTTCCCATTGAGTTTCGCGCGCTCTGGCAACCGGATGAAACCCGCTATGCGGAAATCAGCCGTGAAATGCTGGCTGCGGGGAACTGGATTGTCCCGCATTTTCTGGATGTACGTTATTTTGAAAAACCGGTCGCTGGATACTGGATCAATAACCTCAGCCAAATGCTCTTCGGCCATAACAACTTTGCGGTACGTTTTGGCTCGGTGTTTTCTATCACGATTAGCGCATTGTTAGTCACCTGGCTGGCATTTCGTTTATGGCGTGATAAAGCCACGGCGGTTATGTCCGGTGTGATTTTCCTCACCTGTTTGCTGGTTTATGGTGTCGGCACCTATGCGGTTCTCGACCCGATGATCACGCTGTGGCTGGTGGCTGCTATGTGCAGTTTCTGGTGGGCGACAAATGCGCAAACGACGGTGGCAAAAGCAGGAGGCTATCTGCTGCTCGGCCTGGCTTGCGGCATGGGAGTCATGACAAAAGGTTTTCTGGCGCTGGCGGTCCCAGTATTAGGTGTATTGCCGTGGGTGATTGCCCAAAAACGCTGGAAAGAGGTGCTGTTGTTTGGACC
The DNA here is from genome assembly GCF_021282405.1 of Buttiauxella cochleicola. NCBI lineage: Bacteria > Pseudomonadati > Pseudomonadota > Gammaproteobacteria > Enterobacterales > Enterobacteriaceae > Buttiauxella > Buttiauxella cochleicola. Next base: position 99,839 of record NZ_JAJSOU010000001.1, read on the forward strand.
ACTTGCAGTATTGAGTGCGATTGCCATTACCTTGCCATGGGCACTGGCTATCGCTAAAGCGGAGCCAACTTTCTGGCACTATTTCTTCTGGGTTGAGCATATCCAACGCTTTGCTGAGAAAGATGCGCAGCATAAAGCGCCATTCTGGTATTACATCCCGTTCCTGATTGCCGGATGTTTGCCGTGGGTTGCTTTGTTGCCTGGCGCGCTAAAGCGTGGCTGGCAAGAGCGCAAAATAGAGAGCGGAATGCTTTATGTCCTGGGTTGGGTGGTCATGCCGCTGCTGTTTTTCAGTATCGCGAAAGGCAAGCTGCCCACCTATATTCTGCCGTGCTTCGCACCGCTGGCCATCTTGCTGGCACGCCATGCGACACAACTGGCTGCGTCATCAAAAACTTTAAAAGTGAATGGTTGGATCAACACTGTTTTTGGTGGGATTTGTACGCTGGTTATCCTGCTGGTGCTGGCACCATGGGGGCTTGCGAAACATCCGGTCTATGCCAGCAATGAAGTACTCAAAGTAATCCAGGCCAGCATCGCGTTTCTGGTTTGGACGCTGGTAGGGTATTTCACCACGCGCAACCACGCGAAACTCTGGCAGTGGGCCGCGCTGTGTCCGCTTGGCCTGGCACTGCTGGTTGGCGGGGTTGTTCCAGACAAAGTTATCGATTCTAAACTTCCGCAGCCCTTTATCGATGTGGTACGCCCGGAACTGGAGAGCAGCCGCTATATTCTTGCCGATAGTGTTGGCGTGGGTGCCGGTATTGCCTGGGAGCTAAAGCGTGATGACATTACGATGTATGCAAAACCAGGTGAGCTGAACTACGGCCTGACAAACTTCGCTGATGCCAAAGATAACTTTGTCTCTCGCGAAGACTTTGCCCACTGGCTGGCAACTCACCGTAAAGACGGGAATGTTTCTTTGGTTATGTTGCTGTCGAAAAATAAAGTGCCAGAAGATAATGATGTACCAGCGCCAGACCAACTCTATCGCAAAGGGCGCTTCGTTCTCTTCTTCTACGAACAAACGCCATGAGTTATTTGCTGATTGTGCTGGCCAGCCTATTGAGTTGTGGAGGCCAGCTTTGCCAAAAACAGGCCACCTGGCGACCTGGTCGTCGCCACTTATTCGGCTGGCTGGCATTAAGCGTTACGTTACTCGGTTGCGCTATGCTGTTGTGGTTGCTGGTGTTACAGCGCATTCCCGTCAGCGTGGCCTATCCGATGCTAAGCCTGAATTTCATCTTTATCACCCTTGCCGCGCGTTTTATCTGGCATGAGGTTGTTTCGCTTCGGCATTGGTTGGGCATTTTGTTGATTATCGTCGGGATCTCCATTCTGGGAGGGGCTGCCTGATGGGCTACTTCTGGGCATTGATGAGCGTGCTGTTAGTCAGTTGCGCGCAGCTCATCATGAAATGGGCGATGATGGCATTGCCACCGGTTGAAAAGCACGACGAACTGCTTGCCGCTTTTATGAGTGCAACCCCTGGCGCACAAGCATTAATCGCCGGGTTACTTGCCTATGTCTTTTCAATGGCCTGTTGGTTTTTTGCATTGCGGCAAATAGCGCTGAGTAAAGCTTACCCGCTACTGAGTCTAAGTTACGTTCTGGTGTGGGCTGCGGCTATCTGGGTTCCGTGGCTGGGCGAGAGTTTCAGTATGGGCAAACTTGTCGGCGTGAGCGTGATTTTCATCGGATTGCTGTTGGTTTGTCTGCCAGAAAAAAAGCGATAATCTAAATATGCTTTTTTCTTCTAACTGATACCTTTTTGGTTTTATAAACCACAACAGGCATCCTGCTATAGTCGTTTCATTACACATTGGCAGTTATTTTTTAAGGAAAAAAGCGTGCGATTGACAATACCTCACTTACGGATTGGGGCTGTCTTGCTGGCAGGTTTGATGCTGGCGGGCTGTGACCAACAAAGCAGTAATGCGAAACATATTAAAGTTGGTGTGATTAACGGCGCAGAGCAGGATGTGGCGGAAGTCGCGAAAAAAGTCGCTAAAGAGAAGTATGGCCTGGAAGTGGAGTTGGTCGGGTTTAGCGGTTCATTGCTACCAAATGACTCCACCAACCATGCAGAGTTAGATGCTAACGTTTTCCAGCATCGCCCATTCCTCGAGCAAGACAACAAAGCACATAACTACAAATTAGTGGCGGTGGGTAATACCTTCGTGTTTCCGATGGCCGGTTATTCGAAAAAAATTAAGACGGTAGATCAATTACAAGACGGTGCCACTGTTGCAATCCCGAATGACCCAACCAATCTGGGGCGTGCTCTTCTGCTGCTGCAAAAAGAAAAGCTTATCACCCTGAAAGAGGGGAAAGGACTGCTGCCGACCGCGTTGGATATTACTGAAAACCCGCGCCATCTGAACATTATGGAGCTTGAAGGAGCACAGTTACCGCGAGTGTTGGACGATGCGAAAGTTGATGTGGCGATAATTAGTACGACTTACATCCAGCAAACAGGCTTGTCGCCGGTGCATGATAGCGTCTTTATCGAAGATAAAAACTCGCCATATGTGAACATCCTGGTTGCACGTGAAGACAACAAAGATGCGGAAAATGTGAAAGAGTTCCTGCAATCTTATCAGTCACCAGAGGTGGCGAAAGCGGCCGAAAAAATCTTTAATGGTGGGGCTGTTCCTAGCTGGTAATCACTGAAGTCATTGCAAAAACGAGTAGATTGATGGGCTGTTGCTAACAGCCCATTTTGTTATTTACGACCCAGCAAGAAGCCAAATACCACACCAACCGCCGCGGCAATCGCTAAACCGGCAATAGGGTTGGTTGACACCTGATCCCGCACATTATCTGTTGCATCTCTTACTGCGTAACTGGCTTGCGACGCATACTTTCTGGCCGCACCCTTAAATTCATCATCAGGGTTATTGGTATGTCTGCCATATAACTCCCTGGCAGTGCCTGCTGCTTCGTTGAGTTTGTCTGTTGTTTTGTCAAACATACTGAGCTCCTTAGATTTAATTGCGCAACTAAGTGTAGTTGAGAGAACCGGAGAGAAATGTTTTAAACCGAGAATTCAGACAATGTGAGAAAATCTCGCTAAGTGGGCGTTTTATCCCGGCATAGCGTTAGCGGTGATTAGTCTAAATGGCAGGAAAACAGGCAACTGCTCCTTCTCGCAGTTGCCTGTTTTCAGAGACAGAAAAAGCGTATCAAATTAACTCGGGCAGCCCTTTCAGGATCTTATCGAGCGTAACGGGATAATCTCTCACCCGCACTCCTGTCGCGTTATAGACGGCATTGGCGATGGCAGCGCTCACGCCACACAACCCCAGTTCACCGACACCTTTGGCTTTCATGGGTGAGGAGACAGGATCGGTATCGTCGAGGAAAATCACCTCCTGCACGGGGATATCGGCATGTACCGGTACTTCATAGCCTGCAAGGTCGTGGTTAACGAAATAGCCTAACCTGGTATCGACGGCTAACTCCTCCATTAGCGCGGCCCCGATCCCCATGGTCATCGCACCAATAACCTGGCTGCGGGCTGTTTTAGGGTTAAGAATTCGGCCAGCAGCGCACACTGCTAACATTCGGCGAACGCGCGTTTCACCGGTTGCAATATCCACTCCGACTTCAACGAAATGTGCTGCAAAAGTGGATTGCTGGAATTTCTTTTCGAGCTCACCAAATTCAATGTCATCCTCAACCGTTATTATCCCCGTTGCGGCGGCCTCCTTAAGAGGGGTTGAGCGGTCACCCTGGCGTATTTGTTCATTACCAAACACTGCCTGTTGCGGGTCAAAGCCCAGTTTGTTTGCCACGGCCTCGCGCAACTTCACACAGGCGGCATAAACCCCGGCCGTTGAACTATTGGCACCCCATTGGCCGCCTGAGCCTGCCGAAACCGGGAAATCGGAATCCCCCAGCCGCACCACGACTTTTTCCAGCGGTACGCCCAACATTTCAGCTGCTGTCTGGGCAATGATAGTGTAACTGCCAGTGCCGATATCCGTCATATCGGTTTCAACGGTGACGATACCCTGTGCATCAAGATGAACGCGCGCGCCCGATTTCATCACCAGGTTGTTACGAAAACCTGCCGCAACACCCATGCCGACAAGCCAGTGCCCATCGCGGACTTGCGCAGGCTGAACTTTGCGCTGCTTCCAGCCAAAGCGGTCGGCTCCGGTACGCAGGCATTCAACCAACTGGCGGCGCGAAAAAAATCGCTCAGGGTTGGCAGGGTCAACCTGGGTATCGTTGAGAATGCGAAACTCAACCGGGTCGATCCCCACTGTGGCGGCCACCTCATCAATAGCGATTTCCAGCGCCATTAATCCCGGCGCCTCTCCTGGCGCACGCATGGCATTGCCTTCTGGCAGGTCAAGTTTGGCCAGACGCAGCCCGGTATGGCGGTTGGCACCTGCGTATAACAACTCACTTTGCTGAACGGCTGTTTCCGATGGGCCTCCAGCAAGATTACCGGAACAACTCTCATGTGAGATTGCGCTAATCCGCCCGGTTTTATCCGTACCGATTTGAATATGCTGAATAGTTGCCGGGCGATGAGTGGTGTTATTGGGAATCAAGGGTCTTTGCAAAGCAATTTTGACGGGGCGTTTTGCTGCGCGAGCACCAAGTGCTGCCAGCAGCGCATCGCTACGTAGGAACAGCTTCCCGCCAAAACCACCGCCAATATAGGGTGAATAAACCCTTATATCTTCTTTGGGGAGTTTCAGAGTTTTAGCCAGGTCACTACGACACCAGTCAATCATCTGATTGGAGGTCCATAAGGTAAGCTTATTTCCATCCCACGCAGCCATAGAGGCGTGTGGTTCCATCGCCATGTGGCTTTGGTCTGGGGTGGTGTAGGTGGCATCAAACTGCACCGCAGAAGCGGCGAAAGCACTGGCAAAATCACCTGTTGATTTGTCCGGCTCTTCTTCAGATGCGGTGGTGACGGCGGGTTTTTCCTCGGCAAGATTGTATACACCCTGTTCGCGGCGGTAATCGACCTTAATCAGTTCTGACGCCGCACGAGCCTGCTCGAAGGTTTCTGCGACCACCACGGCAATGGCCTGGTGATAGTGTTCAATCGTCGGGCCTGCGAGTAGCTTTGCCGGGTTTTTTTCACCTTTTCCAAGCGGGCCTGCATTATCCACAGTCACAATAGTAATCACGCCAGGGGCTGCGCGGGCAGCTTCTAAATCAATTGAGTTGATATGCCCTTTAGCAATGGCGGAGCCCACCACATAGCCATATGCCACATTGGCTGCTTCGTTATGCCATTCGTAGGCATAGTGAGCAGTGCCGGTCGTTTTCAGGTGGCCATCAATACGATCATGGGGCTGCCCCACAACGTTGAGCTGGTCGATTGGATTATCTTTTGCCGGAGTATCAAATTTCATTGGCTTATCCCCGTGCTTGCATTAATACCGAGGCGAGCGTGCGCTGCGCCAGTATCAGTTTGAACTCGTTTTCAGGAGTAGGGTGCGCATCGGCGAATAGCCGCTCATAAACCTTTTGGCTACCATTGCTCAACAGTTGATCAGCTTCTTCAAGCCGCCACGGTTTGTGCGCAACACCACCAAGAGCTACACGTCCGGTGCCATCGGGCTGCACAATTGCGGCAACCGAAACCAGAGCAAAGGCGTAGGAGGCGCGGTCTCGAACTTTGCGATAGATATGTGTGCCGCCCAGAGGTGGAGGCAAGGTAACGGCAGTGATCAGTTCACCTGAAGTGAGTGCTGTTTCCAGATGCGGTGTGTTACCCGGTGCGCGATAGAAATCTGCCAATGGGATTTTGCGTACCTGTCCGTTGGGACTGACCGTCTCGACCGCAGCATCGAGCAGGCGCATGGCGACGGCCATATCGCTGGGATGGGTTGCGATACAGGCTCGGCTGGCCCCGACCACCGCATGCTGGCGGCTAAAACCCTCAAGAGCGGCACATCCACTGCCGGGAAGCCGCTTATTACAAGGTTGATTGGTATCATAAAAGTAGGGGCAACGCGTGCGTTGGAGCAAATTACCAGCAGTGGTTGCCTGATTGCGCAACTGGCCTGATGCTCCCGCGAGCAGCGCTCGGGAAAGTACCGCATAGTCGCGACGAATACGCGTATCTGCCGCGAGATCTGTATTGCGCACCAGCGCGCCAATGCGCAGGTCACCCTCGTCCGTTGACTCAATTTTGTTCAGCATAAGAGCGTTCACGTCAATCAGATGGGTTGGTGTCTCTATTTCAAGCTTCATCAAATCAAGAAGATTCGTTCCCCCGGCAATAAATTTGGCACCAGGATTACGTTGGGCGCTCGTAGCCGCTTCAGCCGGGGTTTTCACTCGCTCAAAAGTAAAAGCTTTCATGATTTTTGCCTCCCTGCCACATCTTCAATGGCCGCAAGAATGTTGGAATAAGCACCGCAGCGGCAGATGTTGCCGCTCATGCGTTCACGTATTTCGTCGGCGGTGGCCTGAGGAGGTGAATTCAAATCGGAGGTGACGTGGCTTGGAATGCCCATTTCGAGCTCTTTTAGGACCATAACGGAGGAGCAAATTTGCCCAGGTGTGCAGTACCCACATTGAAAACCGTCATGCTTGATGAAAGCGGCCTGCATAGGGTGCAAGTTATCCGGTTTACCGAGACCTTCAATGGTGGTGATTTCGGCATCCTGCTGCATCACGGCAAGGGTCAGGCAGGCGTTTATCCGTCGACCGTCGACGATCACTGTACATGCGCCACACTGGCCGTGGTCGCACCCTTTTTTGGTCCCGGTAAGATGCAGGTTTTCGCGCAGCGCGTCCAACAGTGTGGTTCGCGTATCAACGTCCAGTTGGTGGGATTCGCCGTTAACATTTAATGTTACGCGCGCCAATTCAGGCGGGGGAGTGGTGGTATTTGCGCTCGATCCAAAAGCGTGAGATGGCGTCATCGCCACGGTCGCGGCCGACACAACACCAACCTTGAGAAGCTCCCGCCTGGTCAGGCGAAAGCCATAATACTCAATATTGAGGTAGTGATTACCGCTGCTGTTGCTGCTTGCACTATACAAGTGCCTTTTATTCGCTTCATGGTCATGGTTGCTCATACCGCCTCCAGTGTTCGAAAGATTGAACCAGGAAAATGGAAGTCTCTGCGATGCTCAAATTTTTATAACGAACTATTAAGCATAGACGGCGCAGGCGTTGGGATTATTCCTGAATTCTGCCAAGAGGGGGGTTACAAGCGGCGTATCCATAACTAACCGCATACTCTGCCAGAGATGACATGCATGTTGTGCGGACACAGAGATAGTGTGGCTGCCATTGCTTAATGCTGAAGTGAAAGGTGATTAACATAAAATGCTCACCACACTCACCGAATCACAACAAATGAGCATTCATGATCTGTATCAAAATCATACCATCCATATAAAATATATATACCAAAGCTATGCGCCATATCATTGCTTGAGGATAGGGGGATATATATATTCAGCTCATCGCCTACCGGTGTGATCAATACGCGGTTTTAACTATATTACGCAGATGTAACGAGGTTAATTTTCATGATTAAAAATGCATTCGTGGAAAAAAATAGTGACGGAAATATTGTCGTTCGTGTAGAAGATAAACAGTTATCGACATTTGATGATTATAATTCCGCATTAGAATGGGCATTTTCAATTGGTTATCGTGTTTACAAAAAAGAACCTACTACCGATAAGCACGAAGAGTGTTGGGTTAAATATATACCTACGAGCCATCTATAATTTTGTTTCAGATATACGGTCATCATCTGGTTGCAATAGAATCTTTAAGAATCTAATCCGCTTTAATTAATATTGATTTAATAGGCATGCGAATGGAGTTAAGACATATTCGTTATTTTCTGGCCGTTGCCGATGCCAAAAGCTTTACCTATGCAGCAGAAGTGCTGGGTATTGGCCAACCGCCTCTCAGTATACAAATACGAGATCTGGAAAATGAAATTGGTACCAAATTGTTTCATCGCATCGCCCGAGGCGTTGAATTAACCTCCGCGGGAACCGCATTTTATGATGCGGTAAAAGTGTTGCCGGGTTTGGTAGAAGAAGCAAAATCATCAGCACTTCTCGCTTCGCGTGGCGAACTTGGGGTGCTTAAAGTTGGTTTTACTTCATCTTCGTCATTTAATTCCGTGGTCACGCGTAGTATTAAAAAATTTAAAAGCGATTACAAAAACGTCAGCCTGCAATTAGATGAGGCGCATACCGATAATCTCATTAAAGCCGTAGAAAATGGCGCTATTGATGTGGCTTTTGTCCGTACTGACCATCTTTATAGTGAACTGCTGGAACTTCATTTAATTCTCCAGGAGCCTTTGGCAATTGTGTTGCCTGAGCAACATCCGTATATCGCGCAAAGTCATATCACATTGAATCAGTTGGCAAATGAAGAGATGATTCTGTGTCCGCGAGATTACAGTGTGCACCTGCATGACACAATCGTTGCGTTGTTTGAAAAAGCAGGTTGTGTCCCAACGGTGAAGCAAACTGCACCACAATTATCATCCATTATTAATCTGGTTTCTGCAGGCGTTGGAATCTCGATTGTTCCCTCATCAATGAAAGCCATGAGTCACTCATCATCCGGTGTTGCATTTTATGATATCACGGAAGAGGGAGCTTATATTCCATTGGCGTTAGTCAGCCGGGTACATGAGCGCTCGCCAATTGTGAAAAAGTTTATTAATAATGTCGCTGCAGCACAGGCTGAAATAATGTCTGATGAATAAAGAAATCGCTTAATATATAAATAAAACGGTATCTGTCTTGCATTCGACAGGTATCGTTCAATCTATGGAATTCAAAGCAATAGCTTAAATACAGGGTGATCGAGTGTGCATGTCAATTTTTATTGCCATGGTACTGTTTATCCAGAGTAAAGAGTGAATGAAGAAATCTATTTTTTCGGTGCATCGTGACAGGCCGATAGGCCCTCGGGAATTATATATTCATCACAATTACCGCATAATACATGGCATCCGCATCGCTGTAGCGTTCGTATTGACATTCCTGATAATCAGGATGGCGAATTTACCAGACCATTCCTGGCCACTTATTACACTCGTGGTGGTTATGGGGCCAATAAGCTTTTGGGGGAATGTTATTCCTCGCGCATTTGAACGTATGGCAGGTACGTTAACCGGTGCGATATTGGGTATCATCGCCTTGCATATTGAAATGTACTCATTGCCTTTAATGATGGCATGGTGCGGTTGTGCACTATTTATATGTGGTTATTTAACAATGAGTAAGCGTCCATATGCCGCCTTGCTTATTGGTATCACAATGGCGGTAGTAAGTAGTGCTCCGGCTGGTGATTTTCAAACTGCATTATGGCGTAGTACAAATATTATCCTTGGCTGTATTCTGGCAATGCTTTTTACCAGTATCTACCCGCAACGGGCCTTTATTCACTGGCGTATCCAGTTAGCGAATTTTTTGACTGATTTTTCGAAAATAAATGCTACGGGCTTCTCCTGGAATGTTCTGAGTCGGCCAAACCTGACGAAACTGGACTCACGAATACTCGGGAATGTGGTGAATATGCGCAACCTGATTATGCCGGCAAGTCGAGAGGCTGGAATATCTAAAGAGCTTCTAAACGAGATTCAGTCCATTGCCCGAGATATGATCGCTACGCAAGTATTACAGTCTAATGCTCATTGGGCCTCGCGCAGCAGCCGCTTTCTTATTCTGAATTCGCGCACTCTTGCACAAGTGCAGCAGATGACTCAGAAAACGTTGCAAACACTGGCCATGGCTCTGCATGAGGGAAATCCATCACCCGCGGTGGCAAATAGCGAGCGTTTGACTGATATAACGAAAGAATTGCATGAGTTGTTAGTAGCCCATCCGGGGGATGAGGTCGTTGAAAATGCTATCCACGGGTATGTCTGGTTGAGCCTTCAACTTGCTCTCAAGCTTGAAAAACTATCAACTTTAATCACTCATGCTTTAACAGAGCAGAGAGGTTAATACATCTGGGGTGAACCAAAGCTCAGTAGAATCATTTCAGACACCAGGCTCGTTTTGATACCTGGCACTGTGGGATGGGGTTTTCATATATGCAAGAAAGTGATTTAGGTAGGGTGCAGATTATTTTCATACCTCAATATTTTTGCTCCAAATAGGAGGCCTTTAAACAGGCCTCCGGGAAAAAGCTTAGCCACCTGTCATCATTAAAACCTCGTCCACAAAGCTTTTAGCTCGGGAAATATCATGCTCATCAACATGTTCGATGATCAGCGGAATATTCGGGTATTTTTGCGCTAACAGTTCTACATAGAGTGGGTAATTCAGCGAGCCTAATCCGGCGGCTGGCAATTCCACCGAACCTGCGCCACGGAAGCTGTTATGTTCAGCTGCGCCGCCGCCAAACTTTTCGGCAACCGCATCGGTACGTATGCAGTCTTTGGCATGGGCAATTTTGATTTTGCTTTCCAGCACATCAAAAATGCTATAGAGGGTTTCATCAATAGCGTCGATATTTTTATCATCAAAATAGTTGGTTGGGTCCAGCGCCAGGCCTAAACCTGGATGGTCAACTTCGCGCATTAACCGGGCGACCTGGCTAACAGAGCCGATGATATTATTGACGTAGTTTTCGACCAGGAACACAGCGTTGTGCTCATAAGCAAAAGTCGCTAACTCTTTGGCGATGGCTTTAAATTCCTGATAAGCCTCTTCGGTGCTGTTTTTCGGATCGTAAAGCCAATCGCTGTCTGTGTTGTAGGTGCCCGTTTCACTGATCACATAAGGGGTGCCAAAGTCACGTGCGTGGGCGAGGATTTCCTTCACTGCGGCAATATTTTCTGCACGTTTTTGCAAGTCAGGGTGGACTAAGTTGGTATAGGCGGAAATAGCTACGATAGGCAGCGAAGCGCGGCGAAAAGCATCGCGTACCTGATGTGCTTTTGCCGGAGTAATATGCCCGCGCCGTAAATCAACATCAGTAAACTCAAGGTCTAATTGCACACAGCCCATACCCGCCTGCTTAATTTTATGGATAGTCTCACTCAGGGTGTAGGGGTAATAACCTGTAAATATGCCAACGTTAATCATTGTGTATTCTCCGGTAATATTTCGTTGAGATAGACAGTTCGTTCTTCCTGAATAGAGACATAGCTTGCTTCAATGCAAGCCAGGGTCTTGAGATTATCTTTTGCACTAATTTGTGGTGGAACATGATCTTCAATGGCGCACATTAAATTTGCCATGGTGCCGATGAAGGCATCAGGGAACCATTGCCTTTCCCATTGGGGTGATATCCATTGCCCTGGATAATAGTGCGAGGCCAGTTTCAATGTGCTGCCACAATATTCCGGTTCGCGGCGATGCCAGCCAAAATCGCCTTCGGTAAGACCTGCCGTTCCTTCAACGCGCCAGTTGATGTAATTATTTTTGGCACATGGCTCACCTGGCCACGCCCACACATCATCAAGGCTTGTTGCAATCAGGCCGTTCGCGTACTGGAAGGTGTATTGGGTGATCCCATCGGTATGTTCAAATGAAGTGCGTGGGTCAGTCCGGCATACTGCGGTGACTTTTACAGGGTCGCCAAATAAAAACCGGAAAGCATCAATGTGGTGGATAGCCATGGCATACAGCTCAAGCCTTTTATATTGCTGTAAAAAGATCTGCCAGTCAGGAATTGCACGCATATCAATACTGGCAATTACCGGGGTACCAATCAGTTGATTCTCAATAATGTATTTCAATGCGCGTATCGACGGGTCATAGCGCATATTCGAATTTACCGCGACAGGGATGCCACTTTTTTCACTAAGTCGGACAATCTCTTGTCCATCTTCCAAAGACATTGCGAGAGGTTTTTGGCAAAGAATCCCTTTGATGTGTTTGGCTGGAGAATCTGGCCCACAAATAAAGCGCACAATCTCGAGTTGCACATGGGGTGGAACGGCAATATCTACAATCTCGATTTGCGGATCGCAGACCATCTCCTGCCAGGTGGTATAGACCTTTTCGATACCAAACAACTCAGCGAGCCGATGACAATGTGTCTGTTCTCTGGAGGTAATGGCGTATGTTGTGAAACCCGCTTTTTGGTATGCCACCAGGTGGCAATGTTCAACAATAAAACCGGCACCAATAATCCCGATTTTATAATCCGGTCGTTTTGGAAGAACGGGTCGCGTGGCGTGCTCTAATTGACGTAATAAAGTATCCATAGAACCCTCAGTAATCGCGGTGAAGTTGAGAGAGATGGATTCACTTTAGACTGCAGTGCCAAATAGTGTCATAGGTGGAATTCTCCACAACATGGATGCAAATCTCAGGGCAATGGTTATGTGAGTCAGTTCATAAATACACCAGTTTATGGTGCGAATATTTTGCAAAGGGCTAGCGGGGGGGAATAAAACAGCCTCTGATTACCAGAGGCCGCAAGATTACTGTTAAAAGAAGGTTTCCATTTGAATCCCGAAACTCCACTCGCCACCGGCAGTAAAGTCTTTCTCGCCGAGCGTATCGTGCGGGCTGTAATTATCCAGCGATTTATCCCAGTTCATCCAGGTTGCGAAGAAGCGCAATTCAGGACGGCTGAAGAATGGCGAAATATTGTCAGCGCGGAAGGTTGGGGCAAAGGTCAGCTTGTAAAAGTTACCGTGGACTTTCTGGTAATCAAGATAACCATTCGGGTCTAAATCCATATATTGCCAGGAGGCTTCGTATCCTAATACAAAGTTTTCGGTGATATTTTGCATTAAGCGACCATTAAGGGTGATCCAGCGGTAGTCATCATTTTTTACGTAACGATCGCTACTATGCTGTGCCAGCACAGAAGGGGCAAAATCCCAGTCTTTGGCAAGATTCACGATACCGTAGCTTGCCAGGCGCAGCGTTTTCGCATCCGATAGTAATGCAGGGTCTGTACCGATATTTTTAACTTCGGCACCCAGGCCTTGCCCCCAGGAAATAGCACTGCGTGATTCACCTTTAGTCAGGCCATAGAAGCTATCGGTTTTGTAGCCCAGCAATGTGGTGTAACCCTGGTCTGCCGCATTAAAGACTTTTATTCCGTTCGGGATTTGTCGTTCATCATTATCTTTAGCTTTCATTCCACTGACATATAACTGCACTGGGCCAACGTAGTTATTTGCCGTCAGGATATAGTTCTGAACGTCATTATTTACGATGTCTACGTCACCAAAACTACGACCAATAAATGAAAAATTACTGTGGATGTCGTCACTCCACTTGATGTCGTAAATACCGCCACCCGTACCATTTAGTGCGATAAATTTTGAATCAAGCCATGGGATTTCAAAATTATCACGATCCACTCGTTTACCAGCCCATAACGTAGTGTCTTTAAAAATACCGGTAAAACTTGGCAAGGAGGCAATTTCCGCGAACACCTGGCTGACGTTTAAAGTGCTGGAGTCTGCTGTCCAGTCGTTATAACTCTTTTGCTGATCGGCGATCATCGTCATAAAGCGTGTTGTTGCGCCGTTATCAAGGCGTTGTTTTTTCTCCAGATAAACTTCGACGTAGGTATCTGGTTCATTACCAAGACGCCCAACCGCGCCACCTGTTTGCCCTGCAGGGGTCAAATAAGGGCCACCCTGGGCGTGACGGGCATTTTGTGTTGTCATCATTCCTGAACGCGCGTAGCCATGAAGTTCGAAATAACCATTGTCATCCGGGGTGACTTTCTCAATATGTTTGGTGCGTTTTTCTAAATCCTGCGTCGTTTTTTGCGCCTGTTGAGCTTGTTGTTCGCTGTGTTGTATTTGAGCCTGTAATTGTTCATTCTTTTGCTCGGCAATAGTGGCTCGGGATTCTGCTTTTTGCAGTCGTAATTCTAATTGATTAAGGCGTTCTTCAATGGTTAATCCAGGGGCGGCAATGACATGAGGAATCGATAATATATTTATAAGCCCGCAGCCTATAAGTGCAGCAGAAGTCATTTTCATATTATTCTCGTCAATCGTTTGTCAGATATAAAAAAGGTAATGAAAAGCCCTGCGCCAGTTAAATGGCGCAAGCGCAGGGTTTATTTATTTTATTTTTCAGTTAATCGAGGTGATATATTTCTTCCATCTCAACCCATAGAGTTCCTTCTGGCTCTCCATCTAGTGGCTTCTGGCAGGGGCCAGTTTCTTGCCACCACTCTTGAGTTTTCAGGTGTGCAGCCATCTTTTTCTGATCGGCTTCGTAATCGTCACCCATATATTCAAGATAACTGAACAGTAATCCATTTTTATAATAAATAGAGAAGTTACGTAAGTTACATTCTTTAATCATGGCATTGACTTCAGGCCACGGGTTAGCATGTAACGCTTTATAATATTCCAGCTTCTCAGGCCTGACCTGAACAACACAGCCGAAACGGCGTAATTTACTCATGGGCCTATTCCTTATTATTAATAACTCCTGCGCGTAGCAGAATATTTTTTATTTCAATTTTCATTTCTTCTGTTAATGGGGATGCCGGAGGCAGTGAATGCACAGGTATATCTAGCCCAATTAACTGCAAGGCATATTTCACTGCGTTATAGAATGGCAAATCCATACTATAAAGAGGCGGTATCCAGGAAAGCGACTGCTGCAATTCAACTGCTCGCGAGAAATCTTGTTTACGGAACGCGTCAAGAATTCCGCAGGTGAGTTGGGGTGCAAAGTTCGCGCTAGCCGGGATACAACCGTCACCCCCAAGAATCAAGGTGCCTAGCAGGTACTCGTCATAACCGGCGAAAATGGCGAAGTCAGGGCGGTGCGGTTTCACTGCATGAATCGTCTCGCGGATATGCGATAAGGTATCGACGGTATCTTTAAGGCCGACAATGTTGGGACAGCTCAACGCCAGTTCGCGGATCACGTTAACAGGAAGCGGTTGCCCGGTCAGCGCAGGGAAGTTGTAGAGAATAATCGGCAATTCAAGTGCATTGGCGATCGTTTTGTAGTGGTTTAGCAGGTTCGCTTCACTGAGCGGGTTGTACCATGGGTTAACCACCACAGCGCCACTCGCACCAATTTGCTGGGCATGCAGACCGGCATCAATCGTTTGTTGCGTGCCACAGTAAGCGATACCGATCAATACGGGTTTTCTGCCGGCCACCTGGCGTACGCAAAACTCAGCAACTTGCGTGCGCTGGGCTTCCGACATATGGGCGAATTCTCCGGCGCTGCCGAGGAAAAACAGGCCATCGACTGGCGATGACAGCAAATGCTCAATGAGTATCGCTTGTGCAACGCTATCAAATTCACCCTGTTCATTAAACACAGTGGGAACCGGGGGAATGACACCACTAAAACGAGGCTGACTCATGATTTTCTCCAGCAGGTTATTGAATACGTGGTCCATGGAATGCTTGTTGGTAAAGCGAGACTATCGCCTCAAGCGTGACCGCGCGTGGGTTGCCACTGGTACAAATATCGTCCAGCGCTGCTTGTGAGAGTGTCAAAATATCTTTTTCTTTCACGCCCACTTCGCGCAGAGATGCCGGGATATCCACATCTTTATTTAACTGCCAGACGGCATTTACCGCAGCTTGGCGAACCTCAGCCAACGGTAACGTACTGGCGTGCTCAACACCCATCACTCGCGCGATATCACGGTATTTTTCACCGGTAAAATCAGCATTCCATTCCATTATCCAGGGCAGCAGAACCGCATTCGCGACGCCGTGAGGCGTGTTGTAAAAGGCACCAAGCGGGTGAGCCATACCGTGAACCAGTCCTAACCCAACATTCGAGAAACCCATTCCGGCTATGTATTGCGCGAGAGCCATTTGTTCTACCGCTTCGGGCTGTCCTGCAACGGATTGACGCAGCGATTGCGCGATAAGCTCAATCGCTTTTAGATGGAGTGCGTCTGTTAGCGCCCATGCTCCCAGGGTGATATATCCTTCGATTGCGTGGGTGAGTGCATCAATTCCGGTTGCGGCTTTTAGCGTCGCGGGCATGGCATCCATTAAGTCGGCATCAACAATAGCGACCAGTGGAATATCGTGCGGGTCTATACAGACAAATTTACGCTGCTTTTCTTCGTCGGTTATCACGTAATTGATGGTAACTTCTGCCGCAGTGCCTGCCGTGGTAGGGATGGCGATAATTGGCACGCAGGGTTTGGTGGTGGGTGTGAATCCTTCCAGACTGCGAACGTCTGCAAATTCAGGATTGTTAATAATGATGCCAATCGCTTTGCTGGTGTCTTGTGGTGAACCGCCGCCGATGGCAATCAGATAATCGGCATCGCATTGGCGGAAAGCCTCAACGCCATGTTTCACCACGTTAATTCCCGGGTTAGGGACGACGCCATCATAAAGTGACCAGGCTTTATCGGCATTATCGAGTAACTCGGTGATCTTCCCGACGATCCCGCATTTCACCAGCCCTGAATCAGTGACGACCAACGCTTTTTTAAATCCACGACGCTCAATTTCTGCAATCAGCTGATTGCGACTTCCACGCCCGAACCAGGATGTTTCATTTAATATCATTCGTTGTGACATTATTACTGCTCCTTGTCGTTAAGCGCAGGCGAAGGCGCTCGCACCTATTAATAAGTGTGACCTTGCCTGCAATTAAAACATTTTTTATTTAACTGATTTTATCGGTAATACAAAAAATGATGATGCAAAAACAAAGATGATTGCGGCAATAAAAAGAGTCGAATAGTCATTATTAAATGTTGATAATAACCATGCGGATAATATTGGACTGAAAGATTGCGGTAACACAGTGGCAATGGTCAAAATACCCATGTCTTTGCCTGCTTGTTTTCCACCACCGGGTAATACTTGGGTCATCAGTGCCATATCAATAGAGGTATAAGCACCGTAACCAAGACCCAGAATCGCCGCATAATAATACATACCGTTGAGCGTCGGCACGAATAGCGGGACCATCAGGCCAATTGCCATCAGAATACTGGAGGCAAAAACAAAAATTTTACGGCGCTGATACTTATCTGAAAGATAGCCCGACACCAGACCGGAGAACAGTAATGTCACCAGGGTAATAACCGAAATAGTCCCGATGGCATAGTTAGAGTCTTTAACACTTAAACCAATGTAGTCCTGAAGAATATACAGCTGATAGGTTACAACCCCTTGATATCCCAGGAACATGGCGAAGCGGCCTAAGAACGCCCATCCAAAATCAGGATATTGGCGTGGGCTTACCCAGAAACTTTTGAAGAAGGTGCCCCATTTGAATGGTTCAACTTCAAGTGCGCGGGTAGAGGGCTCGCGGTTTATCAGGACAAACGCTACACAACAGGCGATGATCGCAAGACCAAACACCAGGTAACCGAGTTGCAGGTTATATGCCAGATAACCGGCGACAATAATACCGACCGTACCGCCAGCTGTTGAGCCAGCCCCCACAAACCCAGAAGCAATACCACGGTTTTCCGGTAAGAAGCGGTCTGCGACTACGGTGGCGAGGGGCCCGTTCATACAGTTAAGCGAAACGGCTGCCATAAGCCAAAACACGGCGATACCGGCAACGGTGGTGGTCATTGAAATCCCAAAAATTGCCAGGCCGCCAATTAGAGCTCCTCCGACAATCCACGGCGCACGCCGCCCCCAGGTTGAACGGCAACGGTCGGATAAGGCGCCTGCAATTGGTTGAGCAAAAATGGTAAATAACAGCGCCGAGGTCATGACAATCGCCAGGTTATTGGCTTTATTTGCCGGATCGATCTGCGCTATATGGTTAGGTAATAAAACAGAAATAACACCGCAATAGAGAGCCAGTAATACGAAGAAGTTAGTAAACAATGAAGCAAGAAGTATCCGCTTTCTTCTCCCGGTTACGTGCAGCGTATTTTCTGAAGCCTTATCTATAAACTTACCGCCTGCATTTGTAGGGTGCAGTGCATTACTATTATCAGACATGCTTATTTCCTCAATTATTTTTTTCAGTAGGGTACTGCGAAATAAACGACATCCAGACCTTGTTCCTTATTTGTCATTCCCCTCCTGAATCTGATAAATAAATATTACGAGCATTCCCACCCATAATGGCGTGTTTGTCGCGGGCATGCAGATTGGCGATTGCCTTTTCGACACATTGTTTCCAGCGAGAATACCCCCCGGCTAAATTGACCACTGGCCAGTCCCCCCCAAATAAGCAGCGATGAGCCCCAAAGCTGTTAATCGCGTGATGGATCCACGGAGCGAGTTGTTCATCGTCCCATGTTTGCCAGTCCGCCTCGGTAGGTAGCCCGGAAATCTTGCAGCACAGGGAAGGGAACTCAGCCAGTTGCGCGAACGCGTCTTGCCATTCTTGCCAGGCATTGTTGATAATCCCTGGTTTCCCCATATGGTCCAGCACTACCCAGGCATTCGGTTGGTGCGCAAATAGCCAACTCAACAGATGATGCACCGCCGGTAATTGATGTGCCCGGACACATAAATCGAGAACAAAACCTTCCTGAGCGGCTGCCAGCAAACCTGCGCGGTAATGGGCATCGTAAAACAATGCATCAGGTTCATTTTGAAGCGAGCGACGAATACCGACTACGCGCGGCAGGGTGCGTAACTGGCGTAGCAGCGGTATTACCGCCTCTCCATTTTCTAGCGGTGCCCAGGCCACGATACCGGCAATTTGAAAAGGCGAATGTTCTGCCCGTTCGTTAATCCAGTTCACCTCAGCCAGCGCCTGATCCGCTGTGCAGTCTGCCTGTACCACAATGGCGGCATTCGGGGCCGTACCTTCTGCGGCTAAATCTTCCGGCAAATGTGGATGGTTGAGCGCCGGAACATCACTAAGCCAGCCGTAGTGCAGAATACGTGGGTCCCACAGATGCAGGTGGCTGTCTATTAGCGTCATTTTTGGGCCTTTCCCCCATTGCCTGGCAGCACATCCCAGCCAATATTGAGAACGGGTGCGATCAGCTCATCAATTTTTTGCAGCAACGCGGCATCCAGCGGTTGTTCACACCAGCGCACGTTATCAAGCATGTTTGCTTTGCTGGCGGTGCCGATAACAGTGGTGGCAATACCCTGTTCAGCCGCCGTGGTCAGTGCAAACTGCAATGCGACCTGGGAAATATTCACGCCTTCACGATCGCACAACGCAGAGACGGCACGGCAGGCATTCTGTATATCTTCGTGTGCCGGGTGCCAGGCTGGCGCGCCGCCGCGAGTGAGTAATCCCATCGAAAGTGGGGAGGCATTCAACACACCGATCCCGGCCTGGTTTAATCGCCTGGCAACATCGCCTAACCGGCGGTCCTGTAACGTCCAGGTACAGTAGGCCATGACGGTATCGACTTTCTGCTCCACGGCCAGTTTTTCAAGCAGTGCAAGGTCGTAGCCAGTGATGCCAACATGCCGTACTACGCCACTTTGTTGGAGTTCACGAAGCGTCGGGAGTGCTTCTTCAACTAACTGGTGCAAATCACCGTATTCGATGTCATGACACTGAATAACGTCGATGTAATCAGCACCCAGGCGAGCGAGACTTTCATCAATGCTGCGCAAAGTGGCTTCGCGGGAGAAATCCCATTGGCTGTCGCCATAGCGACCTACTTTGGTTGCGAGGGTATAACTTGCGCGTGGGACGCCCTTCAATGCGCCACCCAATGCGGTTTCTGCTTTGGTTAAACCGTAATAAGGTGCGACGTCGAAATAGTTAACGCCGTGTTCTAGTGCTGTGGCTACCGTATCATTAGCTTGTTGTTGTGATACCGGGTGATAAATACTGCCAAGTGAGGCAGCACCCATTGCCAGTACGGGAACCTGAATGCCTGTGCGCCCTAAAGCTACTGTTTTCATTTTTCCTGTTCCTTTTTCATTCATTATTTTGCGCAGCCCTGAGGGACAAGCGCAGCCCGGCACGTTCTGGACGAACATGAGGCCCTTGCGGAAGCGTCCAGCTACCTTCATTCAATTGTTGTGCAAGCGTGGTTTCATCAAACGTGATGCCAAGCCCTGGCGTGTTGCCCAACATGATCCCGCCATTTTCGATGCGCTGGTCGACGTGCAAGCCCAGAGGGAAACTGAGATCTTGAATTTCACAGCTCATATGGTTGGGAACAGCCGCTGCAGCGTGCGCAACAGGGTTTGCGTTATAGCCAACGGGGCTTACCGGTAAACTGAAAGCATGAGCAAGGTTTGCTACGCGCAGGAAATGGCTTATTCCCCAACACATGCCCGCCTGCAAGACATCCACCGCTTGTTCGCGTAACAACGGCTGGAACTGTTCGATACCCGTGAGGTTTTCCCCGGTAGCGACAGCACAGTTTGTTTGCTGGCGAATAAGCGCGTGGCCTGCGGCATCCCAACGTCTGACAGGTTCTTCAATCCAGGTCAGATCAAGTGTTTCTTCAAGGCGTCGCACATAGCGCACCGCTTGTTTGGCGCTCATCGACTCATTCACATCAATCATCATTGCGGGAGACGGTGAATTAAGCAGATACACTTCCCGCACCGCTCGTAAGCGTTCAATATCTTGTTCAACATCGAGGCCACCTTTAATTTTGAAGGCACTGAAACCACGTTCAGCAAAACGGCTGTGCAGGTTGACGAGTTCTTCCAGCGATAAAGGGAAATCCAGCCCGGAGGCATAACCTGGAACAAAGGGCTGACGCGCGCCAAGTAACCGCCACAACGGTTGGTTCGCCAGTTTCGCTTTCAGGTCCCACAGCGCCATGTCCACCACGCCAATCGCGCCAAAGACACTGCCGGCATGGCCGCTTTTAAATACCCATGACTGCATACGGTCATAAAGTGCGGTTACCGCGCGTGGGTCTTCACCTTCAATTGCCGGAAAGATGCGTGCAATATCGGCATGCCCACCGAGGCCGATGCCAGAAACTCCCTCATCTGTTTCCAGGATAAGCAGGGGAACTTCTGTTACGCCAGACTCAACGGTGCCGTTAACATCGCCAATCGGGCGACCCCAGCGATGAACAGTTTTTAGCGTGCGCCAACCGGTGATTTTCATGCGATCAACTCCTGTTCCAGCGCCTGGGTTTCGGAAAGGGGCGTGCGTAAATCAATCACCATGCGACCTTGAATGCTGCCGCTCTCCATTTCTGAGAAAATGTCATTTATTTCATCGAGTTGACGAGAATGAACCACTGGCTTAACGCGCCCGGCAAGCGCATGTTCGAAGGCTTCGGCTAAATCCTGACGAGTACCGACCAGGCTGCCGACAATCTCAATACCATCAAGAACAGTTTTGACGATATTCAAGTCCAGGTTACCAGGGGGGACGGCGACGCAAACGACTTTGCCACCGGCTCGGAGGCTGTCGACCGCTTGATTAAATGCGCTACGAGCTACGGCAACCACAACAGCGCTATGCGCCCCACCCGAGGTGATTTCATGGATCCGCGCAGGCACGTCATCACGCATGGCGTTTAGCGTTATCTCAGCACCTGATTCACGAGCCAGAGCAAGTTTATCGTCCTGAATATCGATGGCGATAACCCGGGCGTTAAAGACATTGCGTGCATACTGAATCGCCATGTTGCCAAGCCCGCCTGCACCCCAGATAGCCAGCCACTGCCCAGGGCGAATACCTGACACTTTGATGGCTTTATAGGTGGTGACGCCGGCACAGGTAATACTGCTGGCGATTAATGGGTCAAGCCCGGCAGGCACTTTTACCGCGTAATCAGCTTTGACAATACATTGCTCAGCCATAGCACCATCAACGCTATAACCTGCATTTTTAACCTTACGACAGAAGGTTTCTCGTCCACTAACGCAGTATTCACAGACTCCACATCCTTCATAGAACCAGGCAATACTGACGCGGTCACCAATATGCAAACTGGTGACGTCATTGGCGATAGCACGCACAATACCGATACCTTCGTGACCAGGAACACGGCCCGGTACGGGGCCAAAATCTCCCTGAACTACATGTAAATCGGTATGGCATACGCCACAGCATTCCACTTCGACTAAAGCTTCCCCGGCCTCTAACGCACGTAGCGTTATCTTTTGGATTTCGACTTTGCCAGGATGGCGCTGGCTAACGACGGCTGCTTTCATGATCGTTCCCTGTTATTTGAGCTCTGGTACAACGTTGTCACGGATACGCTGGCGTCTTGCTACGTAAGCGGGCAGGGGCTGCACACCCGATTGTTCGGTAAACCAGGCAAAGGGGTCAGTACTGGCAATCAGTGCAAAATTAGCCCATGGATTGAATGAACCCGAGCGGATGACCACTTTTGCCCGATGGGCAATGTCGTGGCATAAGATTTCGTGGCTGGCTTCGTGGAATTCCGCGCCGGAGCCGGTGTAGATGGTTTGTACATCACGATAAAGCTGCGGATGGCAATCACGCACTTCACTGGCAAAATGCACTTCTTCGGCAAACATCTCCTGACGCAGCACTCGCAGGATCTCCAGTACATCAACAGTGCCAGGCCAGAATCCCAAATCAATACGTTTTGCATGTGGTGGGATCGGGAAGCCGGCATCTGTCACTAATACAATGTCGGTGTGACCGAGAGTGGCTAATGCAGCGGCGAGTTCAGGGTGTAAGATTCTATCGGGTCTCATTTTTATTATTCCTCTGCAACGAGCATGGTTTTCATAAAGCCATCCACATCTGCGCGGTAGCGATAGGAAGGGACAGTTTCCCAGTCGGTACAACACAAGGCCGCAGTGGCATTCGCCAGCAAGACGGCTTCGGCTATCGGTTGGCCTTCATCAAGTGCAACGGCGAGTGCCGCATTAAAGCTGTCGCCTGCGCCATTACTGTCCACAACGTCGACTTTACATGGCGGGATTTCTTGCGTGCCGTTGTGACTAAAAACAGCGGAACCCGCGTCACCTAATGTCATCACGACATATTTGCAGCCTGTTTCCAGCAAGAGATCGGCAATTTCCCGGTTGCTGCGGGCATCATCTGGCTCAAGTCCCAGTGCGACGCGCGCTTCGGTTTCATTGGGTGTCAGGTAATCAATTGCACTCAGGTCAATCCCACGCAAATTGCGGGCGGGTGCAGGGTTGAGGATCGTTGTTTTGCCCAAATCCTTTGCTTTTCGAAGCCCATAGAGTGCAGTTTCCAAAGGGATTTCAAGCTGTGCCAGGGCAACGTTGCTTTGCTTGAGTTGTGGCAATGCCTGATCTACCAGCGCTGGGGTAAAGAGCTTGTTAGCACCCATATCCACGACAATGATATTGCGTGCTTCGTTATCTTTGATGATGAGCCCGGCGCCCGTTGGCAATTCGGCAGACAGGGTCAGCGCCTGAATATCCACGCCTTCTTGCTGCATCAGGCTGACAAATTCATGTCCAAACGCATCATCACCCACCACACCCGCATAAGAGACATCAGCCCCCAGGCGTGCTGCTTGCACCGCCATGTCAGAACCTTTGCCTCCCCAGGTTTGGCGAAAATCCTGGCCAATTAGCGTTTCACCAGCCAATGGAATGCGGTCAGCCGTCATAACCAATGCTTTCGCGTAGCTACCGAGAATAAATACACTCATCACATACTCCGTTAATTGTGCTGTTTGTTTTCATTGAGAATGCCGTCGGTCAGATGCCGACGGCTTCCATCGATCAGTAAGCGTTGATGTCCCCGGTCAGGCCTTTCACCAGTTCAGGGCCTGAGCTGGTGCCTACCAGTTCTGCACCGGCAATGAACATTTCTCTCATTTTTTCCAGCGTGTTGACTTTACCGGAAACTTTTACGCGGCAAGGTGCCTGAATATTCGCTTTGAGAAGTTGAACATCTTCCACGGTTGCAGCACATCCACCTTTGCCCCAACCACTTGATTGTTTCACCCAATCAATGCCTGCTTCGTAGGCAAAACGCGTCGCTTTGATTTTCATTGCTTCTTCGGTAATGAAGCCAAATTCCAGCATCGCTTTGACCTTCATGCCCAAATCATGTGCCACGTGGGTGACTTCTTTGAGCTCGTTAAAATAAAGGTCATCCATACCACCGAGTAAAAAGCCTGGGTTTGGTGGGAAGTCGAACTCATCCGCACCTTCTTTAGCCAGTTCACGCACCACAGCAATTTTCATTGCGGTGGTGTCATTGGCTTGCGGGAAGTTCACGGTGGTTGCAACACGTACGCCACTGCCTTTCAGTACATCTTTTGCCACGGATACCCAACAAGGCGCGATCATCGCAGCGTCAAACTGATACTCCAGGCAAATATTCAGGTGCTGGATGAGCCCTTCACGAGTCAAATCTGGGCTGACGTTAGTGAACTGGATAGCCTTGGCTACCTGGCGGGGATCGTTAAAATCAATCATTTACTTCTACTCCTGTTGGCTAAGTTAACGCACGGCTAGTTATGCGGTGAATCTGACGTTTACTTTAGGCAGCTTTGGCAGAAAGCGTGATAGTTGGGATTCCCTGCAATATGGACAGAATTTCCATGTCAACAAAGTTGTGAGCTTGTTCAAAAATCTATCAGTGCTCTAGCGACATAACATGTTTTTGACGCGAGTCCATGCCACGATGAACTAAGGTGTCTGCAGCATTTTCTTGTTCAAAATGGAAATCCGGAATGGAAAAACTTGCGCAAAAAACACAGGTCCTGGCGAACTGGTATCGGGAGTCAGATAAGTTTTCAACCCTGATGAATTACCAAATTCTGCGCGCAGGCCATATCCAAACCGCGGGAAATTTTCATGTTCGGCGGCAGTCGGTTGTTGGGCATGAGCTGATCTTTTGCCTGAAGGGAAGTGGCTTTGTCCGGTTAGAACATAACCTTTATGAAGTGAAGGAAGGCTGCCTGGTGTGGTTACCCGTTCGTTGGCCACATGAACACTTTCCCCATAAAGATGAACCATGGGAAATATTGTGGTTGCGCATTGATAGCGAAAAACTCAGTAATATCATGCAGATATTAGATGTTCCGCAAAACCCAGTGTTCCAGTTCGATAACCCTGAAAAGGTCACTGACATTTATCACCATATTTTTAGTTTGATGAAAAGCCACACTTTAGTAACTGATGCGCATTGTGACGAACTCTGTTCCAGACTTATTTTTACCTTGCTGGAGAATCGCAGTTCCGAGGTAACCAAGTCTCCAGTCATTACTCACCGCGGGCTTGGTCGGCTGATTTATCAGATACATAGCCATTACAGCGATGACTGGGATATTGATAAGTTTATGCAATATTGCCAGGTCAGTAAGTCGCAACTATTTCGTTTATTTCAAATGACGTTTAACCAAAGTCCATTACGCTGGTTAAAAAATTACCGTCTGTCGCAGGCACGCCGCTTGCTGGTGGAGACGCAGGAATCGATAGGTCGAATATCAGGGCAGGTGGGGTATAACGATCCGCTCCATTTTTCCCGCGATTTTCATCGTGCGGTTGGGTTATCGCCAAGTGAGTTTCGCCGCCGGGAGCAACGAATGGATTGAGGAACAGCGCTGAGCGTGGTTTGCATCTGAAATGTTGAATGCAATCAGTAAACAGAGGCAAGAAACAGTCGACCAATTGATCCAGTTTATAATTGAGCAGAATACTTAACTGCATAATACCGGCCGACCTCCGCAGGTGCGGGGTTAA
This sequence comes from Buttiauxella cochleicola, assembly GCF_021282405.1. Taxonomy (NCBI): domain Bacteria; kingdom Pseudomonadati; phylum Pseudomonadota; class Gammaproteobacteria; order Enterobacterales; family Enterobacteriaceae; genus Buttiauxella; species Buttiauxella cochleicola. The sequence continues at coordinate 125,307 of NZ_JAJSOU010000001.1, forward strand.
GCGCCAGCTTTTTCTGGCGACGAAGGTATATCTCAATGGAAAGGCGAAACTTTCTGAAAAGCGTTGCAGCACTATCAACTATTGGTTTGGTTCGTCCGGCATTTTCAGGAACCAAACGTGTTGATGACCCGGCAATCGCATCTTCTGATACCTCCCGCCGTTTTGTGGTCACACAAACGTATAGTCTCAAAGCGCCGGCAGGCTCCCAGGGCAAAGTTAATTTGTGGATACCTGTACCAGAAGACACTTCATTTCAGACCTTGCTCGACCTTTCCTTCAACGGTAACTACCAGAAAGCCAGCCTGACGGCTAATAACCGTTATGGTGCCAGAATGCTTTTTGTTACCTGGCCAGATTCTGAAGGCGCGCTGGATATTCGCGTTGATATGACGGTCGAAACCCGTGATTGGGAAGTGCTAAAAGACAATAAACTGGCCGACTGGTTGCTACCTGAGCAAGACGCAGTCATCCCGGACGAAATTAAACCTTTCTTGCTGGCTACTCCCCATATTCCTGTCGACGGTATCGTTAAAGAGACAGCGCTGAAAATTGTCGCTGGCGAAAAAGCACCGATAAAACAGGCTCGTTTGATTCACGACTGGGTTAGCACGCATATGCATCGCGATGATGCTGTGATTGGTTGCGGTACGGGTGATGTGGGCGAAATACTTAAAGCGGGCAAGCTTGGTGGTAAATGCACCGACATTAACTCCGTCTTTGTCGCATTGTGTCGTGCAGTAGGTATTCCTGCGCGCGAAATGTTCGGTATTCGTCTTGGTGCCAGCCGCAAGCTTAGCGAGTATTCGAAGAAAGCTTTCGGTAGCGCGGATGAGCAGGGTATTGCAAAAATAAACGGTGGCCAGCATTGCCGCGCGATGTTCTGGCTGGCGGGCTTTGGCTGGATCCCGGCCGACCCGGCAGATGTCACCAAGATGCGTCTGACCGAGAAGAAAGAGAATGGTGACCCGGCTGTAAATGCGGTTAGCGATTATCTCTTTGGCAATTGGGAAATGAACTGGGTGGGCTTTAATCACGCACGTGATTTCGCGCTTTATCCTGCAGCAGAACAAGGTGATGTCAACAACCTGGGTTATCCGTATGCCGAAGTAGATGGCGATCCTTTAAACTTCTACGATCCGGCAGCATTTAGCTATGACTACGTCAGCACCGAACAGCATTAAGGGTAATTTAGTCACGTTGCTGGCGGCATTAATTGCCGCTGGCGCTTCAACACTGTGCTGCATTGGGCCGTTGTTGTATCTGTTGTTTGGTATTTCAGCGGCAGGACTCACAGGGATCCCTACGCTACCCTGGTTACAAATTCCCATGGTAATCATCTCCCTGGGATTGATGGTTCGTGGATTCTGGCGGCTCTATTTGTCTCCTAAGCCAATATGCACAAGTGTTGTCAGCCGTCGCGTGCTGGTCTTGTTGTATTGGTTATCAGTGCCACTGGTACTGTTCCTGACCACTTATCCGTATGTCTTACCCTGGATTTGGGAAAGTATGGAATGAAGCGATTTTTATGCCTGGGGCTGCTTTTGTTGACGCCTTTGAGTTGGGCGGCCAATAAAATGGTCACGATAGATATAGGGCAGATGAACTGCCCGCTCTGCGTGATTTCGATAAATCAGGCTTTGCGCAGTACCGATGGTGTTATCAAAGCAAAGGCGTCATTAAAAACGCATCAGGCACAAGTCATTGTTCCGGACAATTTTGATAACCAACAACTGCTGTCGGCCATTGCTAAAACAGGATTTACCGGCCAAATTCACGCGGTGGATGAGGCGCAATAATTCCTGTTACCGCGACGATTGTGATTGCTGGAATCTCATTGGCGAATCACCACCTCCCGTGGAGGTGGTGATTGTTTATCTGGTGGAGCGCCCCATTAACCGGATAAGCAGCCCACACAGTGCCGCGAACGTTGCCAGCCCAACCATTCCCGTCCAGCCAAAGGTTTCCAGAGCTTTACTACCCAGCGTTGCACCTACTGCCATGCCGACAAACACGACGGTAAACATAATAGCGTTCAGGCGACTACGGGCAGCCGGATTTAACGCGTAGATAATGGTCTGGTGTGCCACCAGTGAGGCTTGAATACCCAGGTCAAACCCGACCGCACTAATGGCGATAATAGCCAGTTGCACAGGAACGGGAACAAACGGCATCACAAACATCAGCGCAAAGGAGATAACAACTAACGCGGCTGCAATTTTCGTGACGAAATCAGGGCCACGACGGTCAGCAAGTGACCCTGCCAGCGGTGCGGCAAGCGCTCCAGCGGCACCTGCGAGGCCAAAAGTACCGGCTACGGCGGAGCCCATATGGAAGCGGTCTGCCAGCATAATCGCAAGCGTTGACCAAAAAGCGCTGAACGCAATCGACAACAGCCCTTGTGCCAGAGCGGCACGACGTAAAGCCGAATACTCCATCCACAGTTTGCCTAATGAGCGCAGTAGTGCGGGATAGCGGAGTGTGGTTTGCGGCTTGAAAGAGGGCAGTACGTACCAGAGTGTCAGCGTGACGACCCAGACACCTACTGCCGCAATAGTATAAACACTACGCCAGCCCCAAAGTTGTGCCACGATGCCACTAAATACACGTGAAAGCAGAATGCCCGCCAGAAGCCCGGTCATCACCATTCCTACGGTTTTACCGCGATTGCTGTCAGAGGCCAGTGTGGCGGCGGCAGGGATAATATCTTGCGCTACGGTCGCAACCAGCCCAATCGCCAGACTGCTGAGCAATAGCACATGCCAGGAAGAAGAGAATCCGCACAACAGTAACGTCAACGAAAGCAGGGTGCCTTTAATCAGAATGATACGACGGCGGTCAAAGCGATCCCCCAGTGGGGCGAGTAACAAAATGCCGAGCGCATAACCAATTTGCGTCAGTGTGGGTACCAGACCGACATCACCGACACGGGCATGGAACGTGCTGCCGATAATCTCCAGCATTGGCTGGCTATAATAAATTGAGGCAACACTAAGACCCGCGCCAAGGGCGAGAAGAAAAACAATTTTGCCAGACAGCATGGTGTTGGACGTTGATGTGGTCATTGTGGAAAGCTGGCTCATGGCTCGCTCCAGTGGGTTAATGTGCGGCCATTCTTGTCGTTTTTTGCTTTCGGCTGTAGCCCCCGCAGGGGTAAAACTGTTATACACTTAAAGTATGAATAAAAACTTTAATCCTGCTGGCGACCGTATAGCCATTTTGCAAACCTTTGTGCGAATCGTTGAGAGCGGCAGCCTTTCAGCCGCAGCCGCACAAATGGATACTACCCAGCCAACAATAAGCCGACGCTTACAAAGCCTTGAACAAATGCTTGGCGTTAAGTTAATCCAGCGTACGACCCACACCATGAAGTTGACTGATGATGGCGAACGTTGCTATCAGCATGCGTGCAGGTTGATTGAAAACTGGCACCTTCTGGAAGATGAAGTCAGTGGTGCCAGGGATGAACCTGCCGGGGTGCTGCGCGTGCGTGCGCCACACGCATTCGGGCAGGATCAGCTGATTGGGCCGCTTGGCGATTACCTGACGCGCTATCCGCAAATCAATATTGAGTGGATTCTCAACGATCGTTCACCGGATTTTATCCCTGAAGGGATTGATTGCGCGATTCATGTTGGGGCAATCACCGATCCTTCAGTGGTTGCCATCCTACTGGCGGAAGTACCGCGTATCGTGGTGGCTGCTCCTTCACTGCTTGCAAGCCATGGGCCGGTCAATGAAGCCACGGACTTGGTGACACTCCCCTGGGTGGCACTGAGTAGTTTTTATCGCAACGAAGTGACGTTAAACGAGGTAACCAGCGGTGACCCTTTCCGCTTCGATATTACGCCAAGACTGAGCACTGATAGCCTGTATGCGGTGCGTAAGGCGGCTTTAAACGGATTGGGTGTAGGGATGGTTTCATCATGGGTTGTGAAAGAGGATTTGGCGGAAGGCACGTTGCAGCATGTTCTCCCTAATTGGCAGGCTGCACCTTTACCCATCTATCTGCTCTATCCTTACGCGAGTTACTACCCGGCCCGTCTGCGCAAATTTATTGAGCTAATGAAAGAGGTGATGCCTGGTCTAACCGGCACCCGCTCTGCGCGTTAATCAGGTCGTGAGCCATTTCCCTTTTTCAGTACGTCACATTAATGGTAACGGTATCGGCGTAATTATCCGGGGCGTAGTTTGCATTGGGTACGGTTGCGTAAACGGTATATGCAGTGGTCGATCCGGTACCGGTGCCATTGACACTGTTTGCTGTAATACTTCCCCATGGAGTCCCGGCCTGGCCCGACGTTGAACGCAGCTGATAAGGGACTAAATCGGTATTGCTCCCGCTCCCGCTGGTTTTCATTTGCCCACTTCCTGTAGTACTGCCGTTCGATGGACTAAGCCCTATCGAATAAGGGGTGTTATTCGAGCAGGCGACACCAAGAGTATTACTCGATGCGATATTGGATTGATTCATTGTTACCGGGCCAATACTTATATTATTGACGAAGCTAATGTTGCATTGCTTAGTCACGACAGCGGTCACGTTAAACGGGAAACTCGGGCCGGTCCCATTGCCGCAGTCAGCTGGGGGGAGGGCCAGGCCTGTATTCGTGGTAACACTTGCGGTGGCTGAATTAAAAACATCTAAATAGCTACCGGGAGCAGCGGTAATTTGGGGTGTCGTAAGCTTTGCGTAAACCGTCAGACTACCCGTTACTGGCGTGAGATTGAGGAGTGTTATTTGGGCCATGGGAGGAGGGGTTCCAGCCTGGTTCTGATTTCCCCAAACGACAGTATGAGCTTGGTTTTGATAGAGTTGATAGTTTAATGTGCTGGCTGGTGGGCCAGCAAAAGACATGCCGTGAGGGTTAGTCTGGCCATTACTCGACGCGCCAATATTAAAGCAAAGAGTGATCGCGCTAAGCACATCTGTAAGGACTTTGCTGCACGAATAGCTGAACGTCATCGACGTTTCAGCACCTGTGCTGGACAGTGGATTTACATTCCCAAAATTAATGGGCTGCACGCCACTTATTGAGCAACTCAGCGCGTGGCTAACACCAGGACACAAACTTAAGGCGGCAAAGAAAAATAACTCTCTTAAACGCATACAGGTTTCCTTTCTGTTAAGAGGTCCAATTCATCTCGTCCTTAGCGACAAACAAATGGGCCAAGTTGCGCAATGCTGGCAGCCTTCTGCGGGTAATCGAACTGCACTGAGCAAGTGCCTTTGGTGGCCATCACTTTTAATCTGTTATGCAGTTCCAGCGTATCGAAATAAACCAGCCCATCAAAACCCACGATGGTTTGCTGGCTTTGCTTAGCATTCAGCTCTACCTGTGTCCCTTCCTCAATCGGTTTTCCTTGTGCATCAACCACGATTATTTGCGCGGCGCGAACCGGTGTAATACCAAATTTGACTAGCGAGCCAGAACGGTCGGCAGGCGTTGCGTAAGCATTAACCTGGTCGATACGCGTGTTGGCGGGTAGGTTCATTGGGTCGATGCTTAACAGATTATTTTCATAGCTTTTAATTGGTGTGACTAACAGCAAGCCCTGGCTGTTGCTGGTGCCGATGAGATTGTTTTGCAGTTTGATGGGTAAATCAGGAATACCGTCGGTGGAGACAACGGCAAAGCCATCATCAATTGTGCGCGCGGCAAACAAACCGCCACCCATCATCACCAGGGAACCGCTACCCCCAGCATAGGCATACTGTGTATCGGAGGTGCGATTAAAACCGCTGTAAACTTTGCCATAGCGACCCAGGTAACCCAATTCTCCCTGGCCGTTTTGTTGGGACGATTGTTGGCTTGCTGCCAGGTTCCAGCCCCAACCCCCATCTGAAGGCTGGGTACGGCTGGCATTAACCATATAACCGGTTTCCTCATTCGTGCGTTGTACTGTGCTGCTGGCGGTAAGGTTATTACTAAGGATAAATGTGGCAGTCAGGTAGAGGTTCCGATCCCGGCTGTCGTCTACGTTTTGATTCACGCCAGCAGTGAGGTAGATATTATTTGCCACCGCGGCATACCAGTTTGCACCCGCGTAACGTACTGACGTTTCATGTGGGTAGCGATATTGCAGGTAGCTCAGACTGACATTGCCATATGAGGGCATGTTGTACCCAACGACAACATTGCTATTAAGTGATGGTGGTGCTGAACCATAGCGGCTGGCGATATCACGGTAATCACCTGCGGTGGCAATCGTCGAGGTGCTGAAGTTAAAGTTGCCGCCAATCCAGCGATAACCCAGGCTGTACAATATTCCGTTGTCTCCCGCGTCTGTGCTCATCGCCAGAGACGTTGATAGGGTGCCAACACGACCGCCAGGTATCCAGTCCATACTGAATCCAGAATTGAGCAGCTGTTTGCTTACCTCAGAATGAACGCCACCTGTAAAACTGTTACTGATACCCCGCCGCCAGGTTCCACTAAACGAAGGTGTGCTGGCGTAATCAAATGAAGTGATCCCGTAATTTTCGCGTACCACACCCAGTTCAGCTGACCATTGTGTCAGGCCTTCGCGTAATAGCTGCTGATCCTGGTAAAAGGAAAAGCTCTGTGTCGTCGTTCGTCCCAACGCATCAGTCATATTCACCTGTGCGTAGCCCGCACCGCTGATATTTGGCTGGGTGTTGATTTCAAAATTACCCGCAGGGACTTCGCCGTTATAATATTTCATGCCATTTATAAATAATTCCACATTTGAAGGCACCGTTGCCGAACCTAAAAAAGAGGGTAGCGGTGTGGTCGGCATATTAGGTTGCAGGTTGAAATCAGTGCCAATTTGAATACCCGCGATGCGTGTCGGGCGCGACCAGGTAAGGCTGCTGGTGAGTGTGTCACCGAGGGTTAAGCTAAGGAGGCTGTCAGGAAACGATGACCGCCACTGCGTATCAAGACGACTGAAATTGTTATCGGCCGTAACTCCATCAGTTTGCGTGGAGTATTGAGTTAATTGAGTCGAGCTCAGCACGCCTGCAGAATTAAATGTGCGTAATTCAGTAAAACTGCTGACGTTACTTCCATCGCCTTGCGCTGCGTAAATATCATAATTGAGTAACATCCCCCGCGATGTGGAGACGACGGGCGGAGGAATATCAACTTGATTGATTTTGGTGGTATTTAAATTCAAGGTGCTAAGAGGGGCGGTCAATTTCAGTGTTTGCAATGAAACATCATAATCAAATTGTAATTGGCTTAAACTATCCAGACGAATCGATTGGGCCGATTCACCAGGTAATTTAAACCCTATTTTTTGTAGTGTTTCTTTGTTGCTATATAATTTACCTGCAAGCTCACGAAAATGTTCGATGCCAATATGGTTTCCATTCAGGGTGACATCAAGATACAAGTCTATTGCATTAGAATGCTCGTTATCGTTACTCATCACTTGTGTGATGGGATTATTATCATTGGCCGAGGTAATTCCTGGCGTTAACATTCCACCGAGCAGAAGAACTATCATTATTCTAATGATTACCTTAAAGTTCCTGCACCTTTTTTTGTCCATTTATAGTAACTTCTAATTTGCTTCCGGGGGCAGTATCCGAGGCAGGGAAAGGCAATTTCCAGCGCATGGTAGCGCCTGGAAGAACGTATCCCAATAGCCCTTGTGTTATCTCTTTTCTTCTACCTTGCGTGTTGATATATGAAGCACCAGACAACTGAGCATGGCTATTCCCCTGATTGCTCACTTCAAGAAATGCTTCACCACCAATACGTTGGATTCCCCACTGCAATTTTGCTGTATGATCGCTGGTACCCTTCGGTTGAATAAAAACGGGAACTGAATAATGCAAAACGAACTGAATTTTATTTTTTTGTAGTTCGGCTGGAGGTAGTTCATTGATTGACAGCCTATAAGCTTCTTCCACGTTATTTGAGGCGGGCCCCATGTGAATCACTCGAATTAACTGTTTCTCTCCGGGTGCCAGTTTGAGCATTGGCGGGCTAATAACCAGATTCTGAGAAGAGTTGAGCTGGTCTTCATAACTTTGCTGGTTCCAGCTATAAACGCGAACTTGCGCATTTATGGTCTCTTCACCCTGGTTCATTAACCAGATGCCATCAGCATTTTGTATATTTTGAAGGGTCAGTGTCACAGGCGAAACTTGTAGACCGCTTGCCACTGTATTTTGTGGAAAGATTGCCGCCAATAACAGGCACATCACCCCAACAGCCGTTCGCGTCTGTGGCTTCATTTTTATAAATAACCCTTTGTATTAATAATTTACGTTAACGGTTACGGTGTCCGCATAGCTATCAGGTGCAAAGTTGGCGCTGGCGGCGACGGCATAAACCGTATAGGTTTGCGCCACTCCTGAGCCAGTTCCTCCAACACCGTTACCTACTGCTGTGGTGGTGGCAGTATTACCCCAGACGGGACCTGTGCCTGATGTTTGATGTAACTGATAAGGGACTTTATCGCTGTTTGTTCCACTGTTAGCGACTGATGACATAGACCCAGCACCTGTTGTATTGCCTCCATTAGCTGTGGATGGTGCAAGGCCGATGAAATAAGGAGTGGTTCTTGAGCACTGGACAGTAAAGGAGCTATTCCCGGTTGTGTTAGTTGCAGTACTACCGACAGAGCCCAGATTAATATTTGCGCCCGCGCCTGTGGTTACAACGCACGAAGCAGTAATAGTAATTTGTACCTGAAATGTGTTGGTTGCCACGACGGCATTTGCAGATGGAACAAAAGCAAAAAACATGAAAGGAAAAAATATGCGCATTTTAATGATTGATTTCATATCTTTGCACCTATTCAGATACTTGCGGTTTGTCAATAATGCATACGGATGAATGTTGTATGTCTATTAAAACCATAGAATGAGGTGCATTTTTATGCCAATTTCAGGATGTATTAAGTTTTTTAATATGATCAGATGCGCACTTTAAGTTTTATTAGGCGAGTTTGATAATTGCATCCAGGAAAGTCTGCTATAAGTCATTTCGGGCTGAAATGCAGGATATAAAAACTGGCAAAATTAGAATAATTTCAGTTGTAAACAATCACAAAAGTAAAGGAGATATGGTGTCTTAACATTCTAATTAAGAAAGATATTCTCTATTTAGATAACGTAATAGCTCAAGGTTGGGATTATTGAAAAGGGGGAGTGCGTGAGGTATTTATGGTGGCAGGCTTTTCACATTGTTGAAGCTAATATATGTTGATGCATCCGAAACTATTCAGTCGTGAAAAAACGAAATAAAGCTAAAACTTCGGCCCAGACATTAAATTCCGCTATTAAAAATAACCAAACCTTAGTCGAAAAACATTAAGCCTGTTACAGGGTGGTGAAGTTAATACTGGATGTTTGTTCATAAGTAATCAAACAGCCAGGGCCTTCTCATGCTGTTATAAATGTGTAACAAAACCTTCTTACACTGCTCACTTCTGATAACAATATCGAAAGGAAGCCATGATGAGCAGACCTCTTAAGCCGTTGTTTAAACAGGAACACAACGACGAAATCAGTAACCGCAGCGCCAACCCCGTTTTTTCCGATGTTGCCAGTGCGTATTTGAGCCGCCGCCGATTCCTGCAAATGGGGGCAGTCGCGGGCGCCGCAGTAGCCTTCCCGACGTTATTAAAATCCCATGCTGCATGGGCGGTAGAGACGGCTCTGGCACGTCCTTCTTCCCTTGGTTTTACCAGTATTGAAGTTTCAACGGATGATACCGTGCGGGTGCCGGAAGGCTACATCGCGCGACCATTTTATCGCTGGGGAGACGCCGTAGGTTTAAAGGGTAACCTGCCGGAATTTAAAACCGACGGCAGTAACACTACTGATGAACAGGCCGCTCAGGCGGGAATGCACCATGATGGTATGGCATGGTTTAGTTTGCCGCAGGGAGGAACCGATCCCAATCACGGTTTGCTGGCGATGAACCACGAATATATCGACAACGGTTTGCTGTTTAAAGACGGTGTGGCGAACTGGAATCTGGATAAAGTGCGCAAGGGCCAAAATGCGATGGGCATTTCGGTTATTGAAGTGAAAAAAGAGGGCGATAACTGGAGCGTGGTTCGTCCATCTGAGTTTGCGCGTCGTATTACTGTGAACACACCGATGACACTCACGGGGCCTGCCAAAAATCATGCATTAATGCAAACTGCGGACGATCCGCAGGGTGAACGAGTGCTTGGTACTATGCAAAATTGTGCCAACGGCCATACACCATGGGGTACTTACCTGACTTGCGAAGAAAACTGGTCGGATATTTTCGTTAAAAAAGCTGCGCCAAATGCCCTTGAAAAGCGCTATGGCATTAGCGACAGCGATGAATCTTACCGCTGGAACGAAGTCGATCCACGCTTTAGCGTGGATGCAACGCCTAATGAGCCTAACCGTTTCGGCTGGGTGGTAGAAATCGACCCTTATAATCCGTCATCGACTCCGCGTAAACATACGGCATTAGGGCGCTTCAAGCATGAAGGCGCTGCGATTACCCTGGCGGCGGATAACCGTGTAGTTGCTTACATGGGTGATGATCAGAAATTCGAATACATCTATAAGTTCATTTCTACAAATCAATATGATGCCAGCCTGCGAGATGCTGCCATGGACCTGCTCTCCGAAGGCACGCTGTATGTGGCGAAATTCAATGACGATGGTAGTGGCACCTGGCTGCCGCTGGTATACGGGCAATCGGGCCTTGATGAAACTAAGGGATTTGCCAGTCAGGGTGAGTTGCTAATTAAAACGCGTCTCGCTGCTGATGCCGTGGGTGCCACAAAAATGGACCGCCCTGAGTGGATTGCGGTCGACTCGCATGCAAAAGGCAGTGTTTATTGCACCTTGACCAACAATAGTGACCGTGGCAAGGAGGGCAAAGCAGCCGTCGATGCCGCCAACCCGCGCGCTAATAATGTCTACGGCCACATCATGCACTGGACGGAAGAGAACGGTGACCCTGCATCAACCGCCTTCAAGTGGGATATCCTGGTGCTAGGCGGCAGACCGGATAGTGCAGATGAGAAAACCAAAGGCTCAATGAAAGGGGCGGAGTTTGGCAGTGCAGATGGGTTATCGTTCGACCATCGCGGTGTACTGTGGATTCAGACCGATGTCTCCTCCAGCACTATCAACAAAAAAGCCTATGAGGGAATGGGCAACAACCAGATGCTCGCCACTGTTCCTGGTACCAACGAATATCGTCGTTTCCTGACAGGTCCGCGAGGCTGTGAGATAACTGGCATCGCCTTTACTCCAGATAACCGCACGCTATTTATTAATATTCAACACCCCGGTGAACCAGGTGACGATATCAGCGATCCGGCAAATCCTACAGCCGTCTCCACCTGGCCTGACGGTGATAAAAACAGTCGCCCACGATCTTCCACTGTGGTTATTGTTAAAGCTGATGGCGGGGTGATTGGTAGCTAATTAACAGCTTTACAGGTCAGCGGAACAGGGATGTTTTGCTCAAAGCCTGAAGAAAAGGCGAGGGGATAACGGCAGTCTGACATTAAGTACGTTAATCCCATGTTCCTGTTACAGGAGAATCATCTCTTAAATAATCAAAGAGTAGCAAACGCACTGTAGTAAAAATATCAACCACTAAAGTATTCATCATGAAAATGGTGACGCTTCTATATATCAGTTTATAAAATGTAATGTGCTTTTATTATGCAGTCATAATTCTGAAAAAGTACTTTATAAGGAATTATTATTCACCCCCTCAGTTGTTAATGCTATTTTACTCAGAATATTGCCTTGTCTTGAATTTCCTTCTTATTTTAACGTTTGGATTGCTGAGCGCATTTTTTGTCGCCGGTGATTTGCCATGGATGCCATAAAAGGAGTTAATTGTGTCAAGTTCTTTTCAAAATGAAGTACCTAAAGCACGCGTAAATATAAAATTAGATTTGCACACAGGGGGAGCACAAAAGAAAGTTGAATTACCTCTTAAATTAGTTGTTATGGGTGATTACAGCAACGGGCAGGAGAGTCGCCCACTGTCTGAACGTGAAAAGATAAATATCAATAAAAATAACTTCAATAGCGTGCTTTCGGAATTTTCCCCGACTGTAAATATTACTGTTGAAAATACTCTTACTGGTGATGGCTCAGAAGAAAGCGTCAGGCTTTCTTTCAGTGAGATGAAAGATTTTGAGCCGGAACAGGTTGCTCGGCAGATCCCGCAATTAAAAGCCATGCTGGCTATGCGTAATTTATTACGCGACCTTAAATCTAATTTGTTGGATAACGTTACTTTCCGAAAAGAGCTTGAAAATATCCTGAAAGACCCATCGCTGAGCAATGAACTGCGCGATGAACTTAATGCCCTCGCACCGAAAGCGTAACCCTCCCGAATTAACGGATTAACACGAGATAATGCTGATGTCAGTTAATAATGAAAATACTTCATCCGGTACCCAGACCACTGTACTGGAGCGCTCTGAAGCTGGTGGTGTTTACGCTTCTTTGTTTGAAAAAATAAACCTCAACCCGGTTTCCGGTCTGTCTGATATTAATGTCTGGCAGGACAATCAAGCGCTGGCTGATGCCACTGCTGATGAACGTGTAACCGCGGCCGTGCAGGTGCTGTTACAGCGTCTGAAAAACTCCGGTCAGAGCGTTGAAAAACTCGATAAAACTCTGCTGGATTACCATATTGCTGAGCTGGATTACCAGATTAGCCGCCAGCTTGATGCAGTAATGCATCACGACGATTTCCAGAAAGTCGAATCGGCATGGCGTGGCCTCAAGCACCTGGTTGACCGTACTGATTTTCGTCAGAATGTGAAAATCGAAGTGTTGGACGTTTCCAAAGATGATCTGCGTGAGGATTTCGAAGACTCCCCGGAAATCATCCAGAGTGGCTTGTACGCGCACACCTATATCGCTGAATACGACACCCCAGGTGGTGAGCCAATTGGTTCAGTGATTTCCAACTACGAATTCGACGCAAGCCCACAAGACGTGGCGCTGATGCGCAACATCTCTAAAGTGTCTGCTGCGGCACACATGCCGTTTATCGCCTCTGTTGGCCCGAAATTCTTCCTGAAAGATTCCATGGAAGAAGTGGCTGCGATTAAAGACATCGGCAACTACTTTGACCGTGCTGAATACATCAAGTGGAAATCTTTCCGCGAGTCTGATGATTCCCGTTACCTCGGTCTGGTGATGCCACGTGTACTTGGCCGTCTGCCATATGGCCCGGACACGGTGCCAGTCCGCAGCTTCAACTATGTTGAAGAAGTGAAAGGCCCGGATCACGACAAATACCTGTGGACCAACGCATCATTCGCATTTGCTGCCAATATGGTGAAAAGCTTCATCAAAAACGGCTGGTGTGTGCAGATCCGTGGCCCGCAAGCGGGTGGTGCAGTGACTGACCTGCCAATCCACTTATATGATCTCGGCACCGGCAATCAGGTTAAAATTCCGAGTGAAGTGATGATTCCCGAAACCCGTGAATTTGAGTTCGCCAACCTGGGCTTTATCCCGTTGTCGTACTACAAAAACCGCGATTACTCATGCTTCTTCTCTGCGAACTCTGCGCAGAAACCTGCCTTGTATGACACAGCCGATGCGACAGCTAACAGCCGCATCAACGCACGCCTGCCATATATCTTCCTGCTGTCACGTATTGCTCACTACCTGAAGCTTATTCAGCGTGAAAACATTGGTACTACTAAAGACCGCCGTTTGCTTGAACTGGAGCTGAATACCTGGGTACGTGGTCTGGTCACTGAAATGACCGATCCAGGTGACGACCTGCAGGCTTCTCACCCGTTGCGTGATGCGAAAGTGACCGTGGAGGATATTGAAGATAACCCAGGCTTCTTCCGCGTGAAACTGTACGCCGTACCGCACTTCCAGGTTGAAGGAATGGACGTGAATTTATCCCTTGTTTCGCAGATGCCTAAAGCGAAAGCGTAATCAGGAGCAGGGATGAAAATTTACCGTCCATTATGGACTGACGGGGCATTTCTGGCCCCACAGCAATTTCAGCAACAATCCCGTTGGGATGCTTTTGTCGCTGAAAACGTGGCCCAGATGGGGTTGGCAAACCCGTGGGGTGTTATCGATGTGGCATTTGATAACGGCTCGTTGGCACTTTCACGGCTGAATGCACTGCATCTGGTGATTCGTTTTCCAGATGGCACGCTGATTGACACTGAGCTGGCGGATAATCTGCCACCGGCTTGCGATTTGTCATTGGTGTCTGATCGCGAAAGTGTGGACGTTGTGCTTGCCCTGCCGCTGTTGTCAGCTAATGGCGGTAATCTTGATGATGGGCAGGACAGTGAACGTCCTCGCCGCTGGCGACAAGAGTGGGTGACGGTACAGGAGCTTGCCGGTCATGAACGTACCGAACTGGCTGTTATGCGCCATGCCGTCACACTGCGTTTTGCTCACCAGGAAAATAGCGCTTACCTGACATGTCCGGTGGTGCGCCTGCTGCGTAATGCACAAGGGCAATGGATCCAGGATGCGAATTTCATCCCGCCGATGTTGCGATTGTCAGCAAGCCCCGTTGTGTTGACAGCGCTAGGGGACCTTCTCCATCGCCTGCAGGCACGTCGCCGCCGTCTGATGGCCATGCGTCGCGAAAGCAATGAACGTATGGCCGATTTCGTTGTGGCAGATGTGTCATTGTTTTGGCTGCTCAATGCATTAAACAGCGCTGAACCCGTGTTGACTGAACTTCATCAGGCACCTACGCGTCATCCTGAGTTGTTCTATCGTGAACTGGTGCGCCTGGCTGGCAGTTTGTTGACGTTCTCCCTTGAACATAAAGCTGAAGACATTCCGCTTTATCAACATCACGCACCTGAACAGGTTTTCCCGCCACTATTTACTCTGCTGGATGCGTTACTTGAAGCTAGCCTGCCATCACGGATGGTGGCCATTGAGCTTATCCGCGAAGGGCAATTCTGGACAGGTTCACTGCATGATGCTCGCCTGCGCGAAGGGGCTGATTTCTACCTTTCTGTTCGCTCAACTATTCCCAATCATCTATTGCAGACGCAGTTCCCGCTGCTGTGTAAAGCGGGCAGTTTTGAAGATGTATCCGATGTGGTGAACGTGGCGCTGAACGGTGTGGTGATGAAACCACTGTCACATGTTCCGGCGGCCATTCCTCTGCGTCTGGAGAACCAGTATTTCGCCCTCGATCTGAATGGCCTGGCGGCGCAGGCCATGCTGGAAGCGGGTAACTGCGCGTTCTACACGCCAGGATCACTTGGTGATATCCAACTCGAACTGTTTGCGGTATTACGCTCATGAGCAAAATAAAACCTTCTGTCGTTGATGAGATCTTTTATCCCTGCTGGCTGATGGTCAGCCAGTTGCGTAATGGCCAGGAAATTAAGGACGGAGAAGCGTTGTATCGTCGTGCCTGCGGTTGGGTGGACGATGCGCGTGAAGCTCTTTCTCGTAACGGTTTCAACGAAACCAGCACGGAGCATATGCTTTATACCCTTTGTGCGTTACTTGATGAGAGTGTGCTGAACCGTCCGAAGCCGGACAGTGGGAACACTAAATGGCTGCAGAATCCTCTTCAGGCGCGCTATTTCAATACGCTGAACGCTGGTGAGGAGCTGTGGGAGCGTATTCGCGCCGTTTTGCAGGAGCCTGCGCCCGATACCGCCGTACTAACCTGTTTCTACCGTGCACTGACGTTAGGATTTGCGGGCCGCTATCGCGAGCAGGGCGACGAACGCCGTGAAGATGTGGTGCGTAAGCTGAGCCAGCAGGTGCCGCCTTTTTCCTCCGTTCAGGAAACCCCTGTGGTTTCCCGATCATCGCGTTTGCGCACCGGGCGCAAAACGTACTGGTTTTCGTGGGTACTTGGCGTCGCAATACTGGTCGCACTGTGGTTTTTCCTGTCAAGCACGCTCGCGAATCAGCTCTCTCAACTGGCAGGGATCAAATAACTGATGCGCAGGTTAACGCAATTCCTGTTGCTGCTGCTTGGTACCGGCCTCGCGCTGTTGCTGATTCTTGGCTTCTGGCCGCTGGGAACGGGCAGCCGCGTGGTGCTGAGTCTGCTGGTTGTCATTTTAAGCGGTGCTGCTGGCTATTTTCAGTGGCGTAAAGACCGCAACAATAAAATTGCCCATCAGCATATTGCGGACTCCATCCTGCCACCGGAAGATTTCCAGGGTGCAGTGGTGCTGGTTTGTGGTGACAGCGAATCGCTGTTTTCAGCTTCAGTTCTCTTCAGGGAAACCCGTCAGGGCTGGTATTTGCAGGTCAAAGCACCAGAACAGCTTCCACTATTGGCACAGCATCTGGCTGAGGTTCGCCCGGCACTGATTGCCCAGATCTCCGTGCTACTGGCCGTTGCGCCGGAACAACATCAGGACGAGGACGATTTCATTCAAAAACTGCGCATCTGGCATCGTGCGATTGTGCAGTGCAAAGGTTGGCTTGCCGGGATTCCGCCGATGTGGATTGGCATCTGGGTTTCACCGCCAGCAATGGAATCAACTGAAATGGAATGCTGGTATACCGCCACTCCAGGCCAGAAAGCCATTCAGATGCGTGAGGCGGGTGCGGTTGTGATACCGCTGGTTGAGTGGGAGCGTGAACAAGATGGCCGCAACAGTCAGGAAAAACTCAGTTCAGTTTTCTGGATTGAGTGCCTGGTGGCGTGGGCTAAGACTCACGTTCAGGATGTTCTGGCACAGCGTCAGGGAGATCTCCCGGCGCTGATTCCATGCGCATGGGGGGCCTGCTTGACCCCGGTTACGGGGCGTTCCAACAATCTCTGGCAGACACATGTTGCAGGCGTAACCTCGTTGCCACCAACTGCATCTGCAACGCAGAGTTACCTGCCATTACCAGATGTGCTGCTGCCATTTATTCCTCGCCGCCGGGGTGTCTCCCAACTGATGCAGACCTGGCAGATTGCCGGCTTACTGTGTGGGTTATTCCTGCTGTTTGCCTTGCTGGCCTCATATATCAATAACCAACGATTAATTCGCAACGTAGGCGATCACCTGGCGTTGTATCACCGGCTTACAGGAACACCCGCATCCCCAAAAACGATTGCTCAGCAACAGTTACGTGCTGATGCCCGTTTGCTTGATCAGTGGCAACGTAGTGGTGCGCCCATACGCATGTCTTTGGGACTCTATCAGGGGATGCGCCTCATCGCGCCACTTGAGGCCGCCATCAATAGTTGGGCTCCACCGCCTCCGCCGCCTCTGGTCATCAATAAAATTGTTCAGGGTCCGAAAACCGTGCGTCTTGACAGCATGTCGCTGTTCGATGTGGGCAAATGGCAGCTTAAACCAGGCTCTACCAAAGTGCTGGTGAGTGCGCTCGTCAATATCAAAGTCAAACCAGGCTGGCTGATTGTTGTCGCTGGGCACACCGATGATACCGGCGATGACAAGTCCAACCAGATTCTTTCCCTCAAACGCGCTGAATCAGTCCGTGACTGGATGCGTGACACCGGTGATGTGCCGGAAAGTTGCTTTGCGGTACAGGGCTACGGCGAAAGCCGTCCACTGGAACCCAATGATTCAGATTCAAATCGCGCGGTTAACCGCCGCGTTGAAATCAGTCTGGTGCCTCAGGCAGATGCTTGCCAGGTACCGGGCAAAACAACATCACCGGCTAAGGGTGATGTCACAACCTACGAAATGGAGAAGTAAACATGGCTATTCCAGTCTACCTGTGGCTGAAAGACGACGGCGGTGCGGATATTAAAGGCTCCGTAGATGTTAAAGACCGTGAAGGCAGCATCGAAGTGGTGGCGCAGGAACACAACCTGTACATCCCGACCGATAACAACACCGGAAAATTAACGGGCACCCGTATCCATACCCCATTCCTGTTTACCAAAGAAATCGACTCTTCAAGTCCATACCTCTACAAAGCGGTAACGACTGGCCAGACGCTGAAATCTGCTGAATTCAAATGGTATCGCATCAATGACGCAGGCCAGGAAGTTGAGTACTTCAACACCAAACTGGAAAACGTCAAGCTGGTGAAAGTCGCACCAAAAATGCATGACATCAAAAATCCTGCGATGGAAAAACACAACCATCTGGAAATGATTGAACTGCGTTACGAAAAAATCACCTGGACTTACAAAGACGGCAACATCATTCATTCCGACTCCTGGAACGAACGTACTACCGCGTAAGGCTGCACTCACAGCAGACGGGAAACCGTCTGCTGTTTTTGTTTGCCCGAACGAAGCGTAGGGCGAATACGCAACTCGCCATCCGACAAAGTGTGGGCAAACAAAAACAGCAAAAAAATCATCGACCTTATGGGCCTGGGTTTCCTGCAAAGGAGAAGGCTAAGGGCGGTAGCGTACCCAATCAAGGAGCCAGCATGGATAACCAGTCAGCCGTATTACTTCGTCGTTTAAACCCGTACTGTGCCCGCGCGCTGGAAGCAGCCGCCACGCTGTGCCAGAGCCGGGCACATGCGGAAATTACTGTCGAACACTGGTTGCTTAAACTGCTTGAGCTCGGGGAGGGGGACATCACTGTGCTGGCCCGCCGTTACGAATGGGACATGGACAATATTTGGCAGAGTTTGCTGGCACACCTTGATACCATGCCGCGCTCCGTGCGCACCCGACCACAATTGGCCGAACTTCTACTGAATCTGATTAAACAGGCATGGCTGATTGCATCGCTTGAAGACGACGATGCACAAATCCGCAGTCATCATCTGCTTGCGGCGTTAACTGATAAACCGTCAATTCTGGTCTGCGACAGTTTGTGGCCGCTGCTGAGTCTCTCCCGCTCGCAGCTTGAGCGCCTGAAACCACTGTTGGATGTGCAGTCAGATGAACGTGCCGAACTGCAACAGCAAGAAAGCCTGAACCGCGAACCGTCCTCACTTACGGAAGAAAAACCGACCAGTGTTTCCGGCAACACCCTGAGCGAAGCACTACAGGCCGCACTCGATAAATTCACTCTCGATGTAACAGCCAAAGCGCAAGAAGGGAAAATCGACCCGGTCTTTGGCCGCGACAACGAAATCCGCCAGATGGTCGACATTCTCTCGCGCCGCCGTAAAAACAACCCGATTCTGGTGGGCGAGCCGGGCGTGGGCAAAACCGCATTGGTGGAAGGACTCGCGCTACGCATTGCTGAAGGCAACGTGCCGGACAGCCTGAAAACCGTCAGCCTTCGTACTCTGGATCTTGGCCTCTTGCAGGCGGGCGCAGGCGTAAAAGGCGAATTTGAACAGCGCCTGAAAAACGTCATCGACGCGGTACAACACTCCCCGACGCCAGTGCTGCTGTTTATCGACGAAGCGCACACCATTATCGGCGCAGGCAACCAGGCGGGCGGAGCAGATGCCGCCAACCTGCTGAAACCAGCACTGGCACGTGGCGAGTTGCGCACTATCGCGGCCACCACCTGGTCTGAATACAAACAGTATTTCGAGCGTGATGCTGCATTGGAGCGCCGTTTCCAGATAGTTAAGGTAGACGAACCGGATGATGAGATGGCCTGCCTGATGTTGCGCGGCCTGAAATCCCGTTACGCGCAACATCACGGCGTGCATATTACCGATGAAGCCGTGAAATCCGCAGTCAGTCTGTCGCGCCGCTACATCACGGGCCGCCAGTTGCCGGACAAAGCGGTTGACTTGCTTGACACCGCGTCTGCCCGCGTGCGTATGAGCCTCGACACGCTACCGGAAGAACTCACCCGCCTCAAAGCGCAAATCACTGCGCTGGAAATGGAAAACCATGCGCTGCTGGAAGATATCGCGCTGGGTAGCAACAGCCATGGCGAGCGCCTGGAGCAAATTGAGCAACAGACTTCTGCGCTGAACGAACACCTCGCCGCGCTGGAAACCCAGTACCACGCGGAAAAAGCGCTCACCCAACAACTGCTGGAAGTTCGCCAGGACATTAGCCGCCAGGCCGACGTCAATGCGCTACAACAGCAACTCAAAGATTTACAAGGTAGTGCTCCACTGCTGTCGCTGGATGTGGATGTGCGCACTGTCGCCACCGTGATTGCAGACTGGACCGGCGTGCCGCTGACCAGTCTGCTCAAAGACGAACAGACCGATTTGCTGATGCTGGAAAACCACCTCGCCAACCGCGTGGTCGGCCAGGACACGGCGCTTATCGATATGGCGCAACGCCTGCGTGCCGCGAAAACTGGACTTACGCCAGAAAACGGCCCGCTGGGCGTGTTCCTGTTGGTCGGCCCGAGCGGTGTGGGTAAAACCGAAACAGCGCTGGCCCTGGCCGACAGCCTGTTCGGCGGCGAGAAATCCCTGATCACTATCAACTTATCCGAATACCAGGAAGCGCACACCGTTTCCCAGCTTAAAGGCTCGCCTCCGGGCTACGTGGGCTACGGTCAGGGCGGCATTCTGACCGAAGCAGTGCGCAAACGTCCGTACAGCGTGGTGCTGCTTGATGAAGTGGAAAAAGCGCACCGCGACGTCATCAACCTGTTCTACCAGGTGTTTGACCGTGGCTTTATGCGTGACGGCGAAGGGCGTGAAATCGACTTCCGCAACACTGTGATCCTGATGACCGCCAACCTTGGCAGCGACCACATCATGCAATTGCTGGACGAACAACCGGAAGCCACCGACAGCGATCTACAAGAATTACTGCGACCGATCCTACGCGATCATTTCCAACCCGCTCTGCTGGCCCGCTTCCAGACGCTGATTTACCGTCCACTGGATGCTAAAGCGTTAAGAATCATTGTGGAAATGAAGCTGGCACAGGTCGCGAAGCGCCTGAAAAACCACTACGGCCTGCAAACAACCATTGACGAAAGCCTTTATGACACCCTGGTTGCCGCCTGCCTGCTGCCAGACACTGGCGCGCGCAATATCGACAGCCTGCTGAACCAGCAAATCCTGCCGGTACTCAGTCAACAACTTCTGCAACGCAAAGCCGGGCAGCAGAAAACCCACAGCCTGGCGCTGGGCTGGGATGAGGAAGAGGGGATTGTGCTGGAGTTTGACGAGCAATAACGGAGGTTTCAGATGGTCGATCAATTAAAAGAAGGCGGGGCTCGGTTACTGACTTCTGGCGAGATTGGTTTAGCAAAAACGGTATTTGGTTCCACCATAGATTACAGCACGGTGTGGATCCACAAGGGCAGCTATCTGCCTTTTGATCTGCAGGATGTGAATACTGCGATGACGCCAAATGGGGAGCTGTATTTTCGTGACTGGTACAGGGATGATTTTTCGACAGCACTTCCTTTTCTTAAACATTTGTTTATCCATGAAATGAGCCATGTCTGGCAACGGACGAAAGGGATGAATGTTATTGGCAGGGGCTTAATCAGCTGGATGGTGAGCTATCGATATAGGCTTGATGGTCGACTTTTAAATGAATATCCCATGGAACAGCAGGCTCAAATAATAGCTGATCATTTTTCCCTACAAACAGAAGGTTATAGAGGATGGTGTAACCTGATAATAAATAACGATATAACTCTAGATGGGGATATCAGCGAAACTATCATCCGGCAGAGATATAAAGACACTCTGCGGGGGTTCCCTTGGTGAAAAGGAAAAAAACTCGCCTTTTACATACAACACTTCTCCTTTCCAGTCTGACAACACTGGCTGGTTGCCCGGGGTCAGGCGACAGATTGCAACCTGATGAGGAAGCCCGCGTCAGCATGATGAGTAATAGAGTATGTTTTGAAATCGGTGATGCAGACAATTATCAACTTTCAGCTATCGCTATTAGCCCCAGAGGTACACCTTTTAATCAACAGAAATTTATGTTCGGCTCTTATTTGAAAATAGCTGATGGAAAGTTGTGTATTCCTCCATCCTTCTGGCCTTTGCCGGATAAAGGACAATTTATTGTCAGATATATTCTGACATCTGTAACACAGAGTTCACCTCCCAAGAGAGTTGTCACAGGA
Organism: Buttiauxella cochleicola; assembly: GCF_021282405.1. NCBI lineage: Bacteria > Pseudomonadati > Pseudomonadota > Gammaproteobacteria > Enterobacterales > Enterobacteriaceae > Buttiauxella > Buttiauxella cochleicola. Next base: position 147,168 of record NZ_JAJSOU010000001.1, read on the forward strand.
ATTGAAGTTTCGAATGGACAAGTTTTTGGCATCTCATTAACTGATCAAGAGGCTTTGAGATAACTTTCAACATCTGTTTATCCATGAAATGAGCCATGTCTGGCAACGGGCTAAAGGGATGAATGTTATTGGTAGGGGCTTTATCAGCCGGATGGTCAGCTATCGCTATACCCTTGATGGCGATATTTCTGAACCAATGATACGTAAACAATACAAAAACGAATTACGGGGTTTCCCATGGTGAAGACGACAGGCTTTCGTGTGTTATGGCCTGCTTGTTCGCTTGCCTTGTGTTTATTGATGCTGACTGGATGTCCGGGGCCGGGCGACAGAATGCGTTTTGATGAAACAGCACAGGTCAGTCAGCAGGGGGACAATGTATGTTTTAACATTACAGATGCTCGGGATTATCAGCCTGCAAATATGGGGATCAATCCCCGCAGCACACCTTCAAAAGAAAAGAACTTTAATTTCTCACCAGGCCTTACTGTTGCTGATGGGACATTATGTATTCCACCTTCTTTTTACCATTTCCCGGATAAGGGACAGTTCATAATCGAGTATCTATTAATTTCAAAAAAATATGATGAGCCGCGGAGTTTCGTTATCACCCTGGAAATAAACGGCGGGCGTATTTATAACGTGACACCGACCGAAAGAGAAATATCACTGCCATATAGTCACTAGGGAATAGGTATGAATAAAAGTATTCAAAAAGGAGGGCTGCGCCTCTTAACAGTAGGAGAGATAAATCTTGCCAGTTCTGTTTACGGTTTCAGTATTCACTACAATAAAGTATGGATACATTTAGATAGTTATCTACCTTTTAATCTACAGAATCCGCAGCAGGCAATGAGTCCGAATGGTGAAATGTGGTTTCTGGAGGCGAAATATCAGAATGATTTTTCACGTTCTCCTGGACCGAGCTTCAAACACCTTTTTCTTCATGAAATGATGCACGTTTGGCAACATCAACGTGGGATGTGGGTAAGAACCAGAGGATTAATGTCATGGGCTGCTGATTACACTTATAGTTTAGATAAGCCTAACTTGCTTGATTATGGACTAGAACAACAGGCAAGTATTGTTAGTGATTTTTGGTTATTAAAACATTATGGTTTCTTTGGGCATAGCAATCTTTATGATTATAGAGACTACAATCCAGCTGAACCGATAAAAGATCTAATTGCTAAGTATGAAAAGGTGTTAGGGAAATTTCCAGGATGAAAAAAATAATATTGGTAATTTCTTTATGCGCTTTAATAACTGGTTGCCCTGGGGGAGAGCGTGAAGGAAAAGAAATCGGGGAATTTAAACCATTTTATGTGGATAAAGGAAGGGTATGTTTTAGTGTAGATAAGAGGGATGTATTAAGTCGTTATAGTTTATATTCTAACTATGATGGTGAAAAAAGGCTTGCTGTTAACGAGGGGCTTAAACTTTCTTATCCTGATACATGCGTAAATGTAGATCTTGATGCTGGCTATCGATATTCCTCAAGTTATAGTCTGAATAGTATTGACTACCATTATGAATTTTTCATCGATAATAACTGGAATGTAACAGGGGTAAGGCGATAAATGAAATTACACAGCCAGGTCCGCTGTGTAATTTTCTACAAACCTGCCTGTGTAAAGTAAAGCACCATTAATGATAAAATTTTTATTGATGTGGCCAATTTTAAATAATGGCTTTACAACTAAATACATATTAAAAACATAACGATAAACCTCTATCATTTAATAGCTATATAACGTAACGGCTAGTGTATATAGACCACTACCATGGAGTGATATTCATGAATCTTACTGATACCTTATCAAAAATAACAGGAACTACTCTTAACCGTTACCATCTTGATATTCCTTCCTGTCATTCTCCGCTCGATGTGGAAAATTTTTCGGGTTTGGAAGCACTGAGTGAACTGTATTATTACACCATTCATTTCACCAGCTCGGACAAAGACCTTGATGCCACTCAGTTACTGAATAAACCGGTCAGCCTGACGATGGGGACGGGTTTATTACAGAGCCTGACTGAGCAGAAGGTTGTGCACGGTGTCGTGACGGGTTTTGAACGCATCAGCAGTTCGGCCGATGAAGCCAAATATGTCATTACGCTCGAGCCCTTCCTCGCCCTGCTGGACAAACAGTTCCGCACCCATCGTTTCTTCGTGAATAAATCGGTGCCGGACCTGGTGGCGCAGATACTCGATGAGCATGGTCTGAAGGGCTGGGAATATGAATTTTCCCTGAAACAAAGCTATACGACACGCGAGCAGATAAACCAGTATCAGGAAAGCGACCTGGCTTTTATTCAGCGCCTGCTCTCGGAGGTGGGGATCTTTTACTTCTTCACCCTGCAGCCCGACACACAGACCGAAGTGGTGCATTTTGCCGATAAACAAAGTGCCTATGAATTCGGCAAAACCCTGCCGCTGAACAGTCCGTCGGGCATGAATGACAACGGCGTGGAATCGGTGTGGGGGCTGAATGTACAGCACAACGTGGTTGAGGCGAGCGTGACCGCCAAAGACTACAACCACCGTGAAGCGCAGAAAGTACTGCAGTCCGCGAAAGCGGATATGACGCGTGGCGAAGGTGAAGGCACCACCTACGGCGAGGTGTATCACTATAAGCCGCGCCACCTGGACACAGGGGCGAAAAGCGACCCGACCGCCGAAACCGGTAACTTCCTGGCACGTCTCGACCATGAGCGTTTTCTGTCCAACCAGACGCTGATTACCGGCTCCGCGAATGACGCGAACCTCAGCCCCACTCAGGTGCTGACGGTGACGGAATCGGCCCTTGTCCCGACGCTGCCTTCAGCGCTGAATAACGGTGTTGTCATCACCAGAGCCTTCTACAGCGGCAGCCGTAAAAATGCCCTGGTGGTGAACTGGATGGCGGTTCCCTACAGCGAAACGCTGTGCTGGCGCCCGACATTACTGCCGCGGCCTAAAGTCAGCGGCACCATGATGGCGCGCGTCACCAGCGCAAAAGCCAACGACATTTACGCCTGGCAGGATGCATCTGGTCTGTACCGCGTGAAGTTCGACGCCGACCAGGACGACAAAGCGCAGGGCCAGGAAAGCATGCCGGTGCGCCTCGCCAAACCCTACGGCGGCGATGTGTACGGCATTCACTTCCCGCTGATTCAGGGTACGGAAGTGGCGATTGCCTTCCACGACGGCGACCCCGACCGCCCGTATATCGCCCATGCGCTGCATGACTCGCGGCACACCGACCACGTCACGGAAGCGAACAATACCCGCAACGTGGTGCGCACCCCGGCGAACAACAAGCTGCGCATGGAAGACAAGCGCGGCGAAGAGCATATCAAGCTCAGCACCGAGTACGGCGGCAAAACGCAGCTGAACCTGGGGCATAACGTGGACGGCGGGAAGGCGAAGCGCGGGGAAGGTGCCGAGCTGCGTACGGATAAATGGGTAACCATACGCGGTGGTGCAGGTGTATTTATAACCGCCGACCAGCAGGAGAATGCTGCCGGATTACAGCTTGAAATGCAGGTTGCCCTTGATGGCCTCAAAGCAGCATTGCAGGACGCTGAGGGGATCCGCTTTGCAGCAGAAATGGCGAAAGCGGAACTGGCGGACATTGCACGTCAAAAAGCACTCATGACAGATGCACTGACTGAACTGAAGAAACAAGCTTTACTTTTATCAGCACCCGCGGGCATAGCTCAAATAACGCCTGCCAGTATACAACTCTCATCGGGTGAAAATTTGATTGTGACTACAGGGGCTGATGCAGATGTTAGTGTTGCGAAAAAATTCCGCCTGGGTGTAAAAGAAACGATCAGTTTATTTGCTCAAAAAATGGGTATTAAAATTTTTGCCAGCCAGGGAAAAGTTGAAATTCAGGCTCAGGATGATGCTATGGATCTCTTTGCAAGAAATACGCTGACTATTGCCAGTAGGGATAAACAGGTATTTATTACAGCGAAAACAGAACTCACTTTGAACTGTGGCGGAGCCTATATTCGATTGAAAGATGGAGATGTAGAAATTGGTACACCAGGTAACATCAGGATGAAATGTGGGAATTTACAAAAGATGGGACCGGCATCTGTTACCAAAACGGTCGAACTGACTGACCCCTGTGCCACGGCAATGGATGGTGCAGGATCGGAGCAAAGCCCCGATGTAACGATGAATTAAGGAACATCACCAATGACGGCTACCATTTCATATAACTATTCATTGCAAAAACGACTAGAGCAGCACCAACTAATAAAGGAGCAACTTCTCCATCATTTTTTACGGTTAGGTATACGTTGCATTTTAATGATTGATGTTGCAGTACTTCGTCGTCGTAATAAATCTGAGTTTTTTGATACGCTAAACGTTCAGAGTTTAATTAAAATTCCTGTGGCACCACAATATCTAACGGATGAATTTTTCCCTTGCTTAATTTCTCTGGATTTGTCCTTGCCGGGTGATGTTCAAATTTTTGATGAGAGTATTAGCCAGGCTCTGAGTGAAATAGAACCGCAGAAAATTAAAAATGGAAGTGGAAGGTTAATTAGCGGCTGGTTAGCAAGTAACGCCTCGGCAGAGGAAACGGCGCTTCACATCGGAAAAAGTGCACTGCAAAGCAATAACGAAAAAGATATTTTACTCCGTTATTATGATCCCGCCGTAGCACTATTGCTTTGGGGCATACTGGACAGCTGGCAAAAACAGCGACTCATGGGCCCTGTGACGGGTTGGTTGACTGTTGATGGTGATGGGCAACTCATTAAGAGAACAGGGCTTGAGCAACAGACAGTTCAGATGTCGCATTCTATATCACTGAGTCCTGAATGCTGGCGGGATATAAAATTAATCACGGCCATTAATTCCATCCTCTGTGATTATCGGCAAGAGAATATAAATGAATTACGTCTGGGAGAGTTGTCAGTGTTGCAGAAAGTATTGCCTGCACTTAAACGAGCCAGCAATTATTCATTTTGGAAAAAAAGTGATCTTACTGCTTATGGAATGCACGCTCTGACGATTTCATCCGATTTTGACCTCCATCCGGATATATTACGACGCCTGAAAATTGAGTGCTCAAAACAGGATCCAAGTTATCTGGATGCGATTGCAACAGTCAGTGAAACGCTCTGGGAAAAAATCCGAACAGGTGATCATTAAAAATCACAGGCTTTTGTTGAGATAATATAAGGAATTAATTCATGGCAGATCATCATTGTGACTGCAAGTCTCAAGGGCCAGCACTATTGCCGGTAAGATATGTAGTTGCACCTGACCACCAACCAGGTTCTCTGCCCGGTTGGGCCGCTTCCGGCGCAAAAAAATACCCCGATCATGAAAAATATCATTATGCGCTAAGGGCTATGCGCCGGGGATTTTTATATATTTATTATCCATTCTTATCTAAATGGGATGCCTGGTCTATCAGCGACGATGGCAGTTTGTGGAAACAGTTTTCTCCTGACAATGCGATAAAAAAAACCGAACCGGACTGTAGGCAAGGTACTTACAACCAGGGGGGCAAAGATTTTATTACGCTAATTCCCGAGGTCATGGATAACGATATTTGGGTAGCCTTTTCACAATCTCCCTGGACGGCATCGACACTTGCACGCTATCAGAATGAAAGCGATCGCAGCAAAAGAATGCAATGCCTAAGTTCATCACAGTGGATTACGCCAACAGCGGCCCCCTGTGCAGAGGAAGCTACAGAGGAAAACATTTCAGTCATTCTGGATTATATGGCAGCCAGCAGCGGGGGACTTTCTCCCGCAGCATCACTGCCGTGGGGAACTCCAGGGGAGTTTCGGGTGAGCCATGTAACAAGTGAAGGCAACTACAGTCTTGTAACAAAAGTGCAACCACTGGAAACACTTTATCCATGGAAGAGTATGAGTGAGGGGGTTGCCAGCAGTACAGCACAACAAATGAAACAGCGAGGAGTCAAAGCTGACGGTACGAAAGTTACGCCGCTCATTTTTGCTTTACATGACACTGTAGGGATTGCCCATGAACTGACTGGCTGGACGAATGATGTTCTTGCATTACCGAAAATATTTGGTGATGAACGGGCCCTGGAATTTTCAACGCAGAGTCTGATTAATGGTGCGGAACAGATCATTTCCAAAACGGCAGAACAAAAAGTGGCGGCTCGGCTGAAGGTCACTTTTGATGAAAATCCTGTCGGGCTAGATATGGCTTATCAGATGTATTACGCCAATGAGCGGAGTAAAGGGGTTCCTGCCAACGAGATCATGAGCCGTGAGGAATACGAAAATCAGGGAAAGGAAACTCAGCAAAAAACTAGCCTGAGATTCCAGGTTGCGGACGACCTGGCGAAGTACAAACGCATGCTGAATCAGACGAAACTGGATTCGTTCATTGCTTGCGGCGAGACATTAATCGATCAGGTTGATGAAAAGGTAACAAGCCTTATCGGCTTCAGAATCAAATGGCTGCAGGATGAGGCGTTTATTGCCGCCACCCAGGATTTTTATTCTGATTACGCAGTCGATAATCTTACTTACCGTGAAATTGTCGCGTTTGCGATTTCTGGGATAAACATTGTGAACGCGGGAAAATCTTTGCTGGATGAGTGGATAAATGCTTACACCACTTCCAGTGAAAAAAATCTTGTCTGGCGAACGCATTTTTACAATAACCCGGAACTGATGGCAGAGGGGGAGTCATTATTGGGGCAATGCCGCCAGTGTACGTCTGACCCAATGAGCCAGAGCGGCCTGCTTTATTTCTTCGAAACCAACGGCGCCAAGCTCAATAAGATCTTTAAAGGTTTCGAGAAAGCGACGGCCGCGCTTGCGAAACCCCCAAAGCCAGATGCGTTGCTATCAACGCGTTTGCTCTATACCGTCGATCAGTATATGGCCACGGTTGGAGAGCGGGTTTTCTCTTCCACTCGCGTGGGTTTTGTTATGGACACTACAGGAGATGCGATTAACCGGACCATCTTCTCTTTGGTCTCAGGAAAATCGGTGGCGCAGACAAAAGCATTCCTCTCCACTTACTTCGGCTGGGCTACGGAACGGCGTGTTTACCTGGATGGCCTGGGTTTCTTTGGCCCTGTGCGACGTGAAATCAGTGAAAAGCTGCGGGTTGCCAGTAATAAATTTACTGAGATGGATAAAGCCTACAGCAACTATGAAATGAAGGATCGCAACCAGTATGCGGCTAAAGCCACCAGTATTAAGATCCTGGTGTTAATTTTTAATGTGGTTGAACTGTATAACCAGTTAGACCATTACAAAGGTGATGCCGTCAGTTATGCGAAAATATCCAGCGCCATTCTCGCCACCGCAGGAGGGATGGCTGATATTGCAACGCCGGCATTTGAGCATGGTGTGGCTGCAGGTAATACTCTGCATCGTTTAAAATTCATCGGGGCAGGGAGTTCATTAGTTGCTTCGGGAATATCGTTGGGGTTGGATGGTATGGCTCTTTATAAAGAATGGAATGAGCGTAATAGACTGGCATACAAAGCGCTTTATTCTGCAAAAATGCTGACTGATGTTGCGATTTTACTAAGTGCTGAAGGGAAGCTGATGAGTGCGTTAATTACCCGGTTTGGTTGGGATACAACAAGAGGATCAATGGGAGTGTGGCTTGGTAGGGCTGCTGCTCCTCAACTCATTTTTCTCGGGATTGAATGGATTGGGGTATTGTCCTCCTGGTGGTTTGCAATTGGGGTTATGGTGGCTGAATATGTTGTCACTGAATACTTTTCCCGTGACGATTTACAGATCTGGTATGAACAAGGCATTTTTGGCAATGATAATACCCTGAACAGCGACGGACTAAAGCCGGAAAAAATGACGGTTCTGATTGAAGAACGTAGAAATTCGCTAATGGCCTGTTTACAGAAAATGGCCTCTCCACCTCAGGAAGTAACGCCAGTAATGCCAAAAACAATTATGTTCTGGCCGTTTAACATCAATACCGAAACAAAAGATTACGAGGCATAACCGTTAGCAAAAAGCCTAATCAATTTGCTCAGGGAGAGATAATGACATACGAAACCATAAAATTTTCTGATACCCCCCGCCCTACCTGGAAAGAATTTAACGATAAAGAAAAGTACCCTTGCGTGGATTATCTCAAGCTCCAAAGTGAGCTGGTGATTTTAAAAGAACGTATTGCACGAATCGAATCTACCCGTGGGGAGCGGAATCTGTTGCCAGGATTACGTAAACAAGAGCAAACACTTGAGCTACAGCTTCAGGATGCTCCGCCAGATCCGATTTTACCACCTCCTGCACCGCTGATAAAAATGACTGGAAAGCTGGAAGCATTTCAGGCTCGGTTAATTCCACACTACTTTGATCCGAAGGCTTATCCACAGACTCATGACTATTTTGCCCGCCACGAAGAGCGGGTGACCAATGCTGCTGTGGTCATTGCTGCCAGTGGGCAAAGCGCCACAGCACAAGGGATGGTGCTTAACAGTGGCAGGATACGTAAACTCGCCTGGCATGTGACAGGGCAAATCAATGGTAAACGTTTTTCGGGTTGGTTAGGTTATACCTTTTGTCAGGTGGGCGAGGAGGTTGAACTGATTGTTGCGCCAGTAGGGGATAAATATCTGGTGTACGCGCTGGCTAAACCTCAGGAGCGCTCCATCAGCATGACGCCGGGTTGTTACCGTGGGAAAAGGCAGGCGCGCTGGGGAGGGACTTGGTTCTGGTTGGGAATTCTCGGGGTCGCTATTTTCTCGGTTGTACTTATTGCTGCGGCGAACGATGGCCTCAGGATGCTTATAAATCTAGATCTATATGAAATGTTAATAACCAGTTTTGGACTTGGAGGTAGTATCATTTTAGGTCCTGCTTTATACAGCGTATGGCGACGCCACCCTTTCCCGGAAGAAGACCTTGCAGAAGAAATATTTACCGTGATGGGCTGGAAGAACGTCACAGATATTAATCTGTGCAAACTAAACCGGCGGCGAAAAAGACAATGGAAACGCACGGGAAAACCGGAAAACCCCTTTAAAGACCAGACACCATTTCTCTATACCGGCTGGGGAAGGGAATTTTATTACTATTAGCAGGGACTGGCTATGTACAATACGAATTTAACGTTTTCTGATACACCCCGCCCTACCTGGAAAGAATTTAACGATAAAGAAAAGTACCCTTGCGTGGATTATCTCAAGCTCCAAAGTGAGCTGGTGATTTTAAAAGAACGTATTGCACGAATCGAATCTACCCGTGGGGAGCGGAATCTGTTGCCAGGATTACGTAAACAAGAGCAAACACTTGAGCTACAGCTTCAGGATGCTCCGCCAGATCCGATTTTACCACCTCCTGCACCGCTGATAAAAATGACTGGAAAGCTGGAAGCATTTCAGGCTCGGTTAATTCCACACTACTTTGATCCGAAGGCTTATCCACAGACTCATGACTATTTTGCCCGCCACGAAGAGCGGGTGGCCAATGCTGCTGTGGTCATTGCTGCCAGTGGGCAAAGTGCTACTGCGCAGGGAATGGTGGTTAGCAGTGACAGAATTAGTCGGCTTGCGTGGCATGTGACAGGGCAAATAAACGGTAAACGTTTTTCTGGCTGGTTGGGATATACCTTTTGTCAGGTGGGCGAAGAAGTTGAACTGATTGTCGCGCCAGTGGGAGATGAATATCTGGTGTACGCGCTGGCTAAACCTCAGGAGCGTTCCATTAGTATGACGCCCGGCTGCTACCGCGGGAAAAGACAGGCGCGCTGGGGGGGGACCTGGTTCTGGTTGGGAATTCTTGGGGTCGCTATTTTCTCAGTTGTAGTTATTGCTGTGGTGAATGATGGCCTCAGGATGCTTATTAATCTAGATCTATATGAAATGTTAATAACCAGTTTTGGACTGGGGGGGAGTATCATTTTAGGTCCTGCTTTATACAGCGTATGGCGACGCCATCCTTTCCCGGAAGAAGACCTGGCCGAAGAAATATTCACCGTAATGGGGTGGAGGAATATTACGAATATTAATCTGTGCAAACTAAACAGGCAGCGAAAAAGACAATGGAAACGTACGGGGAAACCGGAAAACCCCTTTAAGGACCAGACGCCGTTTTTATATACCGGTTGGGGAATGGATTTTTATTACTATTAGCAGGGTCTGGCCATGAATAATACGAATTTAAAATTTTCTGATGCCCCACGTCCTACCCGGACAATGTTAAAAGAAAAACACCCGGCTTATAATTTTCTGAAAACACGCAGTGAACTGGTTGCCCTGCAGGAACGTATAGCACGAATCGAATCCACTCGCGGAGAGCGCAATCTGTTGCCTGAATTACGTCTTCAGGCAAACAACCTGGAGCAGGAGCTTAAAGAGGCTCCCCCAGACCCGGTATTACCGCCCCCGGCTCCGCTGATAAAAATCACCGGCGTGCTCGAGGCTTTCAACTGGCGGCGCGTTGTACACTATTTTGACCCTTTAGCTTACCCGCAGACCCAGGAATATTTTGCCCGTCACGAAGAGCGAGTGGCCAATGCCGCTGTGGTAATGGCAGTCACGGGGGAAAGCGCTACGGCGCAGGGGATGGTGTTAAACGGTGACCGGTTGCTGACTACGTCATGGCATGTCACGGGGACAATCAACGGCAAACGCTTTTCCGGTTGGCTAGGACGCTGTTTTTGCAAGGTGGGAGAAGAGGTAGAATTAATAGCAGCCTCTGTAGGGGATGAATATCTGGTGTACGCCCTAGCTAAACCTCGGGAGCGCTCTATCAGTATGACACCAGGTTGCTATCGCGGGAAAAGACAGGCACGCTGGGGAGGGACCTGGTTCTGGTTGGGAATTCTAAGCGTTGCACTCGCCGGAGTTATAATCACCTGGCTTATTACCGATGGTTTTGTGGGATTATTCTCACAGGATCTTTATGAATCTTTACTTATCGGTATCTTTTCGGGAGGGGTATTCATGATCGGCCCGGCATTATACAGCGTATGGTGCCGTCATCCTTTCCCGGAAGAAGACCTGGCCGAAGAAATATTCACCGTGATGGGCTGGAAGAACGTAACGGATATTAATCTGCGTAAACTTAACTGGAAAAGAAAAAGACAATGGAAACGCACAGGGAAACCGGAAAATCCGTTTAAGGACCAGACGCCGTTTCTGTATACCGGCTGGGGAAGGGAGTTTTATTACTATTAATAGTGACGGACTAAAACCGAAAAAAATAACGATTTTTATTGAAGAACGCAGAAATTTTTTAATGGTCTGTTTACAGAAAATGGCCTCTCCACCTCAGGAAGTAACGCCAGTAATGCCAAAAACAATTATGTTCTGGCCGTTTAACATCAATACCGAAACAGAAGATTACGAGGCATAAACGTTAGCAAAAGGCCTAATCAATTTGCTCAGGGAGAGATAATGACATACGAAACCATAAAATTTTCTGATACCCCCCGCCCTACCTGGAAAGAATTTAACGATAAAGAAAAGTACCCTTGCGTGGATTATCTCAAGCTCCAAAGTGAGCGGGTGATTTTAAAAGAACGTATTGCACGAATCGAATCTACCCATGGGGAGCGGAATCTGTTGCCAGGATTACGTAAACAAGAGCAAATACTTGAGCTACAGCTTCAGGATGCTCCGCCAGATCCGATTTTACCGCCTCCTGCACCGCTGATAAAAATGACTGGAAAGCTGGAAGCATTTCATGCTCGGTTAATTCCACACTACTTTGATCCGAAGGCTTATCCACAGACTCATGACTATTTTGCCCTCCACGAAGAGCGGGTGGCCAATGCTGCTGTGGTCATTGCTGCCGGTGGGCAAAGCGCCACAGCACAAGGGATGGTGCTTAACAGTGACAGGATACGTAAACTCGCCTGGCATGTGACAGGGCAAATCAATGGTAAACGTTTTTCGGGTTGGTTAGGTTATACCTTTTGTCAGGTGGGCGAGGAGGTTGAACTGATTGTTGCGCCAGTAGGGGATAAATATCTGGTGTACGCTCTGGCTAAACCTCAGGAGCGCTCCATCAGCATGACGCCGGGTTGTTACCGTGGGAAAAGGCAGGCGCGCTGGGGAGGAGCCTGGTTTTGGTTGGGTATTTTGGGCGTTGCACTCGCTGGAGTTATAATCACCTGGCTTATTACCGATGGTCTTGCGGGGTTATTCTCACAGGATCTTTATGAATCTTTACTTATCGGTATTTTATCGGGAGGAGTCTTTATGATCGGCCCGGCATTATACAGCGTATGGCGACGCCATCCTTTCCCGGAGGCAGACCTGGCCGAAGAAATATTTACCGTGATGGGCTGGAAGAACGTCACCGATATTAATCTGTGCAAACTAAACCGGCAGCGAAAAAGACAGTGGAAACGCACGGGGAAACCGGAAAACCCATTTAAAGACCAGACACCATTTCTCTATACCGGCTGGGGAAGGGAATTTTATTACTATTAATTATTTACCAGGCATTGGGTCGATGTAATTATAAAGAGGTGAATGTGTTTTCCGGAATTGTAAGATTAAATGATAAACTGAGTAGTGGCGGCATTGTCACATCTGCATCCTCCACAATGATTATTGATGGCATAAAAGCCGCATTAGTTGGTGATGATGTCATATGTCCGATTGTAGGGCATGGCAAAAATAAAATTATAGAGGGTTCAAGTGAATGGGTTTCCGATGGGAAACTTGTGGCATTCCATCAATGCAAATGCCTTTGTGGATGTTATGTTATTACGAGTATTCCTGGTACAGGGATAGGTTGAATATATGTCATGGGATATACCTGCTTTAGAAAAACCTCAGAAAACACCTACACTGAAAATTAATAAATTGTTCAGTGTGTTTTTTTTATGTCTGTTGGTTGTTGTTCTTGGGTGCATGATTTATTACTACTCAAGCCATAATACAAACGCATTTTTGTTCTTATTTACCTTGAGCCTGACATTATCTATTTTATTTGGCATTGTTGCTGGATGGATTATTCTCCGTACAGGAATGTTAATGGAGAACAATGAACTCATTGAAGTAAGCAATAAAAAAGTAGAGAACATATGTAGTAAATGGGCATCTGAATTCATTCCTGTTATTGATTGTTCCTCTGTCTTTCCAGATACGATTGAAATTGATAAATTCAGTCGGGGTGTTGAGTTTAATATCATTGGTGATAAATCAATAAAGTTCTCTGAAGGAATTGATTACACCGCTGTTTTTCAAGAGCTTCTATCATCTTTACGTTATAAATTGCTGACCCTTTCTCAAGCAGAAAAAATCGAAATTAGGTTGTCAGGTACTGAGACATCCTATCTTTCTCTTTGGCGATCATTTTCTCATGCCTGGATAACTCTCGGCCTGCCCGCAGAAGCGGTAGCAGTTCCCGTTTTTCTTGTTAAAAACTTTACAAATCAAATTAATGAGTGGCTTGAGCATCCAGGAGATAAGTATCGACTGGTTGTCATTTGTAATCCTCTGGCATCTGATGATGCTCAACATGTAACAAGCGATGCTGCCTGCGCCTGGTTATTGGCACCTACTGGTACAGCAGAACAACTCCCACAAAAAGCACGTTTGTACCGGGCCATGGATACTGACAGCACCGAACTTCAGTCTGATTTATCCAACCTGCTGAAATATCAGGACGGTACTACGGGAATAGAAAAATTATGGTTTGATAAATTAACTGAAAAAAATATTGTTAATAAAGTATCTCAAATATGCAATGAAGCCTTGAAATCCGGGGAGGACTCAAACCTGTTATCACAACATTTTACGGAACTCATTTTGGGCAGGCAGGGGGACGATAGCATATGGATAACAATGGCATTAGTGCTTCTGCATGGAAAAAATAATAATGCGAGTAATTTAATTGTTTCCCAGTGTGGGGCCAAAACATTACTTGTGCAGATGAAAAATATATCACTTCATGAGGGGGCGTTGTGAGCAATAGTCGGTCAATGAGGCTGTGGGGGCTGATATTACTTGTCTGCTTCCTGGGGTTAGTCGTTGCGATGACTATTTACTTTGGCAGAAGTTATTTCAAATTGGACGGATATAAAATGCAGTTTGGTGCATGGTGTATCACTATGCTGGTAATCATGGTGGGGCTCAAATTTATCCGGTTAGGCTCCCGACAATCAGTGCTGCGATCATTGCCGTCATATCAGTTTCTTTCCTCCTTTCGGGGAAAAAATGGGCAGAAGCTCAATTCAATGTTTAACCATACATCTTCAGCAGATGAATCTAGAGTCAGAGCTAATCAAAGTCCCATGCAGATAGCCCCCCAACAAGCTTTGCGCCAGATCTACGGTCGCTTCTGGCCCCGTAAAGTCCGCATTCTGCTGTTAACCGGCAGCGCAGCCGACGTCGAACAGCTTGCTCCTAATCTGACTTCTCAATACTGGCAGGAAGACAGCGGCACCGTGCTGCTGTGGGGCGGCGACCTGGGCGCACCGGCTGACAGCGAGTGGTTGAGCGCGTTGCGTAAACTGCGCCGCCGTCCGCTGGATGGCGTGGTGTGGGTGACCTCTGCATTTGTCTGCCAGAGCGAAACTAAAAATACGCTCTCCGCCGATATGATGGACAACGTGTCGCAGGCATTTGCTACGCGTTATGAACAACTTGGCTGGCGTTTGCCGTTGTATGTCTGGTCGCTACATCCTTCTGAATCCACACAGTCCGAGCGCATTACGCAATCTGTCGGCTGTTTACTCCCTGCAAGCTGTAAACCTGAAGAGTTTAGCGTTCTGCTTGCAGGGTTGGTTCCTGAGCTAATTGAACAAGGGACACAGCAGGTCATCACCAGTTCGCAACACCTGTTTTTACTGCAGCTCGCTGACCAGGTAGCCAATAACCCTGACTCCGTGGCAGCACCGCTTGCCACTTTGCTCAATCCCTATCGCCCTTTACCATTGGCCGGAGTGATATTCAGCCCGGTGTCGATGGATGCAGAGCGCTCAGTGAAACATCACTGGGGCAAGGATAACCGTTGGGATGTACTGCTGAACTCCCTCCCATCTTTACCCGCAGCCCTCGCACCAAAGGCGTTAGGTTTTGCCTGGCGTAGAACGCTGGCAACCGCTGTTGCCGGGGTAATGGTGCTGTGGGGCGCAGGAATGGTGGTCTCATTCCTGGTTAACCGCGATGCTATCAATACCAGTGAATCACAAGTTAAACGTGCGGCAGATGTAAAGCAGCCATTGCCTTCGCGTTTACAGGCACAGCTGGATTTGCAGCAAATTCTTGGCCGGTTGCAGTACCGCCAGCAGGAAGGTGCGCCATGGTATAGCCGCTTTGGTCTGAGCCAAAATGATGCGCTGCTGGCATCACTCTGGCCGCACTATGGTGCCAGCGCTATTCCCCTGTTGCGAGACGCAAGCGCAGAGCACCTTGAAGGGCAACTCACTTTACTGGCACAGCTTCCTCCGGACGATTCACAACGCGAGAAACTGATTAAACCCGCTTACGACCAGTTAAAACTCTATCTGATGCTGGCCCACCCGGACCGAATGGATGCGGCCTGGTTCAGCAAAACGCTGCTCTCCGACTGGCCACAACGTGCTGGCGTAGTAAATGGTATCTGGCAAGGAAGCGGCCCGTCGCTACTGGCGTTTTACGCGGCAAATCTGGCTCACCATGCGGAGTGGAGTCTGGCACCGGATATGAACATGGTAAATCAAGTGCGGACGTTATTAGTGCGACAGATGGGGGCGCGCAACAGTGAATCCTCGCTCTATCAAAAAATACTGGTTCAGGTTGCCCATCAATATGCCGATTTGAGTCTGGCAGATATGACCGGCGACACCGACGCAGAACGTATTTTCACAACTGATGCGGTAGTACCCGGCATGTTCACCCGTAAAGCGTGGGATGAAGCGGTTGAACCGGCAATCGAGAAAGTGGTTACCGGCCGGCGTGAAGAGATGGACTGGGTGTTGAGTGAAAACAAAGTCTCCGTTGTCGAACAGAGTTCGCCAGAAGAGTTGCAGCAACGGTTAAAAGAGCGTTACTTCGCTGATTTCTCCGGCAGTTGGCTTGAGTTTTTAAACAGTCTGCACTGGCAACAGGCGCAGACATTATCGGATTCCATTGACCAGCTCACTCTGATGGCGGACGTACGACAGTCGCCGCTGGTTGCATTGATGAATACGCTGAGCATTCAGGGTAAAACTGGTCAGACTGGCGCTGGGTTGTCGGATTCCCTGGTGAAATCAGCCAAGAATCTATTAAACCGCGATGAGCAACCGACGATTGACCAACAAGCCGGAGCGCAGGGGCCGCTGGATGAGACCTTTGGCCCGGTCCTGGCACTTATGGATATCAACGCTCGTGGACAAGGAAGCTCGAACCTTAGCCTGCAAACTTTCCTGACTCGCGTCACCCAGGTTCGTCTCAAACTTCAACAAGTCGTTAATGCTGCTGACCCGCAAGCGATGGCGCAAACCCTGGCGCAAACGGTGTTCCAGGGCAAAGCCATTGACCTGACTGAAACCCGTGATTACGGCAGCCTGGTGGCGGCAAGCCTTGGCCAGGAATGGAGAGGATTTGGACACGCTTTGTTTGTGCAGCCGATGGACCAGGCATGGCAACAGGTGTTAACACCTGCGGCAGAGAGCCTGAATACCCAATGGCAGGCGGCGATTGTTGATGACTGGAACAGTACCTTTGGCGGCCGTTATCCGCTGAAAGACACCAGCAGTGAGGTATCACTTCCTCTGTTGGCGCGCTATCTAAATAGCGACAGTGGGCGCATCTCACGCTTCCTGCAGACTCGTCTGAACGGTGTACTGCATAAAGAAGGGCGCCGCTGGGTGCCAGACAGTATTAATGCTCAGGGGCTGACTTTCAGCCCGGCGTTCCTCAATGCAATGGACACCCTGAGTCATCTGTCTGATGTGGTGTTTGTCGATGGTGAAGCCAGCATTCGATTCGAAATACGTCCAGGTACAGCGAAGGATGTGATGCAGACTGACCTGGTTGTCGATAGCCAGAAACTCAGTTATTACAACCAGCTCCCGGCCTGGAAGCGCTTCACCTGGCCACATGATACTGAAGCATCAGGAGCAAGTCTGAGCTGGATTAGTACTCAGGCCGGTACCCGCCAGTTTGCGGATATGCCAGGCACCTGGGGGCTGATACGCCTACTCGATAAAGCCAGTGTCAGACCATATCCAGGCGTGAGTAGCAGCTTTAATATCACCTGGACTGCTCAGGACGGCAGGCCGCTGAACTACACCCTGCGTACCGAAGCTGGAGACGGTCCACTGGAGCTACTGAAGCTGCGCAACTTCGTGTTACCGACACAAATATTCAGCGTCAACGCTGCAACCAGTTCCATCACCGAAGGTGAAAACTGATGTCCACACTGCACACCTTACTGAACGCCTGTCATTCTGATGGGGTGAACCTAACGCAGCAGGCACAACAACAACTCCTGTTGTGGGATAAGTGGTTAGCTCCCATTTCAGCGAGCTCCCCGACCGGGGATGATCCTGGCTATGACGACGATTTCCAGCAGATGCGTGAAGAGGTTAACAAACTTTCTGGCGCCAACACTGAACTGGTCTGTGGGCTGGCTGAAAAACTGCTGACGACCACCTGCAAAGATGTGCGCGTCGCGACGTACTACATCTGGGCAAGGTTGCATACTGATGGTGAAGCCGGGCTGGCTGATGGTCTGGCCCTGCTGGCCGGGCTAATCCAGCGTTTTGGCGATGCTTTGCATCCACTGCGTGCTAACAGCCGCAAACTGGCACTGGAATGGATGGCAGGCAGCCGGGTATTGGATAGTTTGTCTCTGTATCCGGAAGTCGCAAAAACAGACTTTGAACGCATCGCCGGGGCGCTGTCATTAGTGGAAGAGGGTGTTGCGAAGTGGGATGACGCCTCCCGCCCGCAATTCAGCGGCCTCTATGCCGCACTGGAAAACCGCCTGGCACAGTCTGGCGGTGTCGATGCGGTTATCCCACAAAACAGCAGCACGGCGGCAAGTCACTACGCATCCTCATCATCAGATGCGCTGGCATTGAAACCTGTTGTTTCAGGGCGGGATTTACTCGACCAGGCAAAACTGCTGGCGAAATATTTGCGCGACCAGCCAGACGGTTGGCTTTCAGGCCATCATCTGATGAAAAGTCTTCGCCTGGATACCCTCCATGAACTCCCACCTCTGGCAGCGGATGGTCGCACCCGACTGGCACCGCCTAAACCCGAAAACCGTGCGCTACTGAAACGTTTGTATCTGCAACAAAGCTGGTTGGAATTGTTGGAGCAAGCCGACAGCCTGTTTGGCCAGGGGGTGAATCACCTGTGGCTGGATCTGCAGTGGTATACCCATCAGGCGCTGTCAAAAGCGGGTGCACCTTACGAAGGCTGGGCGGAAATCATTAAGCAGGATTTGAATGGCCTGCTGACCCGCCTGCCAGGTCTGGAAGGGCTGGCGTTTAACGACGGCACGCCGTTTGCCGACGAAGTGACGATGAACTGGATAACTCAGCACGTCACGGCTTCGTCCGGCTGGGGTAACGAACCCGCCGCCTCTGCCAGCGCAGCGGGCGATGACGATATCCTGCAACTTGAACCGGAAGCCCTGGCCCAGGCGGACAGCGAAGGCGTTGAAGCCGCACTGAACTGGTTACAGAACCGCCCTGGCACCCGCACGCCACGCCACCAATGGCTGCTGCGCCTGTTAATGGCCCGCGTCGCCGAGCAGTACGGCAAAAACGAAATGGCGCTGCATCTGCTGGGTGAACTGGACGGCAACGCCACGCAGCTAACCCTCACGCAGTGGGAGCCGGAACTGTTGTTCGAAGTGAAAGCCCGTCGCCTGAAGCTGCTGCGCATGAAAGCAGGGCGAGCGGATTCCGATAAAGCGCGGCTAAATAATGAAATGGAACAGTTGCTCGCCGGGCTAATTACTATCGACCCGGCACGTGCTGCGGTGTTGTGTGGTTAATCAATAATCCTTCCTGACCAAAAAGAAAACCATGAAAGACCTAACCCTGCGTTATTACGATGCCGAAATGCGTTATCTTCGCGATGCGGCAAAAGAATTTGCACAAACTCACCCTGATAGGGCTGCGATGCTCGACCTCGATAAGCCGGGTATTCCCGACCCTTATGTTGAGCGCCTGTTCGAAGGTTTCGCCTTCTCGATGGGGCGACTGCGCGAAAAAATTGATGACGACCTTCCGGAACTAACCGAAGGGCTGGTGAGCATGTTGTGGCCGCATTATCTGCGTACCATTCCATCGCTTGCGATTGTGGCGCTCACGCCAGATGTTCCGGCGATGAAAATAGCCGAAACGGTACCTGTTGGTATGGAAGTTTATTCTCGCCCCGTTGGACCAAAGAAAACCGTCTGCCAGTACCGCACCACGCGCAATATGGTGTTGAACCCGCTTGAAGTTTCAAAAGTGGTGATGACAACAGAGCCTGATGGTCGATCTTTGTTACGCCTGCGTCTCGCATGCAGCACGCAGGCGGACTGGGCACAGGTGGATTTGAAGCGTCTGTGTTTTTATCTGTCGGGTGAAGCGGTGGTAAGTAGCGCGTTACATCTGGCGCTAACTCGTCGGCAGGCGGCGTTTTATTTGCGCCTGCCTAATCAGACAGATCGCATAAAAGTGGATGGCTGGTTCTCACCCGGCGGGTTTGCCGATGAAGACTTACTGTGGCCAAAAGGGGAAAGCGCATTCAGTGGATATCAATTACTGCTGGAGTATTTCACCTTCCGCGAGAAGTTTATGTTTGTGCATCTCAATGGTCTGGAAACCGTGACATTGCCTGCCGGAATCACGCATCTGGATATCGAAGTGGTGCTAAACAGTCAGTGGCCGAGCGATTTACCGGTGACGGATGATGCCCTGATGCTGCACTGCGTGCCGGTGGTTAACCTGTTCTCACTTGAAGCGGACCCGTTGATTATCAACGGTCTGGAAAATGAATACCTGTTGCGTCCACGCCGCCTGCAAGACGGGCATACTGAGATTTACTCCGTGGATTCCGTAACCGGTTCAAACCGAACATCGGACGCAACTTATGTCCCGTTTACCAGTTTCCGCCATCGGGGAGGAATGCAGCGCCGCCATGCACCGGAGCGTTACTTCCATACTCGTGTGAGGCGAGGTGTTACCGGGTTGCATGACACATGGCTTATTCTTGGCGGTGAGATGTGGGAAGCAGATAAACTGATTTCCCGCGAACCTGTCTCGCTAAAAATCACCGGCACCAATGGCCAGTTACCGCGTAAAGCACTTCAGAGCACATTGCTTGATCGTTGCGAGGTCGTACTGCAAACACCGCTGAAAGTTCGCAATCTCTGCAAACCAACTTTGCCGTCGTATCCTCCCGCTGAAGACAGTTTCCAGTGGCGTGTGCTGAGTCATCTGGGTTCGAGTTATCTGAACCTGATGAGCAGCGCTGAGGTGTTGCGTGGCACGTTAGAGTTGTACAACTGGCAGGGCGATGAACTCAATAACCGCCGTCTGGACGCCATTCTTGAAGTGCAGCATCACCAGATTCAGCGTTTTGAAAAAGGTTTCTTGCTACGCGGTCTTGATATCGAAGTGACGCTGGATAGCAATGGCTTTACAGGTGAGGGTGATATCCACCTGTTTGGTGAAATGCTCAACCGCTTCCTTGCACTGTATGCCGATATTCACCTGTTTAATCAACTCACCCTTATTGTCCAGCCTGCCGGGAAATGTATCCGATGGAACGAGAATCACAACCAGCGTCTGCCCGGTTAATCGCACAGCTCCAGGATAAACTGCCGTATACCCAGTTTTATCGTTTTTGCCAGCTACTGGAGCGCAGTCAGCCCGAAGCGCCAGCCCTGGGAAGCCACTGGGAGGTTAAACACGACCCGGTGCGTTTTCGTCCTCATCCGGGCATGGGGTTTCCGGCCAGTGAATTTAAACGAGTGGAAATACCGGAACAAGCGCATCTACCGCCTACTATCCGCACCACTTTTATGGGGCTGTATGGTGTGGAGTCACCGCTGCCTACTGCCTATATCGACGATATTACTCAGCGCCGCGATGGGCATGAGGCGGTCAGCGATTTTCTGGATATTTTTAACCACCGGTTAATCACCCAACACTACCGCATCTGGCGTAAATACTCTTATCCGGCCACCTTCGCACCTGGTGGTACGGACAAGACATCCCGCTATCTGCTGAGTTTGTGCGGCCTGGGAATTAAAGGCTGCGCGCAGAATATCGCCACGCCTGTTTCTCGTTTTCTTGCGCTGACCGGCATGATGCGTTTGCCGACCCGGACCAGCGAAGGGATTATCGCGCTTGTCCAATTGTTAGCTCCGGATACCAAAGCGCGTGTAATTGCACATGATCGCTGCCGTATTCCGCTGCGTAAGCAGCTTGCAATGAGTGCGCGTAATCCTGTCAGTATGAGCAACAGCCCGGTTATGGGCAGCCACGCGCTTGATGTGAATAGCCAGGTACTACTGAGACTGCAGACAAACAATGCCGATGAAGCCCATGAATGGCTGCCTGGCGGGCAACTGTACACAGATTTGCAGGCATTGTTGCAGGTCTATCTTGGCTCGCGGCTGAATGTGCGTTTTCAGCTTTCGGTGCTGCGAAGTTTGCTGCCGGATGCACAGCTCTCCTGCCAGCCACAGCTCAGTGGCGTGCTGCTCGGCAGAACTGCGGTGATGCGTGCGCGTGACATTACAACAAATCATAAAGATGAACTGATCACTATTAACCTGGGTCGCTATCTGCGCGTTCAGGAAAATCTTAACCGGAGGGATACCGATGAGCATGGCGATTATCGCTGGTAAAAAATATGGCGTGTTACTTCCGCTGGCAATAGTTGCCACCTTGAGCGGCTGCGGCCTGACTCAGAAAGTGAGCGATAGCACTGTGGCAATGACGAAATCCATTTTTTATAAGCAGGTAAAAATGCTGCATCTGGATATCACAGCGCGTGACGCGATCAACAACAACGCAGGTGGCGCACCGTTGGCCATGGTGGTGCGTATCTATCAGTTAAAAGACCGCAAGGTTTTTGATGGTACGGATTATCCGTCGCTATTTGCTGACGACAGCCAGGCGATTAAGGCTGATTTAATCACCGAGAAGGATATACGTATTCGCCCAGGAGCGGCTGTAACTATTGATGTGCCGTTGGATGAGAAAGCTCACTTTGTAGCTGTGGCGGGGATGTTCATGTCTCCAGATTTTACCAACGACACATGGCGTGTGGTATTGAGCCGTGATGACCTGGACCCGGACAATGCGCGCCAGATTGAGCTGAATAACCAGGGCATGACGCTGACTGCGTTGAAGGATAAATAATATGGCGCAGCCTTCGCTTTATGAAATGCTCACGGGGAACTTCACCGGTGGTCTTGAGCTCCATCAGGTCAGCGAGCAAAACCAGGTCATTCTCTCGGTGCTCGACAATATGCAGCGCATTCTCAATGCCCGCCAGGGGACATTAAGCCACTTGCCGGATTATGGCCTGCCAGATATGAGCAAAATTCTGCAGGGTTTACCGGGGACTGCGCACCAGTTGATGAACACGATTTCCAGCGTGCTGTTGAAATACGAGCCACGTCTAAAAAGCCTGACGATTACGCTGCTTGAGCAAAAAATGCCGGGTGAACTTGCTTATGCGATTGATGCTGAGTTGAAAGGTATTGGTCTGGTGCGCTATGGCACTGATTTTATGCCGGAAGGGCGGGTGCTTATCCGCCATCTTAAACAGCAGAACTACCTTGATACCACTACCCGGATGTAGTGGGTTCGTTCTCTTTTCCTCTTCTCAAGAATAAAACCATGAATGATAAAAACCCACACACGCTGAAAACCGGTGGCGACCCGCGTGGCCTTGCCGATTTTGCGGCACTGCGCGAAGAACTGAGCAAACTTACTCATCCGGCTCGGCCGGATGTGAACTGGCAGCTTGTGGAAACGTTGTGCCTGAATCTGTTTGAGCGTAACGGCGTAGAGCTTCAGACTGCGGCCTGGTACACCCAGGCGCGCACTCGTCTTGCCGGGCTTTATGGGCTAAACGAAGGACTAGCGATTGTGGTGGCGCTGATTACCTACCAGTGGGGCGCAATATGGCCGCAGGCCACGCATGCACGGATGGACGTTCTTAGCGGTTTAAGCCAAAGAGTGCAGCAGATGGTGCGTACTTTTACACTGGAATATGCTGATCTCGGCGCGCTTTATCAGGCAGAAAAACATCTCGCTAATCTGGGTGATGTGCTGCAACGCCTCGAGCTAAAACATTTAAGCCAGATGGACGTATTACGTAACCAGCTACAGGCGTCGGCCATACGGCTGGAAAACAGTGATGTTAAAGCAGGTAACAACGGTGCGACTACTACAGGTATTGTCCTGCCAGCAAACGTATCCGCAACGACGGCCAGTAACAGTTCGCGCACTACATGGGTGTACGTTGCTCAGGCAGAGCCGCAAGCGAAGGGCGAAATCGTCAGTATTTCTGTGCCGGTAAAACCGTGGAAGCCATTTATCTCTGGGGTCGCCACTATGCTGGTGGTCGGTGGGATGTCGCTGTACGGTTGGAATTATATGCATCGACAAGATCCTGAATTGGCTCAGTTACAGGCATTAATCGCGCCATGGCCAGCCGCTCTTTCGGCCGGGCAAATCCAAAGTTTACAGCAGAAGAAACCCGAATGGCTTAGCGATAACGCTTATCCTGAGGCGGTAGAGCAGCGATTGAAACAGCTCACTATGCTCCAACCAGACTGGGCGCTGAATTATGGTAATCAGCTCGTTGGGCAGGTAAAGGCATTGTGGCCACAGACACCGCTTGCGATGCAAATATCCTCACGCTGGCAGCAGCAATTAAAGGAGTCAGCATTGCCGACGGAAAAGATGAATGACTGGCATCAGGGAATGGAGCAACTCCAGCAACTCGCTAGCCGCCTGAACGGATTGGACGAGCAGCATGGCAAATACATGACGGTCAGTGAGCTTAAGACGATGGTGTTTGGCATCCAACAGTCGTTCAACAAAACGATTCCTGTGGAAGAGCAGTTACGGCAGCTTGATGAGACTCCATCACAGGCATTGGCCACTCAGACGGATATGCATCTGAATCAGCTACTCAACCGCTACGTGCTGATTAAACAAAAAGGGTAGCCCAATGAGGCTATCTTTTGGCTCCAGCTTCATTTAGTTATCTGGTGAATGTTGCCTGGAGCATTAGTAACACATTGTCTTCATTGCCCTGGTAAGCAACAAAAATCAGAGATACTAAGAAAAGAGTTTTAATAGGAATTGAGTTGAATAGTCGAAATATAGCTGGATTAGTTAAGATTTGATGACCGGAGAGATGAAGCTTTGAATGTTTCTTTATGAATGGTGCGTCCGAGTGGACTCGAACCACCGACCCCCACCATGTCAAGGTGGTGCTCTAACCAACTGAGCTACGGACGCACTGTTTGTTGCGGTAAAACTTAGAATGGTGCGTCCGAGTGGACTCGAACCACCGACCCCTACCATGTCAAGGTAGTGCTCTAACCAACTGAGCTACGGACGCACTGTGTTGTCTGTGACAACGGGGACGAATATTAGCGGCAGCCCCCGAGCCTTGCAAGCGTTAAACCACAATTTTCTTCCATATTTCACTCGTTTGCTGCGCATCTGCACAACCCGCTGGAAAAATAGCCGCCAAAACGGCGGCTATTCGGGTTTATCGTGCGGCGCGCTGCAAAATAGTGATTGAAGGCTGACGTTGCAACCAACGCATCCGCAGCATCATCATAATCGCAGCAGACGTCAGACCGATGATAAAGCCGGTCCAGAATCCTGCTGGCCCCATCGGTTCTACAACCCAATCGGTGAGTGCAAGAATATAGCCGCTTGGCAATCCCAGCACCCAGTAGGCGATAAACGTTATAAAGAAAATGGAGCGTGTATCTTTATAACCACGTAGCACACCGCTGCCGATAACCTGCACGGAATCGGAAAGTTGGTAAACCGCTGCCAGTAACATCAGATGCGCCGCCAGCGCGACAACTTCTGGATTACTGTTGTAGAGCAGGGCGATGTGCTCACGCATCACGATGGTAAAGATAGCCGTGAGGGTTGCCATGCACATACCAACACCAATACCTGTCCAGGCGGCGGTTTGCGCATCGAGTGTTGAACCCTGGCCCAGACGGAAGCCCACGCGGATAGTGACTGCTGCTGAAAGTGACATTGGCAAAACGAACATCAGCGAGCTGAAGTTCAGGGCTATCTGGTGACCTGCAACGTCAACAATACCCAGCGGCGCGACCAGCAGTGCGACGACCGCAAACAGTGTCACTTCAAAGAACAGAGCCAGGGCAATCGGCAGACCCAGTTGGGTAAGGCGATATATAACTTTCCAGTCGGGCTTGATAAAGCCTTTCGGCAATTTCAAATCGCGCATTGAGCGGGCTTTTCGCACATAAGAAATCATGAAGAAAAACATCACCCAATACACCGCAGCAGTTGCAACACCGCAACCGACA
The DNA here is from genome assembly GCF_021282405.1 of Buttiauxella cochleicola. NCBI lineage: Bacteria > Pseudomonadati > Pseudomonadota > Gammaproteobacteria > Enterobacterales > Enterobacteriaceae > Buttiauxella > Buttiauxella cochleicola. Next base: position 172,629 of record NZ_JAJSOU010000001.1, read on the forward strand.
CCGCCGAGTTCTGGCATGCCAAAGTGGCCGTAAATAAAGATGTAGTTGACCGGAATATTGACCAACAGACCAATAAAGCCCATCACCATGCCGGGTTTGGTTTTTGCCAGTCCTTCGCATTGGTTACGGGCAACCTGGAAGAACAAATAACCCGGAACGCCCCACAGCAGCGCGCGTAAATAACCCACGGCTTTATCGGCAAGTTCCGGGTCGATATTTTTCATCGCATGAATAATATGGCCCGCATTCCACAGGACAATCATGATCAGCGCCGAGACAAATCCCGCCAACCAGAAGCCCTGGCGAATCTGGTGAGCAATACGCTCACGACGCCCTGAACCGTTGAGTTGCGCGACGGTTGGCGTCAGCGCCATTAACAAGCCATGACCAAAGAGAATGGCGGGTAGCCAGATGGATGTACCGATTGCCACAGCGGCCATATCGGTTGCGCTGTAGCCACCGGCCATCACGGTATCGACAAAACCCATTGAGGTTTGTGCAATCTGCGCGAGGATCACGGGTATCGCCAGTGCGAGTAACTGGCGGGCTTCAACTATGTACTTCTGCATTTGAACACCTGAATATTTTTAGTTATTAGAAAGACAGCAAGACCGCCAGAAATGGCAGAAAAATAGGAATCGCAGGGGAATTAGCCTGACTATTGTAGCGGCTGAAAACGAATACGCCAGCCAAATAATGGTGGGGTAGTGCGGATAGCTGGTAAGCATTTTTTCCAACTGTTAAAGTGTTGCGTTATCTATTATACCCGTCATCCTTCGAGCTACAGGGGTGTTGGCTGCACTCACAAACCCCAGTCACTTACTCAAGTAAGCTCCTGCGGATTTGCTCCCTGGCCGCCTACCTGTAACTGGAATGCTAACGGGTATGTTCAATACCATTTAATTACCAGGAGCTTTACGATGTTTACAGGTATTGTGCAGGGCACTGCGACCCTGGTCTCCATTGATGAGAAACCTAACTTCCGTACGCACGTCATTGAAATGCCCGACGCGATGTTACCCGGCCTTGAAACAGGGGCGTCGGTTGCGCACAACGGCTGTTGTTTGACGGTCACAGAAATCAATGGCAACCACGTCAGCTTTGATCTTATGAAAGAGACGCTGCGCATCACCAACCTCGGCGAGCTAGTGGTGGGCGACAGTGTCAACGTTGAACGCGCTGCCAAATTTAATGATGAAATCGGTGGGCACCTCATGTCCGGTCATATTATGACCACCGCCGAAGTGGCGAAAATTTTGACTTCAGAAAATAACCGCCAAATCTGGTTTAAAATGCGCGATAAAACGTTGATGAAATATATCCTGCATAAAGGATATATCGGCATTGATGGTATTAGCCTGACGGTGGGTGAAGTTACAGCATCGCGTTTCTGCGTGCATTTAATTCCAGAAACGCTTGAGCGCACCACGCTTGGCAGCAAGAAACTCGGCAATCGTATTAATATTGAAATTGACCCACAAACCCAGGCAATTGTAGATACCGTTGAGCGCGTGCTCGCACAACGTGAAGCGACTTTGGATGCGTTGCTACCGAAGGCGTGATAAACGGTTTTTGTCGGATGTCGTTTAGGCGACATCCGACTGTATTAAGCAATCAACAAACTTCCGCGCACCAAATCACTGGTATGCCGTTCACCAAGCAACAACTCTACTGCCCGACGGGCAATACTCTCCAGCGGATATTTAATGGCGGGAATAGTATTCGAACCAGGCATTCGGGTTGAGCCGTCAAGACTGAACACCATCACCTGCTCAGGTACTTTTAACTGGTATTGATTGAGCATCATTACTGCTTCTTGCGCCTGCGTATCATCGGTGACCAGCAGTGCAGAAAACTTCACTCCACGGTTTATCAAGCGTTGCAGTGCAATGCGCACCGATGATTCATCGTCAATCACCAACTGGCGGTTGAAGGGCACGACATGGTTGTGAAGCGCCTGATGATAACCTTCAAGTGTGAGCGCTGCCGCTTCACCACTGGCAAAGTTAATCAAAGCGATTTGTCGCCGCTTTTGATTACATAAATAATGCACTGCCGTTTCTGCAGCAAAAATATAGTCACACTGAATACTGAGGTTATGTGAACCGCTCAGGCAATCAATCAACATGATGTCGTCATCAAGTTCCGGTAACGGAAAACGAGCCCCCACCACCACCAATGCATCACATAACCCGTTAGAAAGTTCCTGTGCCGCCTGAGCCACACTGTCATGGTCATTGGCAAAGCGTAACAGCAAATGTTTCTGATGCTGATTAAGCTGTTTCTCAAGTGCTTGCAGATAGCCAGTTGACTGCTGAATATGTTCGGTTGCGCAGATAACGCCAATGCAATTAGTTGACTGGGAACTCAAAGATTGAGCGATAGCATTCGGCTTGTAGTTAAGTATTTCCGCCGCGCGTAAAACGGCCTGGCGACTCTCTTCTTTCACGCCGCGACTGCCGCTTAAAACACGCGAAACGGTTGCTTTAGAAACCTGTGCCAGGCGTGCTACATCATTAATATTCGACATGGTGTGAGTTTCCCGCTTCTCAGCCAGAAACGGGCCTCGCGGCCCGTATGCGGAGATTACGTACGATCGTTAAAGCCATTTTCTGCGGCGGTTGCTTTGTACCACTCGCCGCTTTTCTTGATGGTGCGTTGCTGAGTCTCGAGATTTAACGAGACAAAACCGTAACGGTTTTTATAGGCGTTGCACCAGGACCAGTTATCAATAAACGTCCACATGTGATAACCAAGGCAGTTACTGCCTTCACTGATGCCTTTATGCAGCCATTTCAGGTGGTCGCGCACGAAATCAATGCGGTAGTCATCCTGAATCTGGCCGTTTTCGTCGAAGCGCTGTTCGTTTTCAACGCCCATGCCATTCTCGGAAATATAGCAATTTGGGTTGCCATAATTCTCACGCAAGTTGGTGAGAATGTCGTAAATCCCTTGCTCGTAGATTTCCCAGCCGCGATACGGGTTCATTTTGCGGCCTGGCATTTCGTAGGACTCGAAGAACCACTCTGGCATAAACGGACTGTCAGGGTTTACCAGTGAATCGCGGCATTTGATGCGGCGCGGCTGGTAGTAGTTGATACCGAGTAAATCGACGACACCTGCTGCCAACAACTCTTTATCGCCAGGCTGGCATTGAGGCAACTGGCCATGCTCTTTCAACAAGGCCACCAACTCTTGCGGATATTCACCACGCAAAGCAGGGTCAAGGAAGCTGCGGTTAAACATCAGGTCAGCGATGTTCGCCGCTTTCACATCCGCAGGGTTTTGCGAACGTGGGTAAGAAGGGGTGAGGTTGAGAATAATACCGATTTCGCCGCCGTCATTACGCTCGTGATAAGCCTTTACCGCCAGAGAGTGGGCGATCATGGTGTGATAAGCGACAGTGGCTGCGCGTTTAAAATCCACCACGTTCGGATAATGGAAATCGTACAGATAGCCCCCTTCGACAGGTACTACCGGCTCGTTAAAGGTAAACCAATGCTTCACGCGGTCGCCAAACAGGTCAAAGCAAACATTAGCAAATTCAGCATATGCCGTGACAACGTCACGGTTTTCCCAGCCGCCTTGCTGCTGCATTACCATCGGCATATCAAAGTGGAACAGGTTGATAAATGGCTTAATACCTTGCGCCAGCAGCTCGTCAATAACCTGATTATAGAAGGTCACAGCTTCCTGATTTACCGCGCCGCGCCCTTCAGGGATCAGGCGTGCCCAGGAAATTGAGGTACGGAAAGTATTATGGTTCAGCTCTTTTAGCAGCGCGATGTCCTGTTTCCAATTCTTGTAGAACGTGGAGGTATCCGCAGGGCCTACGCCGTTATGGAAACGGGTTGGTTGTTCTTTAAACCACTGATCCCAAATGGTGGCAGACTTGCCAAAAGAGAGCGTTTCACCTTCAGTTTGCGGTGCTGAACTGGCGCTGCCCCACCAAAAATTATCAGGAAATAGGTATTTCATTTTCGTTCCTCGTTTGACGTGCCTGCCATCCGGGCAGGCAATAAAAAATATCAGTTTGCTGCAATCGGGCTGTCATTTTCCTGTGTATTACGTTCTTCATCCTGTTTCAGCAGGGTGCGTTCGTAAGCTTTCAGGAATGGGTAATACATCACAGCCGACATGACCATACAAATCAGGCACATGATTACGGGACTTACCGCCCAGTTTGCGGCCCATGAAGCACCAATTGGCGCAGGTGTTGTCCATGGTGTCAGAGAGACAACCTGTGCAACCCAACCTAATTTTGTCGCGATATAAGCAAGCGTTGCGTTAATCATTGGCACCAAAGTAAACGGCAAGAAGAACATTGGGTTCATGATGATTGGTGTGCCGAACAAAATGGGTTCGTTGATGTTAAAGAAGCTAGGCACCACGCCCATTTTGCCAATGGTACGCAGGTGAATCGCACGGCTACGCAATAGCAGGAAGGCTAATGGAAGTGTTGAGCCAACGCCGCCAATCAACAGGTAGTGGTCCCAGAAACCTTGCAAATAGATATGCGGCAGAACATTGCCCGCAGCCAGTGCAGTCTGGTTAGCTGACAGGTTCGCCATCCAGAAAGGGTTCATAATCCCGGTGACAATAAGCGCGCCGTGAATACCGGCGAACCATAAAATCTGGCAAATAAAGACGGAAATCAAAATCGCCGGCAGCGAGTCGGATGCGGATACTAACGGTGCCAGCAGATGCATGATTGCTTCGGGAATAATCATCCCAGTGGTGGACTCGATAAACAAATTCAGCGGGTGCAGGGTTGCAACAATCACCACAACCGGAATCAGAATTTCAAATGAGCGCGCAACGCCTGTCGGCACTTCTTTCGGCAAACGGATGGTAATGTTGTGGCGTTTTAATAACGCGTATATTTCGCTGGCGTAAATCGCCGTAATCAGCGCAGTGAAAATGCCCTGGCCGGAGAAATACTGCGTTGAGATCTGCCCGTCTTTATACGGTGCGGCGACCAGTAAAAAGGCCATAAACGCCAGTAGGCCAGTCATAATCGGGTCGAGCTTATAGTGCTTCCCGAGGCTTGCGCCGATACCGACGGAGATAAAGAACGTCATCACGCCCATGCTGAGGTTAAACGGCAGCATTAACTGTTCGCGGTAGGTCTGCGAGAAGTTAAGCCACGAGCGGGCAAAGCCCCAGGTGCTGTCTGGCGAGAACGGCGGGAAGATAAACACTAACAAGAATGATCCGATAATCATAAACGGAAGGGCGGAGATAAAACCGTCGCGAATGGCGATGACATGGCGCTGAGAGCCCATTGCTCCTGCCATTGGCGTGACTTTTTGCTCAATCACATTGACCATTTTTTGGTACATGCTCATGGCGGTATCCTTGCTATTGTTTTTGGGAAGTAGAGTGATTGTGAAACAAGATGGAAACCGGTTTCCAATGAATAAAGAGATAAGTGTTAACGGGATCAAACTCGTGAAGAAAGGAGCGCAGGAAACGTGAAGGGACTCACATTTTGTTAAGAAAATGCTACATGCTTGCGAGGATTGAATTTACCCCGGCATTGCCGGGGTGGAAATCAGTGCGGAACCCGTAAACCGTTTTCGACGCCACGAGTGAAGACGACTTGCCAGAGCTGGATATCACGTGCACGGAAGGCACCGGCACAAGCATTCAGATAATAACTAAACATGCGTTTGAATCGTTCTGAATAGTTATCGGCAATTTCCGGCCAAAAGTTATTGAAGCGTTCATGCCAGGCCATCAATGTTTTGTCGTAGTCGGCACCAAAGTTATGCCAATCTTCCATCACAAAATGACCTTCGCTGGCATCGGCAATCTGGCGCACTGACGGCAGACAGCCATTAGGGAAAATGTACTTGTCTATCCATGGGTCAACACCGTTAAAGGTTTTATTCGAGCCAATGGTATGTAGCAGGAAAATACCGTCAGGTTTTAGATTGCGGTCGGCAACATTAAAATAGGTGGCATAGTTTTTCGGCCCAACATGTTCGAACATGCCGACAGAAACAATGCGGTCAAATTGCATATCCAGTTCGCGATAATCTTGCAGCGCAATATTAACGTTAAGCCCGGCACAACGCTCTTGCGCCAGTTTTTGTTGTTCGGCGGAGATGGTTACACCATGAACGGCTACGCCGTAATTCCGGGCAGCAAATTCTGCCAGACCGCCCCAGCCGCAACCAATATCAAGTAACGTCATTCCTGGCTCAAGATGCAGCTTATCGCAAATCATTTTAAGCTTGGCGTTTTGTGCATCACTTAGCGTGGTAGCGTCTTTCCAATAACCGCAGGAATATTGCATATGTTCATCAAGCATGCGGCTAAATAAGTCATTGCCCAGATCATAATGTTCTTTACCGACTATCCACGCACGTTTTTTGGATTGCAGATTAACTAAGCGCGCGGCGGCTACACGTAGCGTGTCTTTTAAATGGTGGGGGAGTTGCCGCTCAAGTCCGGCGCGAATGGCGTTATGGAAAAAAATATCCAGTCGTTCGCAGTCCCACCAGCCGTCCATATAGCTTTCACCAAGACCCAGTGTACCCTCTTGCAGAACACGCTTAAAAAAATCGGGATGCTTAACCTGTATATCGAAAGGGCGTGGGCCATTAATTTCTACCCCTGCACGCGTGAGCATATCGTTCACAATCCGATACCACGGGTTATTTCTTATTCTGACTTCTTCTATACACGATGAACTCATAGCTTCTCCATCACCAATGTGAAAGGAACCTTAAAACAGCGTAGACGCTATTTTGGGCATGTGAGAAATGTCACGGAAAATTCCGTGTGCCTGATATCCGACGTAGAACAGAGAAAGGGGGCTTGGCGCCCCAAAAAAACAGATGTAAAACAAAAACGGGAGCCAAGAGGCTCCCGTTTTAATGTGATTATTATGGTGTTATTTGTTGAGCCGTTTATGAGTATAGGCTCGCTTAAGCGGTGATTCAATCACATATTCTTAGCAAGCTAACCATGTTGAGGCTGAGCAATTTTAATCTTAATGTGCATCCGATTCAGCCGGTTGCCAGACCTCGGCATTTTTACGACGCTGAAGCAGATAACCCAGCATGGCCAGAACAATTGTTACCAACATGACACTGGTGGTTGTAAGCAGTGGTGTAGCGACCAACCACGACACCATCAAACTTGCCAGGAAGCACAGGCCCAATTGCAGCGTGTTTTGCAGCGCAGCGGCTTTACCCGTGGCTTGCGGGAAAGGCAACAGTGCGGAAGCAACCACGATTGGGTAAATCGCACCGTTGGCAATCGCCATTACACAGAACGGAATCAGCAATAACGTGAGTGTGGCGTGGCCGCTTACCGCAACCGCCCAGGTGCCGAAAATGCTCAACGTATATAACGCCAGCAACCACGGCAGCATTTGCTTGCCTTGCCATTTTTGCAGTGCGCTACGGCAGCCGTAACCACCAATCAGGAAGGCGATAGTTTGTGGCACATAGCTCAGGCCAATCGCCGCCGGGCTGTAGCCCATATCATTCAGAATGAACGGGGAACCGGTCAGCCAGGCAAAGAAGCTTGCGGAGCAGGCCGCATAAATCAACACGTTGCCGCTATACACGCGATTACGCAGCAACGACATAAAGCTGACTTTGTTGTCTTCTGTTTGCGGGTGATGCTGGGTACGTGGTTTCAGGCGCAGAGTTGGTATCATCAGCACCAGCGTGATGGCAAATAGTGTGGCGAAAATCGCCTGCCAGTCAAAGTGGGTCAAAATCCAACTACCCAACAGTGGAGCCAGTGCTGGAGATAGACCAACCAGCGGCATAATCGTTGCAAAAATGCGATTTGCACGGTTTGCCGGGTAGTAATCGGTCACCAGTGCCTGCCAGCTTACCGCGGCAGAACAAACACCAACGGCCTGAACGAAGCGCAGCACCAGCAGAGCAGTAGCACTTTCTACCCACAACATTCCAATACAACCGACGGCGAACAGACTTAGACCTGCCAGCAAAACTGGTTTACGTCCGAAATGGTCTGACAGCGGCCCCCACATTAACTGGGCAAACGCAAAGCCCGCAAGGAACAGGCTCAGGCTCGCACTGACGGCGGAGGCATCGGTCTGTAAATCTTGCTGAATGGCAGCGAAAGCAGGCAGATACATGTCTGTGGCAAGGAAGCCCAGAACACTTAATCCAGCCAGCCAGATAAGAAATCCTTTTGATGGTTGCATAATTTTCTCTTGTTTTATCTTGCAGGTTGATCGCTGCAAGAGTGTACGGAGTGCAAATAGGCTTGTGAAACGCTAATATTTGTAGGTTGCGTTCAAAAAATTTGTGAGCAGAGAAATGTGGTCAGAATATTCGCTGGAAGTGATAGATGCGGTAGCGCGCAATGGCAGCTTCAGTGGTGCAGCACAAGAGTTGCACCGCGTTCCGTCAGCTATCAGCTATACGGTACGGCAACTGGAAGATTGGTTAGCGGTTCCGTTATTCGAACGTCGCCATCGTGATGTTGAATTAACCCCCGCTGGCGTCTTTTTCCTGAAAGAAGGCCGTTCTGTTATCAAAAAAATGATGACGACACGGCAGCAGTGTCAACAGATCGCAAATGGATGGCGCGGGCACCTGGCGATTGCAGTCGATAACATCGTTAAACCTGAACGAACACGTCAGTTAGTGTTGGATTTTTATCGTCATTTTCCGGATATCGAACTGCGTATCTTCCAGGAAGTGTTTAACGGCGTGTGGGATGCGCTGGCTGATGGGCGAGTTGAAGTCGCGATTGGTGCGACACAAGCTATTCCCGTCGGGGGGCGTTATGCGTTCCGCGATATGGGGACGTTGAGTTGGCGCTGTGTGGTGTCATCAAATCACCCGCTGGCACAGCAGGGCGGAACCTTAAGTGATGATGATCTACGGGCCTGGCCGTCGTTAGTACTGGAAGATACTTCCCGCTCGCTACCGAAGCGCATTACCTGGCTTTTGGATAATCAGCGTCGAGTTGTGGTTCCAGACTGGGAATCTGGCTCTGATTGTCTTAGCGCGGGTTTATGTATTGGTATGGTGCCGCTGCATATAGCAAAGCCGTGGTTAGCTTCGGGGCAGTGGAGTGAGCTGACGCTCGATAACCCATTCCCGGACGCGGCATGTTGCCTGACATGGCGGCAAAATGATGCTTCGCCAGCTTTGGCCTGGTTGTTGGAGTATTTGGGGGATAGTGAGACGATGAATCAGGAGTGGTTGCAGGAGCCTGCTTAGGCAGGCTCCATTGACTGTTTTTAGCGACGATAATCGCGGAATGGACCATCTGCCACTGAACGGCGTTCAATTAAGCGTGGATGTACTTCAATCGACTGCGACTCTTCGCGTTTATTGACGATTCTATCCAGCAGCATATTGAATGCTGTTTCACCCAGTGAATCCTTCGGCTGATGAATGGTGGTCAATGCCGGTGAGAAGTAACGCGCGTTACGCACGTTGTCGTAGCCGATAATGGAAATATCTTGCGGCACGCGTAAACCCATTTCATCAGCAGCACAAATTGCGCCCATCGCCATAATGTCACCGCCGCAGAATATCGCGGTAGGGCGATGGGACTGCCCAATTATCTGCTGCATGGCGCGGTAGCCTGACTCAGGTTCAAAGTCACCCTGCACAATCCAGTTCTCAGGAATAGCGATACCAGCCTCTTCCAGCGCTTTCATAAAACCAGCATGGCGGCCGCCACCGGTATTACGTTCCATTTGACCGGGAATTGCACCAATTTCGCGGTGACCACGCTCAATCAAATAACGGCCAGCCAGATAGCCACCGTGGAAGGCATTATCGACAACGGAGTCGGTGAAATCCGCGCGGGCTTCGCCCCAGTCCATCACAACCATTGGGATGTGACGATACTCTTCAAGCATAGTCAGTAATGATTCCGGGTATTCAGAACACATCACCAACAGCCCATCGACGCGTTTTTGCGCCATCATGGATAAATAGGCGCGCTGTTTTTCGAAATTATTGTGCGCATTACCCAAAATCAGGGTGTAGCCTTTTTCAAAGCAGCTATTTTCGACAGCTTCGATTATCTCGGCAAAATAGGGTGCTTCGCTAGAAGTGGCTAGCAAACCAATCGTTTTGGTGTGATTAACTTTCAAGCTACGTGCGACGGCGCTAGGCGAATAATGCAATTGTTTAATTGCTGCCCAGACCGCATTGCGTGTTTCTTCCGCCACAAAACGGGTCTTGTTAATCACATGTGATACGGTTGTAGTGGAAACGTTTGCGAGCTTCGCTACGTCCTTGATTGTCGCCATTAAATTTCACTCCGGGCCATATCGTAAACCCCTGATAACCAATGTGTTAAACGTTTGCGTACGCTAACTCCTGAGGCAACGTTAAGGTTGCAGGTATGCCGGGATTGCGACATAAAACGGGAGGAGGGCGTTGAATAGATGGTACGCAACAAATTAGCGTGGGATTTTGGCCTATCCTGGAGAAAAGTGAAAGAGGGAAAAGCGATATCAGGTTAAAACCAGGGGGATTTTTATGTCTGATTGTGGGAAAATCAATCCGACACACCGATTGTAGGGTAATAAAAGGAGTTTGCTAATGAGTACCGATCTGAAATTTTCAATCATGACCACGGTTGTTGTTTTGGCTCTGATTGTGTGTGGCGCGTTAACCGCCGTACTGCATTGATACATCGCTCTGATTAAAATGGGCCGCAATCGCGGCCCATATCTTTTTGGTTTTATGCTGCCAGATTCTTAGCAACAAACTCCCAGTTCACCAACGCCCAGAAATGCTCAAGATAGCCAGCACGAGCATTGCGGTAGTCGATGTAGTACGCATGTTCCCACACATCCACAGTCAATAACGGTGTTGCCGCTGTTGTTAATGGGGTACCCGCGTTTGAGGTAGAGACAATCGCCAGAGCGCCATCTTCTTGTTTGACAAGCCAGGTCCAGCCAGCGCCAAAGTTTTTAATAGCCGCATCAGTGAACTGCTGTTTAAACTCAGCAAAGCTCCCAAACGACTTATTAATGGCTTCCAGAAGCTCCCCAGTTGGTTCACCGCCTGCATTTGGTGCCAGGCAATTCCAATAGAAGGTGTGGTTCCAAACCTGAGCTGCGTTGTTAAACACGCCACCTTCGGAAGTACGAACGATCTCTTCGAGAGTTTTACCTTCAAACGCGGTGCCCTTAACCAGATTGTTCAGGTTAGTGACATAGGTTTGATGGTGTTTACCGTAATGGTATTCCAGAGTTTCGGCGGAGATATGCGGTGCTAAAGCATCTTTTGCATATGGTAGTGCAGGTAGTTCGAACGACATTGCTGACTCCTTATTACCCTTCATACTTCGAGCCGCATCTTTGTTGGCTGCGATGCAACTCGAATTAATTTGGGTATCTATTGTTAAACATCACTTTTAGTGCGGGTTTAGGGTAACAAATTGAAAGGATAAGCAAAAGAGGGAACTCACCTGCCCAGGGAAGGGCAGGTGCAGGTTTTCTAATAAGAGCGTTTAACGAATGGTTTTAGGGGTCATAACGCGTTTGGCACCGACATAGTGGCGCTGCCAGTAGTCTTCGCTCAATGAGGTGATCTGGATATCCTGCCCGGTACGCGGTGACTGAATAAATTTACCGTTGCCCACGTACACGCCAACATGGTCAGCGGTGCCTCGACCTTGGGTGCGGAAGAAGACCAAATCGCCAGTTTCCAATTCCCCACGATCTACAGATGAGGCATCACGCAGGTGATACATCTCATTAGCGGTACGAGGAATACGGAACTTCACTAAATCTTTGTATGCGTAGTAAACCAGACCACTACAATCGAAACCGGTAACCGGCGAGGTGCCACCCCAACGATACGGTTTACCAATCTGGCCCATCAATTTATTCATTGCCGTTTTTTGTGCTTTTTGCACACGGACTTTATGCGCCGCAGCAATCGTCGTTGGCTGCTCTGATTTAACTTTTACACAATGCGCTTTATGGCCTTTACGTGGCTTGCTGCATTTTTCGGTGAAAGTAACAGGCTGAGCTTTTGCGAGCTTAGAGGTTTTATTGCGGGAGTTTTTTGCAAGATTCTTTGTTTTAGCGCTGCTGGCATTTTTGGCAGTTTTACTTTTTGCGGCAGTTGCTTCTTTTTTCTTGCTGGCTGTTTTGACTGAGGTGGTGCTTTTTTTGCTGGCGGTGGTGGTTTTACTCTTACTGCTCTTTTCTGTGCTCTTCGTTGTGCTTTTCACAACGTGCGCTTTTTGCGCAGCCACGGGACGAGCGTGCTCAGACGCCTGCGTCAATGGTGTATACGGCAAGGTAAATAGCAGAGCACAGAGCGTGATAGAAATTTTTGTTATCCGCGCCACTCGACAATCCCCTGGTGAAAATGAATGCATGAGAAAAACCATCATGCCCGTGTATGATTTTGCGAAACCCGCCGATTCTAATCTATTAACCACGATAAAGTTAATAACCTTTTACTATTCGCCTTGCTGTTTCGTTACCGGACGCAAAAAAATTAACCAAACTAATGGTTGTAAGGCTATTTATTGATCAGGCATAGGGTCATTTGCTGATTTTCAGTGGCGGGAAAAGTGTTATTCTTAATACATGTTGTCCCTCCATCGCGTATGACAGAAAAACCCTTTAAAAAATGGTGTTTTCTGGAGAGGGCGTCAATCGCTACAATGGCAGACTAATGCCAGTACTTGGTTTGAGGAAGCAAGCAATGAGCACTATTGAAAAAATCCAACAACAGATTACTGAGAACCCAATTCTTCTTTATATGAAAGGTTCTCCGAAACTGCCTAGCTGTGGCTTCTCCGCCCAGGCTGTGCAGGCGCTATCCGCTTGTGGTGAGCGTTTCGCGTACGTTGATATTTTACAGAACCCAGACATCCGTGCTGAGCTGCCAAAATACGCTAACTGGCCTACTTTCCCGCAGCTGTGGGTTGATGGTGAACTGGTTGGCGGCTGCGACATCATTATTGAGATGTATCAGCGTGGCGAGTTGCAGACACTGATTAAAGAATCTGCTGCCAAACACAAATCTGAAGAGCCAGACGCAGAGTAATTTGCAACTGGACTAAGTAATTGCCAGAAATAAAAAAGCGACTTATCAAAGTCGCTTTTTTTATGCTCAGGATTCGGGGTCCGCTGGCAGCGGTAAAGGCCAGCCGCCTAAACGTTTCCAACGGTTAACGATTTCGCAAAAAAGCTCGGCGGTTTGCTCAGTATCATATAGAGCCGAGTGCGCCTGGCTGCTGTCAAATGGCATGCCAGCGGCGATACATGCTTTGGCGAGCACCGTCTGGCCCAGTGCTAACCCGCTTAGTGCGGCAGTGTCAAAGGTCACAAATGGATGGAACGGGTTACGTTTTAATGAAGCACGTTCTGCCGCTGCCATCATAAAGCTGTGATCGAATGTCGCATTATGGGCGACCATGATCGCGCGGTTACAACCGCTGTCTTTAATGCCTTTGCGCACCATTTTAAAAATTGCGTGTAGCGCGTCATATTCACTCACTGCACCACGCAAAGGGTTATGCGGGTCGATACCATTAAAGGCCAGCGCTTCAGGTTGAAGAATTGCGCCTTCAAAAGGTTCAACATGGAAATGCAGGGTTTCGTCAATCGATAACCAGCCGTCTTGATCCATCTTTAAAGTGATGGCTGCGACTTCAAGTAAAGCATCGGTTTTAGCGTTAAACCCGGCGGTTTCAACGTCAATGACTACCGGATAAAAACCACGAAAACGGTCGCACAGGCTATGCAGTTGCGTGTTGTCAGACATCAGGATCTCTTAATACGGGAAAAAGCAGCGCGCATTATGGCAAATTTTAACAAGGGAAGCTAACGGGTGCAGAGAGCACCCGTAACAGGATATTAATTACCCAACCCTTTACCTGCGTCTTTGCTTTCGATCAGCTCAATTTTGTAGCCGTCTGGATCTTCAACAAAAGCGATAACGGTGGAGCCGCCTTTTACCGGGCCAGCTTCACGGGTGACATTGCCACCGTTTTTACGAATACGTTCGCAGGCTTCAGCCGCGTCATCAACGCTCAGAGCGATGTGACCATAAGCATTGCCTAAATCGTAGCTATCGGTGCCCCAGTTATAGGTCAGTTCGATAACCGCTTCTTCGGTTTCCGGGCCGTAGCCAACGAATGCCAGAGAGTATTTGTATTCAGGGTTTTCACTGGTACGCAGCAGAGTCATGCCCAGCACGTTAGTGTAAAATTCGATGGAGCGTTGCAGATCGCCGACACGCAGCATGGTGTGAAGTAAGCGCATATTTACAAAATCCTCTTAGAATTAAAGGGTTAATTTCTAAATGTGAGGTAAGTATAGCGGCGAACTAGCGCCGCTATCAATGAGAGGGTCTATAAAGTCGGGTAGTCGGTATAACCTTCTGCACCACCACCATAGAAAGTTTCAGGGCGCTGGGCGTTGAGTTCTGCATTGTGATGCAGGCGTTCAACCAGATCCGGGTTAGCAATATAGTCACGGCCAAAGGCTACTGCGTCGATTAGGCCTTTCTCGATTAATGTTTCGGCTTTTTCTGGCGTGTAAGCACCAGCACCGATGATCACACCGTTAAAGCGGTCACGTACTTTCTGACGGAACTCTTCGGTATAAGGTTGACCACCAGCCCAGTCTGGTTCAGACATGTGCAGATACGCGATGCCACGTTTGCTCAATTCTTCAATCAGATACAGTGCATCGGCTTCTTCGTCCGGGCCGTTATCGACATTCTGGAAAGAACCGATTGGCGAGACGCGAATACCAATGCGATCGGCACTCCACTCTTTGCTTGCAGCATCAACCACTTCTAATACCAGACGTGCGCGGTTTTCGCGGCTGCCACCGTATTCATCAGTACGATGGTTAGATGTTGGTGACAGGAATTGATGCAGTAAGTAACCGTGTGCAGAGTGTAATTCGACCATATCAAAGCCAGCATCACGTGCATTACCTACAGCCTGGCGGAAGTCATTCACAATACCTGGGATTTCATTAAGCTCAAGAGCACGTGGCATTGAGGTATCGACGCGAATGGCATGGCCATTTTCATCACGTAATGAGGTGCGCGTTCCGGCAGAAATTGCAGATGGCGCAACCGGTGCTTGCTGGTCTGGCTGAATACTGGTGTGGGAGATACGGCCGGTATGCCACAGCTGTACTGCAATACGACCGTCTGCGGCGTGAACGCCTGCGGTAATTTTCTTCCATGCTGCGATTTGCTCATCGCTATGCAGACCAGGAGCACCTTCATAGCCTTTAGCTTGCGCTGAAATTTGCGTTGCTTCGCTGATAATTAACCCAGAACTTGCACGCTGACGGTAGTACTCACCCATCAATGGCGTTGGAATATCGCCAGGCACAATGCTACGCAGGCGGGTTAATGGTGCCATAAAGATACGGTTAGGCGTGGTAATCGCGCCGACTTTCAGTGGAGTAAATAATTTATCTGCTGACATATAAAACGCCTCTAATAGACCGGTCGTCTACTGTTTGATTAAATAAAAAGCCTGTCAGGAGACAGACTCCGCTAATAATTGAGTTACGTGGGCGAGGGCGCATTCTAGCGGTACCGCGCTACGTGAAATCTTCGCCTGAAGACTTGCTCCTAGCCACAAAGCATAAATTACCTGGGCCTGGCTTAACGCTGAGCCGGTTAATTTCAAGCTTGATTCGGCATCACCTTTTTCCAGTGCATCAGCAATCTGGGAGACAATTTGTGCGGCACCTTTGTTCAGGGCCGCGCGCATATCTTCTGAAAGATCACACACTTCAGCCGAAAGCTTTACCGTTAAACAACTGATCAAGCTGCCGTGCTGGCAAAACCATGTCACCGTTTCCTGGTACCAGGCCAGCAATTTTTCTCGATAATTACCGCTATCGTGGGAAAAGTGCTGCTGTAATCGCAGGTTATAAGCAGTGTAGTAACGCTCAAGCATCGCCACGCCAAATGCTTCTTTTGACCGAAAGTAATGATAAAACGAGCCTTTCGGTACTTCAGCTGTGCTTAACAGCTCGCTCAATCCCATGCCAGTAAACCCACGTTGCAGACAAAGCTGCTCGCCGGTAGCAAGGAGGTGTTCACGAGTGTCATGTTCAGGATGTCTGTTCATGGGGAATACTGTAATAGACCAGTCGGTCTAAGGCAAGGCTCAGGCGGCAGAATTTTCCTGCCGCCTGAAGGGTCAGGCTTTACGGCATGTGGCAATAATATCCAGATCAGATTGATATTCTGAGGTTTTAATATCCATCATTCCCAGCAGCGTTGAGAAAATATTATCCTGAGAAACTTGTTCAGCAGCAGCTTTCTTTGCCAGGCAATCAGCATTGACGGCAAAATTTTGTTGGTAATCTTTCGATAGCCAGAACAGGAACGGAATGTGCGTTTGCTGTGAAGGGGCCAGCATATATGGCGTGCCATGCAAATAAATACCGTTTTCACCCAGTGATTCACCGTGGTCGGAAAGATAGACCAGTGCGGTATTGAATTTGTCGCCATGTGCGTTCAATTCATCGATGGTGCGGCTAACAATATCGTCGGTATACAAAATGGTGTTGTCATAGGTATTGATGAGCGACTGGCGATCGCAGTCCTGAATCTGGTTACTGTCACACGTTGGTGTGAACTTGCGGAATTTATCCGGGTAGCGGCGATAGTAGGCCGGGCCATGGCTACCCATCAGGTGCAATACAATGACGGAATCTTGCTGCAAACCATCCAACACGTTACCAAAACGATGCAAAATCGCGTCATCCCAGCAGGATTTGTCTTTGCACAACGCGTCTAAATTCCATTGGGTCATATCGGTATGCGGGATACGGTCACAAGCCCCTTTACAACCGCCATCATTATCACGCCATAGCAGATTGATTCCTGCATGTGCCATGACATCAAGCAACCCTTCCTGGTGACGAGCCAACGATGCATCGTAATTTTTGCGTGGCATATTAGAGAACATGCATGGAACGGAAACAGCCGTTTCGGTACCGCAAGATGATGCATTAGGGAAATAAATAACGTCGCGTTTTTTCAGTTCCGGATTGGTATCACGAGTGTAACCATTCAGTGAATAGTTTTCAGCGCGCGAGGCTTCCCCCACAACAAAGACAACAACGGTTTTCTTTTTCTGTTGGCTAATCAAGGTGCCTTTTTTCGCATCTTCACCAATTTTTACCAGCGTTTGATCGCCGGCAAACCAGCGAGTCAAGCTGTAGCGGCTTATCGCGCTAATGTAGTTGGCAGGTGTCACCATTTTCACCACGCCTTTGTTGTTACGGAACAGTGAGGCGTAGTCTTTATAAAATACGGATGCGACAAGAATAATGATCAGCAGGCCAGCTAAGACGCCTACCAATCGAGTCAGGAGGGTATACCACCAACGTGAAGGTTTGATTTTAATTGATGCAAGGATGAGCGCAGGCACGATGCCCGCAAGGCTGAGCCAAATAAGCAACTGTGGTGTAACCAGTGCTACAGCTTCCTGGGAGTCGGTTTCAAAAACGTTCGTCATCATGTTTTTGTCGATGACGGCGCCGTAGGTGTACATAAAATAGTTACTGGCAGCACAGCCAATTATCAGTATCACCAGCACAGGCTTACGCAACCACGGCAGGTTAATCATGCTGAAAATAGTCAACCAGGCGCTGAATAACACCACTGGTACAGAAATTGCGAAGAGCCAGCTATGGAAGGAAACTGGAGCAATGATTTCCCAGGTGCGTTTTATGAACAAGAAATTGATTAAAGTGAAGAAGAGAGCACAGCAAATATTAAACTTAGAATCGTTACACTGTAACTTTTTCAGGGATTCCATAACAGCCATAAAAGATCATAAAGAATGCGCTTAGACTAATAAATAAAGATTAGGTGAACCTTAGTTTCAAAAAATTCATTCATATCTTTGTTTGCGGGACAAGCACTAAGAATATTTACCGCACCGCTTGCAACATTTTATTTGTCGGACTTCAATTGAAGCAATGCTACGAAAGAGGTGTGAGGGTGTCTGAACAGTTAGAATTTTTCCCGATTCAAAGCCCGTGTCGTGGGATCTGCCAGTCAGATGAACGCGGTTTTTGCCGTGGCTGTATGCGCAGCCGTGATGAACGATTTCAGTGGCAGCAATTAAGCGATGGGCAAAAACAAGACGTGCTTCGGTTATGCCGCCAGAGATTGATGCGCAAATTACGCGCAAACAAGCCTGATTCCCCTGAAGAACCGCAACAACCCTCACTTTTTTAATTCCTTGATGCCGTTATACTCAGTCGCAGAATTCGTTTACTACTGAGGACAGGCTTTATGGTACAGCGCATTACGATTTCCCCGCAGGGCCCAGAATTTTCACGCCTGGTCATGGGGTATTGGCGTTTGATGGAGTGGAACATGTCCGCGCCTCAGCTAGCCAGCTTTATTGAAGAGCATGTCGATTTAGGAATTACTACTGCCGATCACGCCGATATTTATGGCGGTTATCAGTGCGAAGCGGCATTTGGCGAAGCGATGCGCCTGGCGCCACATTTGCGTCAGAAAATGGAAATTGTCACCAAGTGTGGTATTGCCACCACGGCAAACCCGGGACACGCACTGGGTCACTACATTACCGATAAATCACACATCATCAGCCAGACTGAAAAATCGCTTGAGAATCTGGCAACCGATTATCTCGATCTTCTGTTGATCCACCGACCTGATCCTTTGATGGATGCTGATGAAGTTGCAGAAGCCTTCACTTCGCTGCATCAGAGTGGAAAAGTGCGTCACTTTGGCGTGTCTAACTTTACACCTGCGCAGTTTGCTTTGTTGCAATCACGTTTGCCTTTCACGCTTGCGACCAATCAGGTAGAAATCTCCCCAGTACATCAGCCTGCTATTCTCGACGGTACGCTGGACCAATGCCAACAGTTGCGCATTCACCCGATGGCATGGTCATGTCTGGGTGGTGGTAGCCTGTTTAACGACGAGGCGTTCCAGCCGCTGCGTGATGAGCTGCAAGCCGTCGCAAATGAAATCGGTGCGGAAACTATTGAACAGGTAGTTTACGCATGGGTGATGAGATTGCCGTCTAAACCGTTGCCAATCATCGGTTCCGGTAAAATTGAACGCGTGCGTTCAGCGATTCACTCCTTAAGCCTCGATATGAGCCGCCAGCAGTGGTTCCGTATCCGTAAAGCTGCGTTGGGTTACGACGTGCCATAACCCACAAAAACAGTTATCTCCCGGAGGATTCAACTTGTCTGACCTATGCTTAACAGGTTGAACGTGAATCCGGGAGTTAATATGAAGCGAATAAGTCTGGCTTTTTTAACGTTGTTTAGCTGTGCGGCTGTTCAGGCTGCGAGCACCGAAGTTCAAATGAATCTCGTCACGCCTAAAGGGATTGGACATTCTCTTGGTACCGTGAAAATCACCGAAACCGACAAAGGGCTGGTCTTTGCACCCGATCTTAGAACCCTTCCTCCAGGCGAACATGGTTTTCATGTTCACACCAATGGCAGCTGTGAACCTGCAATGAAAGCTGGAAAACCTTCAGCTGCAGAGGCTGCTGGTGGCCACCTGGATCCTGATCACACTGGGAAACACATGGGGCCGATGGGTGTTGGGCACCTGGGTGATTTGCCTGTACTTGTGGTCGATAATGATGGAAGCGCTACCGAACCGGTCACCGCACCTCGCCTGAAAACACTTGATGAAGTAAAAGGCAAAGCGCTGATGGTGCATGTTGACGGCGATAATATGTCCGATCAACCTAAACCACTTGGTGGTGGTGGAGCACGTTACGCTTGCGGTGTCATTCAATAAAATCAGTGGCTACCTGCCAGAGTTCCGGCAGGTGGCGCCTGTTCCAGCTGTGAAAGTGAGCAGTAGAGCCGCCAGATAATTCCCGCAAGCTCTCGTGCTGCCGGATTGTGATGATGTGCGAGCGTCTCAGACATTCGCTGCAATTCCTGTAACGTGGCTGCTAACGAGCGTTGTTGTACTCCGCGCTCACTCATGACATCCCTCAAGGTATGAATACACACATCGCGGACTTGCGAGAGCGGGTCGGAGCGTGTTTCCCATACTCGTAATTGCCACACCACATGAGAACAATTGAGTAAAACCACTCCCCAGCGCAGCAACCAGCGGCGCGCCACGTCATCTTTACTGTTACTCAATTGGCTGATGTGGTGATAAACCAGCGATTCGAACTGGTTCTCAGAGTGTTGCGGCTTACGGCTTAACTGATCGACAAAACCGCGCCGTAAGGCACGAATATGACGGCGGCCTTTGCGTGTGTCGGAGCCCGGGCGAAGCACAGAAAACGCAACCCAGGAAAGACCTACACCAATGACTTTTGCCAGATTGTCATTGAGGAAGTCAGCTAAGTCATAAACCGGTGGATTAGTGACGGCGATAAATGACCCCATAAAAACAATTAATTGCCCCCACAGCCCGGCAAACTTAGGTTGTTGCAGTTTCAGCAGTTGCATTGTCGCCAGCAACGGCAGCAGGAAAACCAGGAATTGCCAGAGATCGGTAATCTGTACCATCAGGCCAAATTTGACCAGGAAGCTGAATAATGACAGCCATAGCAAGGTGCGCATCAGTAGCGTAAGTGAGTTAAGCGGTGAGGCGACCGACGAATAGAGCACGCAACTTATCGCCGCCAACGACAACGCGCCACTCCCGGCGTCCCATTGAGTGTTAATGCACCATGCTCCGGTTACGGTTATCACGCAAAAGGTACGTAACGCGCTCCACAATGCTTCGGTATTATCGGTATGACGTGCCAGCGGCGGCGTTTTGGGCGGAGTGAGCTCTGAAACCGGGGTGGCATTTTCTAGTTCACGCAACCAGCGGCTACTGTTCAGATATAACCAACAGAAATACCGTAAACGCAGCCAGAATGCCTGATGACGGTAATCAGCTTCGGACCCTGGGGCAATCTGTTGCAACAGCCGGGCGACGGTATATTTATGGGTGCCTTCCCGCGCCAGTTCATTAATCAATGCTTCAAGAACCGGCCATAGGTTTTCCGGGGGATTTGGCCAGTTCATTAGCATGCGTCTAAGGCTTGAGATTACGCTGGTCAGACGTAATTGTTGATGGATTAAATAATTGAGCAAATTATTCTGGCGGCGGAAGCGGTAATGGCTCCAGAACGCCTGAATTCTCAATAGATTCATGGTTAGAATCTGCCCAATAACACCTTCGTGTGCAGTACGAATGGCATCTGTGGTTTCTGGTTTCCATAACATTGATGCATGCTCTAACAACCGGGCATGCATATTTCGCAACGCACTAAGAAGGGTGGTGCCATCTGAGGTACTGGGTAGTACCATCATCATAAATCCACCACACAAAATTCCGACAATTACCTCACAAACACGCGCCTGAGTGATGTCCCAAAGCTGGGTTGTTTCGACGGTATTGACCATCGGGAAAGCGATGATCGCAGCGGTGTAGCCCGCCAGCATAAAAGCATAGGCTACGTTGTTCTGGAAATGGCTGGAGCTCCATGTGCACAGTGCGAGCCAGGATGCCATCGCAAAGGTAAACAACCAGGGGTCGTTGAGTGTGTTTCCCGCAATAATCAAAGAGGCCATTGCGCCAATCAGGCTACCGGCGACTCGTCCGAGACTTTTACTGACCACGCCACCGACAGTGGGGAAACTGACGACCGCCGCGGAGGTCATCGCCCAATAAGGTTCATCTAAATCCAGGTAGTAAGCGATGGTTAATGCGAGGCACATCGCAATGGCATTACGCAGGGCATAGCGCCATTGCCCGGCGTTTGCTTTTCCCCAGGGCGTATTTTTCCATGCCAGTGACGAGAGTTTCATCGCTGGATTCAGTGTTTAATTGAAACGGTGCAGGTGGTACCGGAAACCAGCGTAATACCTTGCGGGATTTGGTTTAGCTGAATGCGTACCGGCACACGCTGAGCAAGGCGCACCCACGGCACATTGGGTTTGATATCCGCCACCAGATCGCTATCGCTTTCAACACTTTGGTCATAAATGGCACGGCCAATACTTTGCACTTTGCCTGATAACGGTACATGCCCGCTATAGAGAACAATTTCTGCTAGATCACCGGGTTGAATATGGCGCAGTTTGGTTTCTTCAAAATAACCTACAACATAGAAAGAATGACTGTCGACCAGCGCAAATACGGGCTGTCCTGCGGTCGCATAATTACCAGTACGCGTTGACAGATTGGTTACCCAGCCATCAACAGGTGCGGTAACTGTTGTTTGAGAGATCTGCCATTTCGCCTGTTCAACAGTAGCTTCAGCGGCTTTTACCGCAGCTTGCGCGGCTTTGACATTAATATTTGCCGTGTCCATATCTTCTGCGGAAATGTAGTTACGCGGCAGATTTTTGCGGCGATTCGCTTCATTGCTGGCTTTTGATAATTCTGACTGAGACTGAGCTAATTGCGCTTGGGCATTGAGTTGCGCGATGTGGTAGGGCGTAGAGTCAATGGTGAAGAGAATGGTTCCCGCTTTGACGAACTGGTTATCTTCGATATTCAGCTGAGTTATCGTTCCGGACACCTGCGGCGTGATGCTGACTTGCTCCGCACGGACTTTCCCGTCTCGCGTCCAGGGGGATTGCATGTAATAATTCCATAACAGCCAGCCAACAATAAGGGCTGCCGCGAAAATCACTAGCGTGGAAAAGTACTTTATTGTTTTCATATTCATGCTTTACCACACCACCAAAATTACAAGGGCTGCACTAACTGACAGCGAGAATAATGACAAATCCATTAACGTTGGATGCCAGATCTCGCCGGAGTACATCCAGTCACGCAGCAGATGATGCAAAATTAGCCAGATAAAAAAGCCGACGATAACCGCTTTAAAAAGAGGAGGGAAATAGATAGAAGCGCCAAACACCAGGTCCTGAAGAGGTAGGCCTGATGTTAAAAAATTGAAGCTCACGTCAGATAATCCTTTAAAATACCGGGAAGACTGCCGTTTCCCCAGACTTAGATGTAAACTAAAAGTATAGCTGGTTGCATAACATCAGCAAAAATAAGGATTTTGTTTTTTCAAGTAAAGCCTGCACAATAGTTTAAAATCAGTATAATAAGTTAGCAAGCTAATTATAAGGAGATGAAATTGGAATCGCCATTAGGATCAGATCTGGCACGGTTGGTGCGCATTTGGCGTGCTCTGATTGACCATCGCCTGAAACCTCTGGAATTGACACAGACACATTGGGTAACGCTGCATAATATTCATCAGTTGCCGCCCGAGCAGTCGCAGATTCAGTTGGCCAAAGCGATCGGCATAGAGCAACCGTCACTGGTCAGAACGCTTGATCAACTCGAAGAGAAAGGGCTGATTTCTCGTCAAACCTGCGCGAATGACCGTAGGGCAAAACGCATCAAGCTCACTGAGCGTGCTGAGCCTATCATCAACGAGATGGAGACGGTTATCAAGAAAACGCGCGAGGAAATTTTGTTAGGTATCAATGCTGAAGAGCAGGCGCTGTTGCTTAATTTGATAAATCGGCTGGAAAAAAATATCGTTGATTTGCAGACGAAAGAATAAGTTGTTTATTGTAAGCCTCATCATTCGGTGAGGTTTTCTGTTTTGATTATTTGGCTGGCAAAGAAGCGAAGAGGGGTGACCTGTAAACAAGTCACCCTTCATAATTAGTTTGGCGAAACGGTTACCTGGCTGCCGTTGCTGGCAAGTCTTACACGTTGGCCCACAGTAAATTTGGTATCACCTTGTTTCTGAACGACCAGAATGGTGTTGCCATCGTCCTTACGGATTTCCAGTTCCACACCCTGAGTTTTGTTCATCGCGCCCTGAACACTCTGACCCGCTACTCCACCTGCCACTGCGCCCGCAGCGGTCGCCAGTGAACGACCTGTACCGCCACCAACAGTATTACCCAGGAAACCACCCAGCACAGCGCCACCAATTGCGCCCATCACATTTGAATCGTTACCGGCCTGAATCTGAACCGGGCGAGCAGATACCAAAGTACCATAAGTGACGCTTTGTACTTGTTTAGCATCAGAAGCGCTATATACGTCGCCTGAAAGTGAGCTGGTATTAGCGCAACCAGCCAGAGTTAACCCAACTAACGAGACTACCAGTATACGTGAAATCATTTGTGACTCTCCTGAACACTTGAAACGCTCAACTGAGCATCCTTCATGGCTAAATTATATGGTATTTAGGTGCTGAATTTAAAATAAGTTCAGACTATTAATAGCATTCATATTAGAAAAGCCTCACTTAACCGAGCATCAACCATTCATAAATTAAAGTGACTGCGGCATTAATACCTATTTATAGAGTATTTTTGTTAAAAATTATTAAGTAACCATCGCATAGAATGCTAGTTTATGGTTGAGTTTATCCCCAATTTGGCAAGTCGAAAGGAGTAACCGATGAAATCAGGGCGTTATATCGGTGTGATGTCAGGCACCAGCCTGGACGGGATTGATGTCGTTCTGGCCGCAATTGATGAACATCTTGTTGCACAACAGGCAAGTTACAGCCATCCCATTCCTTTAAAGATAAAAAATGCCATTCTGGCGATTTGCCAGGGGCAGCCATTAACCCTTTCTCAGCTAGGCCAACTTGATAATCGCCTTGGTAAATTATTCGCTGAAGCTGTTCAGACATTGATGAACAACCAGGGGCTTACCTATACCGATATCACCGCGATTGGCTGCCACGGGCAAACCGTCTGGCACGAGCCACAAGGTGAAGCTGCGCATACCATGCAAATTGGGGATAACAATCAAATCGTTGCGCGAACAGGCGTCACTGTGGTTGGTGATTTCCGCCGTCGGGATATGGCTTTGGGTGGGCAGGGCGCTCCTCTGGTGCCTGCATTCCATCATGCTTTACTGGCGCATCCTTCGGAGCATCGCATGGTGCTAAATATTGGCGGGATCGCCAATCTCTCTCTGCTCATCCCTGAACAGCCAGTACGCGGGTTTGATACTGGTCCAGGAAACATGCTTATTGATGCGTGGATCTGGCGTCAACGTGGCAAAGCATATGATAAAGACGCTCAATGGGCGAGCAGCGGCAAAGTCATTCTCCCATTATTGCAGCAGATGCTAAGCGATCCATATTTTGCCATGCCTGCGCCAAAGAGCACTGGCCGTGAGTATTTCAATTATGGTTGGCTTGAGCGCCAGTTAGCCGCATTCCCGGGGCTTGCCGGAGAAGATGTCCAGGCAACGCTCACAGAGCTGACTGCCGTCACTATTTCAGAGCAAGTATTGCTGAGCGGCGGTTGTGAGAGGTTGATGGTATGCGGTGGTGGAAGCCGTAATCCATTGTTAATGGCTCGTTTGAGTGGGTTGCTGCCGGGTATCGAAGTCACGACGACTGATGAAGCAGGAATTAGCGGTGACGATATGGAGGCGCTGGCGTTTGCCTGGCTTGCTTATCGCACTATGTCAGGTCTGCCTGGAAACTTGCCTTCGGTAACCGGGGCGTCTGCAGCAAGCGTGATTGGTGCAATTTTCCCTGCCAACCCGCTGTACTTAGCCTAAATTGTTCGAGCGGATGAACGTCGCCAATAAAAAGGTAACTTGAATTATGATGAACATAATCAGAGTTAACTGAAATTCACTACCGCACTAAATCTCTACACTGAAGGGAATGGGGGACGTTATTATCCCCCGCTATAAAAAAAAGAACTTCAGGACATGCAGATGAAAAAACTACTTATTGCCGCCATTCCCTTCATGCTTTCAGGATGTAGCTACTACAACACCTTTGTTGAGAAGATGCAGACGGACACTCTGCAATATCAGTGTGATGAAAAACCGCTTACCGTTAAATTAAATAACCAAAAGCAGATGGTGAACTTTGTCTATGACAACGAATATTTGTCGCTGACACAAGGGTTGTCTGCATCAGGTGCGCGCTATACCGATGGTGTTTACGTATTCTGGTCTAAAGGTGATACCGCAACGGTGTACCGCAAAGACACGGTTGTGATGGATAATTGCCAGTTACAAAACCCGAAACATTGATACTCTTCATACTTCAGGTTGCAGGGACGTTCGCTGCGCTTACTCACCCCAGTCACTTACTCAAGTAAGCTCCTGGGGCCTCGTTCGTTTGCCGCCTGCCTGCAACCTGAATTATTTTGAGTAGAGATTTTTGAGGGTGGAGCGCACAATAGCTCCACCTGACAATTGCCTGACGTAAAGCCATGTCTGATAACGACTCTTTGCAACAAATTGCGCACTTGCGCCGCGAATACACCAAAGGTGGTTTGCGCCGCAATGATCTTACCGAACAACCTCTGCCATTGTTTGAGCGATGGTTAGCTCAGGCATGTGATGCAAAACTTGCCGACCCTACCGCAATGGTCGTGGCAACCGTTGATGAAACCGGCCAGCCGTATCAGCGCATTGTGTTGCTCAAACATTTCGATGACCGTGGTTTGGTTTTTTACACCAATCTCGGCTCCCGCAAAGCACATCATCTGGAAACTAATCCGCGCATCAGCCTGCATTTCCCGTGGCATATGCTGGATCGCCAGGTGATGGTACAAGGCACAGCGGAGCGTTTATCGACTCTTGAAGTGATGAAATATTTCCACAGTCGCCCGCGTGATAGCCAGATTGGCGCCTGGGTTTCAAAGCAATCCAGCCGTATTTCCGCGCGCGGTATTCTGGAAAGCAAATTCCTCGAACTGAAACAGAAATTCCAGCAGGGCGAAATTCCATTACCGAGTTTTTGGGGCGGTTATCGCGTAACAATCGAGCAAATGGAATTCTGGCAGGGCGGTGAACATCGTCTGCACGATCGTTTTTTATACCAGCGCGATGGTAGTGCCTGGAAAATAGACCGCCTGGCCCCATAACATCGGGAATTTGTTGTGTTAAGCGCTGGCACTCCTGCTGTCTGCGCTTTATTCTATGTCCCCTAAGAAATTAACTTCTTTCGCCACCAGGCGAAAAGCCGTGTACCGGTATAGGTGCAGTCGTATATAGATGGAGAATTTGATGGCAGGCATCAATTTGATAAAACAATTGCAAGAGCGGGGCTTAGTCGCCCAGGTAACGGATGAAGAAGCGTTAGCACAGCGACTGGCGCAAGGGCCAATTGCGCTGTATTGCGGCTTCGATCCTACCGCTGACAGCTTGCACTTGGGCCATCTGGTTCCACTGCTGTGCCTGAAACGCTTCCAGGAAGCGGGCCACAAACCGGTTGCGCTGGTAGGTGGTGCGACAGGTCTGATTGGCGACCCAAGTTTTAAAGCGGTTGAGCGTAAGCTCAACACTGAAGATACCGTGCAAGAGTGGGTGGAAAAAATCCGCCGCCAGGTTGCACCGTTCCTCGATTTCAACTGTGGCGAAAACTCAGCGGTTGCTGCGAATAACTACGACTGGTTTGGCGGCATGAGCGTGCTGACCTTCCTGCGTGATATCGGCAAACACTTCTCTGTTAACCAGATGATCAACAAAGAAGCGGTGAAGCAGCGTCTGAACCGTGATGACGTGGGCATTTCTTTCACCGAGTTTTCCTACAACCTGCTGCAAGGTTATGACTTCGCCTGCCTGAACAAGCTGCACGGTGTGGTGCTGCAAATTGGCGGTTCCGACCAGTGGGGTAACATCACCTCTGGTATCGACTTAACTCGCCGTCTGCATCAGCAGCAAGCGTTTGGTCTGACTGTGCCGTTGATTACTAAATCAGATGGCACCAAATTCGGTAAAACCGAAGGCGGCGCAGTATGGCTTGATCCGAAGAAAACCAGCCCGTACAAGTTCTACCAGTTCTGGATCAACACCGCTGACTCTGATGTGTATCGCTTCTTGAAATTCTTCACCTTCATGAGCCTCGAAGAGATCGATGCGCTGGAACAAGAAGATAAAAACAGCGGTACCGCTCCTCGTGCGCAATATGTGCTGGCTGAACAGGTCACTCGTCTGGTTCACGGTGAAGAGGGTCTTGAAGCGGCCAAGCGTATTACCAGCAGCCTGTTTAACGGCAACCTGAGTGATTTGACCGAAGCTGACCTTGAACAACTGGCTCAAGATGGTGTACCGATGGTTGAAATGGATCGTGGTGCAGATTTACAGCAAGCGTTGGTTGACTCCGAACTGCAACCATCTCGTGGCCAGGCGCGTAAAACCATCGCGCAAAATGCTATCACCATCAACGGTGAGAAGCAGTCTGACCCGGAATATACCTTTGCTGATAGCGATATTCTGTTCAATCGCTACACCTTGCT
The DNA here is from genome assembly GCF_021282405.1 of Buttiauxella cochleicola. NCBI lineage: Bacteria > Pseudomonadati > Pseudomonadota > Gammaproteobacteria > Enterobacterales > Enterobacteriaceae > Buttiauxella > Buttiauxella cochleicola. The sequence goes on from NZ_JAJSOU010000001.1 coordinate 200,827, forward strand.
GCGCCGGGGTAAGAAAAATTACTGCCTCGTTTGCTGGAAGTAATTAAGAAAGACCAGAAGGGCGTGGGAAACCACGCCCTTTATTTTTGTCCGATTTGTTTACACACAACCAGAACCAATATCGTTCCATCCGAGTAGAAAAATGAAAAACATCCTTGCCATCCAGTCCCATGTGGTTTTCGGTCACGCAGGCAATAGTGCCGCCGAATTCCCGATGCGCCGTCTGGGCGCTAATGTATGGTCACTGAACACTGTCCAGTTCTCCAACCATACCCAATACGGAAAATGGACGGGCAGCGTGATGCCTGCCAGCCACCTAAGCGACATTGTGCAAGGAATTGCGGACATCGGGCAGCTTAAACGTTGCGATGCGGTGTTGAGTGGTTACCTTGGCTCTGCTGAGCAGGGCGAACATATTCTTTCTATTGTTCGTAAAACGAAAGAGGCCAATCCGCAGGCGAAGTATTTCTGCGATCCGGTAATGGGCCATCCTGAAAAAGGCTGCATCGTCGCCCCAGGTGTTGCCGAATTCCATACGCGCTACGCATTACCAGCCAGTGATATTATTGCTCCAAACCTGATCGAGCTTGAGATCCTGAGCGGTCATGCGGTTAACTCCGTTGACGAAGCGGTTTCGACTGCGAGAGAACTCATCGCGAAAGGCCCGGAAATCGTGCTGGTGAAACACCTTGCACGTGCGGCATATCAGCAGGATCGCTTTGAGATGTTGTTAGTGACTGCAGACGAAGCCTGGCATATTCACCGTCCGCTGGTGGATTTTGGCGATCGTCAGCCCGTCGGCGTTGGCGATGTGACCAGTGGTCTGCTGTTGGTGAAATTGCTGCAAGGTGCAACGCTTCGTGAGGCTCTGGAGCATGTTACTGCTGCGGTTTACGACATTATGGTCGTGACGAAGAAAATGGAAGAGTACGAACTGCAACTGGTTGCGGCCCAAGAAGGCATTGCGAAACCAGAGCATTATTTCACAGCTGTGAAGCTTTAAAACACAAACGCCCTCAACAGAGGGCGTTTTCAATTACGGACGCGTTAAATCCCTTCAGCTGTTAAAGCCGCCGCAACTGCCGGACGCGCTTTCATTCGCTCCATAAACGCATCAATATTGCTTAGCCCTTCCAGATTGAGTTTCAGCGCCTGCGCCCAGCGCAGCACGGTGAACAGATACGCATCCGCCACGCTAAAACGCAGACCCATCAGCCACTGTTTGTCATTCAGCTCTTCATTGACGTACTTGAATTTCTTCTCAAGTGCTGCGCGAGTGAGGGTTTTAAAATCATCTGGCGTTGCAGGGTTGAACAACGGGGAGAAACCTTTATGCAGTTCTGTCGCGATGTAGTTCAACCATTCCAGCGTGTGGTAGCGCGTCATGCTACCTGAAGGGGCTAGTAACTGGCGGTCAGGCACTTTATCTGCCAGATACTGCACAATCGCTACGCCTTCGGTGAGCAGCGATCCGTCATCCATCAGCAGTGCTGGAACCTGGCCTTTGGAATTGACCTCAAGATAATCACCGCCGTCTTCGGTTTTCTTCGCCGCTAAATCGACTTTCACCAGGGAGAAATCAACACCGGTTTCGCGCAGGATAATGTGTGGGGAGAGGGAACAGGCACCAGCTTTATAATACAGTTTCATTACTGAACTCCTATGGGGCGCTAAGATACCCTATGTTAGTGCGCATATGGGCAAAAAAAAAGCCGTTAGCGATAAAAGCTAACGGCTGAAAATAACATGTTCCCCGCTACATTACGCGGTAGCTGTTTCCTTAGAGGTCTCAGCTTTTTCGTCAACCTGCTGTGCCATACGGTTCAGCTTAGGCGCAGTGAGCATCATCAGAACCGCGATAACAGCGGTAGCAATACCAATCTGCATGAACACGTGACCATATACAGCCAGTGATTGCAGTGGGTCGGTTACGTTTTCTGGAACAGCCATCAGGTTCGCAACTTTACCAGCAATGATTGCAGCACCCGCGGTAGTCAGGAACCAGCTACCCATGATGAAGCCCATCAGGCGCTGTGGAACCAGTTGTGCAACCATCGCCAGACCCAGACCAGAAATCATCAGCTCACCGATACTCTGCAGCGCATAGCTCAGAATCAACCAGCTTACAGACACGATACCTGCATCAGATGCGAACTTCGCACCCAGTGGCAGCACCAGGAAGGCCAGAGAACACAGGATCATACCGAACGCAAATTTGTGCGGCATCGGCATGCGGTCGCCCATTTTGTTGTAGATAGCAGCCAGAATCGGGCTACCAATCATGATCCAGAATGGGTTCAGTGCCTGGAACTGCTCAGGTTCGAACATCACACCCAGAATGGAGTGTTCAACGTTACGAATCGCAAAGAAGTTCAGAGAGGTTGGCATCTGGCTATACAGCACGAAGAACACAATCGCTTCAACCATCAGAATGAATGCAACAATCATCTTACGACGAGCAGCACCCTGCATTGCGAAAGCTTCTTTAGCAAAGATAATCACGATGCCCAGAGCGACTACGCCCAGAACCATACGTGCGATGCCCTGGTTGTGCAGCAGCCAGGTTGCCGCAGTCACCAGCACCAGCACACCAACAATAGTGGTCGCCAGTTTGCCGAAATGCACCGGCTGGAAGTCAGGTTTAGAACCGTGGTTTTTGACCCACTTCTTACAGAACATGAAGTTCACGAGAGTGATCAGCATACCCACGAAGCTCAGGGAGAACGCAACGCTCCAGCCATACTTTGCTGCAAGCCATGGAGTGGCAAGCATAGAGAAGAATGAACCGATGTTGATGGACATGTAGTACATAGTAAATGCACCGTCCAAACGCGGATCATCTTTTTCATAGCAAGTAGAAAGCAGGGAGGACGGGTTAGCCTTAAACAGACCGTTACCCACAGCGATAGTCGCCATACCCATGTACACCACAGCCACATCGTGACCGGAGTAAGCTACCAGCGCGTAACCGATAGCCAGTACGATAGTACCGAGCACAATGACGCGCTTGGTGCCGAGGACTTTATCGCCTAACCAACCACCGATAGCGACCATTCCGTAGACCAGTGCGCTAAAGGAAGAGAACAGGGTGATGGAGTCAGCTTCGGACATACCCAGCATTTTGACCAGGTAAACGGCCATAATACCTTGCAGACCGTAGTAGCCAAAACGCTCCCACAATTCGATAGAGAAAATCAGATAGAACGATTTAGGTTGTTTGAAAGCATTCAGACTAATGCTTTCTGCTGGTTTCTTGTTTGCAGTCGACACATATACCTCTTTTTTTACATCCCAATTTAACAGGAGTTTTCTAAGCGTCACGCCAGCGGCATTCGCTTTTTTAGTTATAAGAAAGGGGAAACGGCGGGTAATGTTCACTATCCTGCGGCTTCAGGCAAGGGCTTTGTAATACTCTGTTACATATATCTCTCACGGAATAAAGCTCCAAAAAGCAAATTGTTATTCAGCGTTAAATTTTATCAAAATGGGCTTTACCGATTTATTCTCTTTGGTAATGCTAAAAAAAATTCATTTTAGTTATATATTCTGCTTTATGGCTTAATGTGTAGTGATATGGGCGGGGTGTAAAGATTTGTGCAGCCTATTGTACTGCTTAAGTTAGCTAATCACTGATGAATGCGAGGTTATTTGTTTCATTTTGATGACCTAAATTTAACACTGTGTTATCAGTGTGATCTGTGTCACATAGTTATGGAAAATTCTTATCGTAAAAAAACGATTAACCTGTTGGGGTGATTATTCACCACATGATTAAACCGAAACGGTAATGATTCGTAGAATAAAACAATAGATTAGATACGGCAGACAGCGATGTGGGAATGAACATGAACCTAACCTGCCACTTACGCAGCAGGTGGGAGGGGGATTAGATATCGACTTTCTCTTTGAATTCACACAGATCTTCAATGATGCACGAACCACAGCGCGGCTTGCGAGCTATACAGGTATAACGGCCGTGCAAAATGAGCCAGTGATGGCAATCGACTTTAAATTCTGCCGGAACGACTTTCAGTAGTTTTTCCTCGACCTGCTCAACGTTCTTCCCAGGCGCAAAGTTGGTGCGGTTACATACACGGAAGATATGAGTATCTACGGCGATAGTTGGCCATCCAAAGGCAGTATTAAGTACCACGTTCGCGGTTTTGCGACCAACGCCCGGTAGGGCTTCGAGTGCCGCCCTGTCTTCGGGTACCTCACCGTTATGCAGATCAATCAACATCCGGCATGTCTTGATGACGTTTTCAGCCTTGCTGTTAAAGAGGCCGATGGTTCTGATGTATGACTTAATACCGTCAACACCCAGATCCAACATGGCCTGCGGTGTATTAGCTACAGGGTAGAGCTTCGCTGTTGCCTTATTGACGCTGACATCCGTCGCCTGAGCTGAAAGCAACACAGCTATCAGCAATTCGAATGGAGAATTGAATTGTAACTCAGTGGTAGGGTGAGGATTGTTGTCACGCAGGCGCGTGAGGATCTCTAACCGTTTGCTCTTATTCATAACGCTTTCTCTGGATTACCTTCCATTGCAGCAGCTTTCGCTGCGCGGCGCGTTTTCATTTTTTCATCAATAAGATACTTAACTGCCAGCATTAAACCCAGGCCGATAAATGCGCCAGGTGGCAACATTGCCAGCAGGAAAGGGGTATCAGTGTGGAAAACCTCAATGCGCAGGACTTTTGCCCAACTACCCAGCAGCGCATCGGCACCGTCGAACAAGGTCCCATTGCCAATGATTTCACGCAACGAGCCTAAAACAAACATTGCGCTGGTGGCACCCATGCCTATAGCTAAACCATCCAAAGCGGCGAGCGGCACACTACTTTTTGCAGCAAACGCCTCGGCTCGTCCAATAACGATGCAGTTGGTAACAATCAATGGAATGAAAATCCCCAACGATTGATACAGACCGTAAGCGTAGGCATTGATCAGCATCTGAACGGTACTGACTACCGAGGCGATGATCATGACATAAATTGGAATACGAATTTCTGTCGGGACCCAACGACGTAGGGCGGATACGGCACTGTTGGTCAATACCAACACCAGCGTAGTCGCAAGTCCCAGTCCAAGGGCGTTGGTGGCAGTAGAGGTGACCGCCAACAGTGGGCAAAGGCCTAATAACTGCACCAGAGCCGAGTTATTTTTCCATAATCCCTGAACGACAATATCTTTTACTTCGCTCATGGTTGAGCTCCACAGGCTGGAAGATTATCAACTTGCGATGGCAGTGTTTTGGCGAATAATCCCGCTCGTTTTACCGCATTGACAACTGCGCGAGGGGTAATGGTCGCGCCGGTAAACTGATCAAACTGACCGCCATCCTTTTTTACCGCCCAGCTTGAATCATCATTGCCTTGAATTGTCTTACCGGCAAAATGCGTGATCCAATCACTCAGACGTGTTTCGATTTTATCGCCAAGGCCGGGTGTTTCATGATGTTCAGTGACACGTGAACCCAACACTTTGCCGTTAAAATCAGCCGCGACCAGCAATTGAATGGCGCCAGAATAGCCATCAGGGGCGGTGGTTTCCATGACAACCGCAACCGGTTGTTCACTTTTACGCGCCACATAAATATGGCGTTCGCCTTTACCTAACGGTGAATCATTGACGACGACACAACTGGCCTGAATATTGTTGTCATAGATATCGGTCGAAATCACCTGATCAAACAATAGCTTCTGCTGTGCAACAGCTTGCTGTTCGATAGTGTCTTTCGTTAAGGCATTGACGACCGCAGTTAGTCCGGTTGCCAATATCGCAAACAGAGCCAAAGTAACGCCATGTTTTTGCATCGTTTTTAGCATGACGGCTCCTTAGCGATGCCCGTAAGCACGTGGGCGGGTGTAATAATCGATCAACGGAACAGTGATGTTTGCCAGCAAAACGGCGAAAGCAATACCATCCGGATAACCACCAAATGTACGAATCAGCCAGACCAGTAATCCGGCCAATGCACCGAAAATCAGGCGCCCACGATTGGTGGTCGAGGCCGTTACCGGGTCGGTGAGAATGAAAAATGCGCCGAGCATAGTGGCACCTGAGAACAGGTGAATCAGCGGAGATGCACATTTTTCCGGAGCAAACATCCAGCCGAGCGTGGAACACACGGCAAGTGTGAGCAGGAAACTAACCGGAATATGCCAACGAATGGCACCTTTGAGGAGCATAAACAGGCCGCCCGCCAGGAAAGCGAGGTTAACCCATTGCCAGCCGATACCAGCCAGGACACCGTTATAAATTGGCTCTTGTAACAGATCGTTGGCGGAATGCCCGGCGCGTAAGCCTGTTTTAAAGGTATCCAGTGGTGTTGCCTGACTTATCCCATCAATACCCATGCGCAATTGTGTCATAGTGTCACCAGCCAGAGTGGAGCCGGAGAAAATAACGTGCAGGGAATCAGCAAAGCCGGGAACCGTAGCGGCCAGTGTGTGTGGCGGTAACCAGGATGTCATTTGCACCGGGAAGGCAATCAGCAGTACGACATACCCGACCATTGCCGGGTTAAATGGGTTGTGACCAAGTCCGCCATACAATTGTTTTGCGATAATAACCGCAAAAACGGTTCCAAGTACCACCATCCACCACGGAGCAAAAGGTGGAATGCTCATCCCTAATAGCAGACCGGTTAATGCGGCAGAATTGTCACCGAGGATTCTCAGTGGTTGTTTGCGAAGTTTAAGTACCAACAGTTCTGCAGCAACTGCGGTCAGAATGCCTAATGCTATTTGCACCAGGCTACCCCAGCCGAACCAATACCAAAGCATTGCCATGCCAGGCAACGTGGCCCAGGTCACCAGCAGCATAATCTGTGAGGTGCTGCGCTGGTTATGGGTATAAGGGGAGCTTGCTATCTTGAAAACCATCTATTCCTCTGATGCCATTTGAAGCACAGCTTTACGTGCCTGAACACGGGCAATCGCGGCGGCCACTGCGGCTTTGCGCGGATCTTGTTCTTCGGCAGGTGTTTCTACAGATTGTTGTTCAGCCTGGGCCGCTTTACGGGCTTTGGCTCGGGCAATAGCTGCTTCAACCGCCGCTTTGCGTGGGTCGATGATTTCGACCTCAGCCGCTTCAGCATCTGCAGCCGATACTTGAGCTTGCACTGCTTTACGGGCTTTGGCACGGGCAATAGCGGCTTCAACTGCCGCTTTGCGTGGGTCGATGGTTTCGACTTCAGCCGCTTCAGCATCTGAAGCCGATACTTGAGCTTGCACTGCTTTGCGGGCTTTGGCACGGGCAATCGCTGCTTCAACCGCCGCTTTGCGAGGGTCCGAGCTCGCGCTGTCTTGCGCTTCTTTTTCAGCCTGACGAGCCCGAGCTTGCGCTTTGCGCGCTTCACGCGCCGCAATCACTTGCTGGTTATCAGGCAAGCTACCCGGCTTAATAACAATTGGCTCACTACCCTGAGCTTTTTTATTTTTCACTCGGGCAAGGGCCGCCTGAATAGCATCATTATCTTTCGCTGTCGGTTGAACAGCAGCCTGCTTATGGCGTTCAAGACGAGCAGCCTTTTCGCGCTCAAGCCGAGCCTGACGAGCTTCAAAGCGAACTTTTGCTTCAGCTGTACGTTTGGCTTCCAGCTCAATTTCGCGGATCTCCGATTTTTCCTGGCGGAAATACTGCACTAGCGGAATATTGCTGGGGCAGACGTAGGCACAAGCGCCGCATTCAATGCAGTCTTTAAGATTATGGGCCTGGGCTTTATCGTGCTGCTGCCCCCGGCTGAACCAGTAAAGTTGTTGCGGTAACAAATCTGCCGGACAGGAGTCAGCACAGGCGCTACAACGAATGCAACCCTGTTCTTCCTGTAGTTCACCCATTTCATTGGCGTTCGGTGCCAGCAAACAGTTGGTGATTTTGACGACCGGCACATCGAGCCACGGCAGGCTAAAGCCCATTAGTGGGCCACCCATAATCACTTGCTGATCGTGCCCCGGACGGAATCCGGCAAAGTCGAGCAGATGACGAACAGGGGTCCCCAGTCGTGCCCATACATTGCCTGGCTGTTGAACTGCGCCGCCAGTTAACGTCACCACGCGCTCGGTTAATGGCTCGCCGTCTATAATGGCGCGCTTTACCGCAAACGCAGTACCGACGTTTTGCATCAGTACACCGATATCGGAAGAACGGCCGCCTTGTGGAACCTGCTTACCCGTCAGAATTTGCGTCAGCTGCTTGGCACCACCGGACGGGTATTTGGTTGGGATCACCCGCAGTTCAATACCCTGTGTATTGCAAAGCACTGCACGCAGCATAGAAATCGCCTGCGGTTTATTATCTTCAATACCGATTAATACGCGCTGGGGTTGCAGAATATGCGCAAGAATTCGCACACCATCGATGATTTGCGCAGCGCAATCCTGCATCAGGCGGTCATCGGCAGTGATGTACGGTTCGCACTCGGCAGCATTGATAATCAGCGTGTCGATTTTATCGCCACCGCCTTGTAATTTGTTGCCGGTCGGGAAACCTGCGCCACCTAAGCCTGCAACACCAAACTGGTGAATGCGGGTAATCAACTCATCGCGACTGCGGGAGGTGTAGTCTTGCCAGCCATCACGCTCAATCCACTTATCTTCACCATCGGCTTCAATAATAACGCTTAGTTCCGCCAGCGCAGAAGGATGGGCAGTGGAGTGGGGGGTAATGGCAGTTACGGATCCGGATGTCGGTGCGTGAACAGGTAACATACGGCCACGCCCACGAGTCAAAGGTTGCCCTCGTAACACATAATCGCCAGGTTTTACGCACAGTTCGCCTTCAGCACCAATATGCTGCTTCAAAGGAATAACCAGTTTTTGCGGTAACGGAACCTGGCGCAGTGGCGTGCCGTTGGACTGAGTTTTCATTTCTGGTGGGTGAATGCCACCATCGAAATCCCAGATTTTATCTTTTTTAAAACGGGTAAATAACTTAAGCATGTTGCTCCACCGGAATGATACGAACCGGGATTGTTTGCAGATCCCACTTCCAGCTTTCTGTGGTGGTTTCGACCGGTCGCAGCTCAATACAGCGCGTAGGACATGGGTCGACACATAAATTGCATCCGGTGCAAAGGTCACTAATAACGGTATGCATTGCGCGGGTCGCGCCAACAATGGCATCTACCGGGCAGGCCTGAATACATTTTGTGCAGCCAATACAGTTGGGTTCGTCGATAACCGCCAACATGCGCACAGGCTCCTGGGCTACTGCATCGCCTTCAATCGGCTGCGGGTCGACATTAAGCAACGTGGCGATCTTTAGCATCACGGCTTCGCCACCGGGGGCGCACAGATTGATTCTCGATCCTTGATTGCCGACAGCTTCCGCATAAGGACGGCAACCCGGGTAGCCGCATTGCCCGCACTGGCTTTGTGGCAGCAATTCATCGATTTTATCAACGATAGGGTCTTCCTGAACCTGAAAGCGGCGTGAGGCATAACCCAGGATAAGCCCGAATATCAGGCCTAACAGGCCCAGAGCAACCACAGCAATCCAAATCGTACTCATCAGAACTTCACCAATCCGCTAAAGCCCATAAACGCCAGAGACATTAAGCCTGCGGTGATAAGCGCGATGGCATTACCACGAAAAGGTGCAGGAACATCGGCTACCGCAAGGCGTTCGCGAATAGCAGCAAACAGCACCATTACCAGTGAGAAGCCTACCGCTGCTGAAAAGCCGTAGAGTGCCGATTGCAGGAAGTTATGACCTAGATTGATATTTAGCAACGCAACACCAAGTACCGCGCAGTTAGTGGTGATTAGCGGTAAAAAGATACCCAACAGGCGATAGAGCGCCGGGCTGGTTTTACGCACCACCATTTCGGTAAATTGCACGACTACTGCAATCACCAGAATAAACGCCAGGGTGCGCAGATAGACCAAATCAAGAGGAATAAGGATCAACTCATTGACCAGCCATGCGCAAATTGACGCCAGAGTCAGTACAAAAGTGGTCGCCAGCCCCATGCCAATAGCCGTCTCCAGTTTTTTGGAAACGCCCATAAACGGACACAGGCCAAGAAACTTCACTAATACGAAGTTATTGACCAGAACCGTACCAACAAAGAGCAGCAGATAATCTGTCATGAATGAGACCTGAAACAAAAAAAAGCCGCCTATTATCGTCTAACCGCAAGATGACGACAACTGGGCGTTTATAGGGTTATTACAGCGTAGTTAAGGCTTAATAAATGTTTGCTTCACGCGTTTCGAGCGCTTGAGGTAAGGAACCAGCAAGGCTGCAGCCAACAGAGGGAACATCAGCTGACGTAATGCCAGATCGTCACTCACTGGGGAAAACGCGAAGGTTTTAATCGCCAACAACACAGACAGCAATAACCAAAGAATATAATGACGTACCACATTCTTACGGCGTTTGAAGAAGGCAATAGTCAACCACACGGTATAACCCCACATGGCAATCGCACAGGCGATAGAGGTGTACCAGAGCACGACCATTTTGGGGCCTTGTGCGCTCATAAGTCGATGGCTTTCTGGGGAGATAAGCATCATAAGATAAATGGCCAGAGCAATACTGCTGCTGAGTAAGGTCATTAATAGCCATGCGAGAGGGGCCAGGAGCCAGCCTGCAATACGTGGTGCCTGCGTAGGGACTTGGGTAGTCGCCATGTTTCCTCCCGAAAATAATAAGACTTTCCTTATGCGATTCATAAGGCGGGGGGATTATAAGGTTTTTTCAACACTTTGCTACCGTCGCGGCACTAGACAACATATCGCCAGACGGATTTTGGGACACAACCTAAATCAAACAGCCGCCCACCAGAAACTAATTCAGCACGACGGTGATCGGCCGCGCGATACATATTCATCAGGTCAGTATCATCAGTCAGAGTGTAATTAAGATGGTCGAAGAGTTTTTCAAGGCTTTCAGGCGAGCTGATTTTACGAAACTTCATTAAATAATCGAGAGCAGTCATGAGGTGTAGTTATCCATGCAGTAAATGACCAGGGCACGCTGTGCGTAGGGTGTGCATGAATAATAAACGGAAATGCTTATTCATATATATAACCTAATGCTCATGATTGATTTTTTAGGAGTTTTCATGAGCAGGTAAGTGACATAACTGATGCCCAAGAGCGCTGGCTACAAGACGGTTGTCTGATGAATGCGCAACCAGAACGCAACAATATAATTACCTGTTGTTACAATCCCCAGGATAGTATCCAATAGGTTGTCCAAAAATTTGAGGAAAGAAAATGAGTGATAACATTCGTGTCGGATTAATCGGTTACGGTTATGCCAGCAAGACGTTTCATGCCCCCTTAATTGTGGGCACGCCGGGTATGGTTCTGGCCGGTGTTTCCAGCAGCGATGCCACGAAAGTTCATGCTGACTGGCCAAATATGCCGGTAGTCTCTGATCCTCATCATCTGTTCAATGACCCAAATATCGATTTAATTGTTATTCCGACCCCAAACGATACGCACTTCCCACTGGCTAAAGCAGCGCTGGAAGCCGGTAAGCATGTCGTTGTCGATAAACCCTTTACCGTGACGTTGTCACAAGCTCGTGAGCTTGATGCGCTGGCTAAAAGCTGCGGTTTACTGCTTTCAGTGTTCCATAATCGCCGCTGGGACAGCGATTTCTTAACGCTGAAAACGTTACTGGCAGATGGGACGCTAGGTGAGGTCGCGTACTTTGAGTCGCATTTTGACCGCTACCGCCCACAGGTGCGCAACCGCTGGCGTGAGCAGGCCGGTGTGGGGAGCGGGATTTGGTACGATTTAGGGCCACATCTTATCGACCAGGCGCTGAATCTTTTCGGGCTACCGGTTAGTCTGACGGTGGATTTAGGTCAGTTGCGTCCAGGCGCACAAGCGACAGACTACTTCCATGCTGTGCTGGCCTATCCACAGCGTCGTGTCGTGCTGCATGGCACGTTGCTTGCTGCGGCAGAAACCGCTCGCTATATCGTGCATGGTACGCGCGGCAGCTATATCAAATATGGTTTGGATCCGCAGGAAGATCGCCTCAAATCTGGCGAACGTTTGCCGCAAGAGGATTGGGGCTACGATATGCGTGATGGCGTATTAACGTTAGCGCAGGGTGAGGTTATGACCGAGCAAACCTTGCTGACGGTCCCGGGTAATTATCCGGCTTATTATGCCGGGATTCGTGATGCATTGACCGGACACGGAGAGAACCCGGTACCTGCGGCACAGGCGATTCAAGTCATGGAAATGATCGAGCTGGGTATGGAATCTGCGAAACACCGCGCTACGTTGAATCTGGCGTAACAGGGATTTGTAGGGTGGATTAGCGTAAGCGACATCCACCACATTGATTACTGCGCAGTCGGTTTTAAAATCGTGCCACTACTTTTGTGTTCCGCCAGATATTGATGCTGGAAAATACACATACGAATTGTGTTGCGGTATTCGCCATTGATAAAGAATTCATGGATTAATTCACCTTCCACCATAAAGCCCAGCTTCTTATATATATGCACGGCTTTTTCATTTTCTTTATCGACAATCAAATAGAGCTTGTACAGGTTTAACACCATAAACCCATAATCCATTGCAAGTTTTGCGGCGCGCGATGCCAGGCCTTTGCCCTGATAGTCAGGAGAAATAATTATCTGGAATTCAGCGCGGCGGTGAACGTGGTTAATTTCTACCAGTTCAACCAGGCCTGCTTTTTCGCCGTTACACTCGATAACAAAACGACGCTCACTTTGATCGTGAATATGTTTGTCATAAAGGTCCGACAGCTCGACAAACGCTTCATAAGGCTCTTCAAACCAGTAGCGCATCACGCTTGCGTTGTTGTCCAGTTGATGGACGAAGCGGAGATCTTCGCGCTCAAGTGGGCGAAGCTTGATTTGTAGATCGTGGCTCATTTGAATTCCTTTCAAAGTGAATAAGGCTCCTGTTAAGAAGCCTTATTGGGTAACAGGACAAAATTACGGTGCGACAGTTCGACCAGTTCGGCGGTCCAGGCAACGTAGGGTGTTAGGTTCCCAGTAAGCGTTAACGTTAGCACTTTTCTGGCAATTATCGCGGGCATCAAAAGCCGTGTCGGTTTTGTCCCACTCTTTTTCGGCGCGTTTGTTCACTTTTTGGCGCAGAGAGCGTGTGTCATTCCATTGCTCTTTGTCCATCGCCGCATCCTGGCGAGTCTGCGCATTGTCACCAGATTCAATGATCAGCTTATTGGTCTGAGCATGGAGTGGTTGAACAAACGCAAATGCACTCAGCAGCAACGCCAACGGCAGTGTTGCCATGGTGAGACGTTTGCGAAGGATTGTGTTCATTGCTGTTTCCTTTTAGGGTGAAGCCCGACTTATTAAAGTAAATAAATTATGGAGTGGGGTACGTACCAGACGACCCATTATTGACCTCATTATCCCAGAGATTGTTCAATATGATCAAAACAACCGTGCTTTTTTTTGCCACTGCTCTTGCTGAAATCATCGGCTGCTTTTTACCGTGGCTGTGGTTAAAGCGCGAAGGTTCCCCACTATTGCTGATCCCCGCCGCCTTCTCCCTTGCGGTATTTGTCTGGTTGTTAACCCTACACCCAGCTGCCAGTGGGCGCGTTTATGCCGCATACGGCGGGGTGTACGTTGTGACCGCTTTGCTGTGGTTACGTTGGGTGGATGGCGTCAAATTAAGCACTTATGACTGGATAGGTGCCACAGTCGCATTCTGCGGCATGTTGATCATTGTTGCTGGCTGGAGCCGGGGCTGACTAGTCCTCTCTTCTAAACACATTTATAGAAGAGGCTGCGGAAACATCAAAAGCGCAGCGGGTAGTAAAGGGACTGCCGGTATGAACACATAAAACAAGAGCTGTTATACAACTTTAATTTTCGTGTCATACCAAAAGCACTAAAGTTTAATGCAAATCAATATGCAGACTACCATGTCAGGTAGTCTGTGGCAGTCCCCAAGTTCACTACTCAGCGAGTTTTAAAATGGAAAACAAGCTCTTATCTGCAAAAGCTATTCTCCCACAATACGACCGTAGCAAACTGGTATCCCGTATCGTTCATCTTGGATTCGGTGCATTCCATCGCGCTCATCAGGCGGTTTACGCCGATATCCTGGCAAATGAACATGGTAGCGATTGGGGTTACTGCGAAGTCAACCTGATTGGTGGCGAACAGCAAATTGCTGATTTGAAACAGCAAGACAACCTTTATAGCGTGGCTGAAATGTCAGCCGACGCATGGCATTGCCGCGTTGTAGGTGTGGTGAAAGATGCCATTCACGCTCAGGTTGATGGCCTGGAAGCGGTATTTACCGCAATGACTCAACCTGAAGTTGCGATTGTCTCATTAACCGTGACTGAAAAAGGCTACTGCCATACTCCGGCAACCGGCACTATCTTGCTGGATCATCCATTAATTGCACACGACCTGGCCAATCCGCAGCAGCCGAAATCTGCGCCGGGTGTAATTGTTGAAGCGCTGGCTCGTCGTAAAGCGGCAGGTCTGCCTGCGTTTAGCGTGATGTCGTGCGATAACATGCCAGAAAACGGCCACGTAACCCGTAACGTTATCACCGCATACGCTCAGGCAATTAACCCAGAGCTGGCGGCGTGGATTGAAACTCACGTAACATTCCCATCCACCATGGTTGACCGTATCGTTCCGGCTGCTACTGCAGAAACACTGGAGCAAGTAGCAAAAGCGACGGGTGTAGCTGACCCTGTGGCTATCGCATGCGAACCATTCCGCCAGTGGGTCATTGAAGATAACTTCGTCGCGGGTCGTCCTGAGTGGGAAAAAGCCGGTGCTGAACTGGTTAAAGATGTTCTGCCATACGAAGAAATGAAACTGCGCATGTTGAACGGCAGCCACTCATTCCTGGCATATCTCGGCTACCTGGCGGGTTATCAGCACATTTCTGAATGCATGCTGGATGAGAACTATCGTCGTACTGCGCACGCATTAATGCTGCAAGAACAAGCGCCAACTCTGAAAGTGCAGGGTGTTGATCTGGCGAAATATGCCGATTCATTGATTGCACGTTATACCAACCCGGCACTGCGCCACCGTACCTGGCAAATCGCCATGGATGGTAGCCAGAAACTGCCACAGCGCTGGTTAGACTCCATTCGCTGGCATTTGGCGAACGGCAGCAAATTTGATCTGCTGGCACTGGGTGTTGCAGGTTGGATGCGTTACGTTGGCGGTGTTGACGAGCAGGGCAATACAATCGAAGTCAGTGACCCGCTGCTTTCTACAATCGAGCAAGCGGTTAGCGCGAGCCAGGAAGGGGAAACCCGTGTTAAAGCTCTGCTGGGGCTAAAAACAATCTTTGGTGAAGATTTACCTGCTAACGAGAAATTCGTAGCCCAGGTTACTGAAACTTATCTGGCACTGCGTGAAAACGGCGCGAAAGCGACGGTTGCTAAGTTCTAAATATAAAGCTCTAAACTCGCCCGGCAACGGGCGAGATATTACTCTTCACTAAACCAGTCGCGCTTTTCTTTGCGAATCAACAATATTGACTGGCTTATCTCATGCAGATGGCGATGCATCGCCTGATCCACACTCTCTTCATCTTTGCGTTTAAGCGCCTCAAAAATATCGTGATGCTGTGAAAGCAACATTTCCGGTGGTGTGACGTGATCAAGGCTCATATAACGCACACGGTCCATGGTCGCTTTGATATTTTCGACGGTGTCCCACGCCAGGCTGCAATCGGCGACCAGAGCTAACTGCTGATGGAACTCATCGTCCAACTGGAAAAAATCATCCATCTGATTGCGATCAATGGCGGTTCGTTGCTGGTTCAATAACTGCTCAAGCATATACAGATGTTCATCTGTGGCCATACTCGCTGCACGTTTCACCACGGCACGTTCAATTGCTTCACGGACGAAACAACCATTCTTTACCTGGTTTACAGAAATTTTATTAACATAAGTGCCACGCTGCGGGCGAATTTGTACCAGCCCTGTTTCTGCCAGTTTAATAAAGGCTTCGCGCACCGGTTGGCGCGATACTTCAAAACGTATTGACACTTCTTTTTCAGAAAGGGGCGTTCCAGGCGGTATTAAGCAACGAACAATATCACGACGCAAAATGCGGTAGATTTGTTGGTTTACAGGTTGTGTGGGGTTGAGCAAGTTTGACGGTGACATGAATTTTTTCTTATCGTTGATGAGCCGTGCAAATTTAACATTTATTTGTACGATCGCCCATACCCAGAAGCGCGTTGTGGGTATGGGCTGGGTGATTAACCTTCGCGGTGAACACTAAGTCCTGCAAACGACTGGCTAACAGGCATCATCTCAAGCGTGTTGATGTTGACGTGCTTTGGTAGAGTGGCAACCCACCAGACAGCTTCAGTGACATCTTCTGCGGTCAGTGCGTTGGCATTTTCGTAGGTTTTTTCAACCTTGCCGTCATCACCTTTGAACCGCACGTTAGAAAACTCAGTACCACCCACCAGACCCGGTTCAATATCCGTCACGCGGATGGCAGTTTTATGCAGATCTGCACGCAGATTCAGGCTGAACTGGCGTACGAACGCTTTAGTCGCGCCATAGACGTTGCCACCGGCATATGGCCAGCTACCTGCGGTAGAGCCGATATTGATGATATGACCACGATTACGCTCAACCATGCCAGGCAGCACGGCGCGAGTCATATAGACCAAACCTTTATTATTGGTATCGATCATCGTTTCCCAGTCATCCGGGTCGGCTTTGTGTGCAGGCTCCATGCCCAGCGCCAGACCTGCATTGTTGACCAGAACATCGATATTGCGCCATTCGGCAGGCAACTGCTCCATCGCTTGTTCGATAGCCGCGCGATTACGAACATCAAGTTGCAGCGTAATGATGCTATCGCCCAGTTCTTCTTTAAGCTCTTGTAGACGTTCATGACGGCGACCAGTGGCAATCACTTTATGGCCCTGTTGCACGAAACGACGGGTAATACTCTCACCAAACCCGGCAGTGGCGCCGGTTACCAGAATAATCATCTCACTGTTCCTCAACGCTTTTTATGTCGCAATACCTTAGCACGCTAAGGCAGTTAGTGATAATTGAACTTTAGTATGGCAGCACCTGTGCATTACTGGTGCAACAAGACCATGTCTGTGCAACTTGTTGGTGCGGGCAATTCCTCAATTTTTAACAATCCAGCTCATGATACCAAAAGGCAACCGTTTGCATGGTTGAGCAATCGTTTGCATGCTAAAAAGTTGCGTAAATGTTGCGCAACAAGAGGGTGTGTAATCTAAGCTACTGTTATCAAAATGATTAAATCTAAATTCCAACATGGCATCAACATTGCAACTATTAACTCATTCTTCACAAACCAATTACAGGTACGGCGATGACAGTTAATTACACGCAAGCGCTACGCGGTCAGTTTTTCGATATTACTCAAACCGGGACGAATCCCGACGAATTACTGGCTAATGCTCGTCATCACGAAGATGCTGTGCTGTTCCTTAATGATGGCACTGTCGTCGCGTTGTTACCGTGGGAAGAAGGGCGCAGCCATCTGCGTGCTGAAAATGATTACATTGATTATCGCGGTAAGCTGATTATTCCGGGCTTCGTTGATACCCATCTGCATTATCCGCAAACAGAAATGATAGGTGCCTATGGTGAACAACTATTGGAATGGCTGCAGACTTATACCTTCCCGGTTGAAAGCCAATATCAGGATAGTTCGCACGCGGCAAAAATGTCAGCCTTCTTTCTTAGCCAGTTACTCAGTAATGGTACAACCACGGCTCTGGTATTTGGCACCGTGCATCCGCAATCGGTCGATGCGCTTTTTAGCGCGGCGGAACATCTCTCGATGCGGCTTATTGCCGGTAAAGTGATGATGGATCGTAACGCGCCAGACTATCTCACGGAAACACCCGAGCAAAGCTACCTGCAAACCCGTGAGCTTATTCAACGCTGGCACAAAAAAGGGCGGCTGAACTATGCCCTGACGCCTCGTTTTGCGCCAACCTCCTCACCTGAATTACTCGCAGCGGTGCAAACGTTACGTGAAGAATTTCCCGATACCTGGCTGCACACTCATCTTAGTGAGAACAGCGATGAAGTCGCCTGGGTAAAAAGTCTGTGGCCGGAATCCGAAAGCTATTTGGGCGTCTATCACCAGTACCAATTGACTGGCAAACGTAGCGTTTTTGCGCATGCCATCCACTTGCAAGAGTGCGAGTGGGATTGTCTGCATCGAACCGAATCGGCAATCGCCTTCTGTCCAACCTCTAACCTGTTTCTCGGGAGTGGCTTGTTTAACTTAAAGCAGTGCCATGACCGAGGGATCCGCATGGGTATTGGTACTGATGTTGGCGCAGGCACCACTTTTAATATGCTGCAAACACTGGCTGAGGCGTACAAAGTCGCGCAACTTCAAGGCTACCGTTTGTGTGCCAGCGAAGCGTTTTATCACGCAACCCTTGGCGGAGCTCACGCGTTGGATCTCGATGACAAAATTGGCAATTTCTTACCCGGCAAAGAGGCCGACTTCGTGGTTCTCGACCTGGCTGTATCTCCGCTACAGAAGATGCGCCACGCCAATAGCCGCGACATTTACGAAAAACTGTTCGTGCTGATGACGCTTGGTGACGAT
This sequence comes from Buttiauxella cochleicola, assembly GCF_021282405.1. NCBI lineage: Bacteria > Pseudomonadati > Pseudomonadota > Gammaproteobacteria > Enterobacterales > Enterobacteriaceae > Buttiauxella > Buttiauxella cochleicola. The sequence continues at coordinate 219,419 of NZ_JAJSOU010000001.1, forward strand.
CGCAACATCTGGCACACCTGGGTCAACGGCAAATGCGTGTGGCAGCGAGATACGCTGGAGGTCGCAGCATGATTCAATTTTTGCTAAATCAAACGTTAAAAACCCTCGATGATGTGGACCCGAATACCACGGTACTGAACTGGCTGCGCGGCAGTGAACAGCGCTGCGGCAGCAAAGAAGGATGTGCATCTGGTGATTGCGGCGCTTGTACGGTCGTTCTCGGTCAAGTAGACGGTGAGAACATGCGTTACCAGACGGCAAATGGTTGTATCACGCTCATCAGCCAGCTTGCTGGCAAACAATTGCTGACGGTGGAAGATTTATCGCAAGGCAATGAATTGCACCCGGTGCAGCAAGCGATGGCCGATTGCCATGCATCACAGTGCGGTTTTTGTACTCCAGGTTTTGTTATGTCGGGATTTGCGCTGCAAAAATCGCACACAGCCGTACAGCGCCATGAGATCGAAAAGAGTCTTGCGGGGAATCTTTGCCGCTGTACTGGCTATCGCCCAATTATTGACGCCATGGAGCAAAGCTGCGCAACCACGCAAGATCAGTTCACGCAGACTGAGCCTCAAACTGTTTCGCGATTAAAAGCGCTGCAACCAACGGGCGTGGGAGAACTTACAAAATCCAACCGTTGCCTGTTACCTAAAACAGTTTCCCAGTTGGCAGGACTTTATCAGCAAAATCCTCAGGCACGATTACTGGCTGGGGGCACCGATCTGGCGCTGGCGATTACCCAGCAGTATCAGACACTGCCATTGATTATCGGGCTTAACCAGATTGACGAACTTAAGACGATTACGGTGGCGGAGAGCCAGATTCGTATTGGTGCGATGGCAACGTTGCAGGCTTGTCAGGACGCCTTACAACCTTTGATTCCGGCGTTTGCACAGGTGCTGGATCGTTTTGCTTCCGCACAAATTCGCAACCACGGCACACTGGCAGGGAATTTGGCGAATGCCTCGCCCATCGGCGATGGTGCACCGATGTTACTGGCTCTGGGTGCCGAACTCGAGCTACGTTGCGGCGAAACCGTGCGCATACTGCCGCTTGATGAGTTCTTCCTGAGCTATCGTAAAACCGCTTTGCAACCAGGTGAATTTATCAGTGCGGTGCTGATTGACCGTACTGCTATCTCCCCGACATTTGCCGCGTGGAAAATATCAAAGCGTATGGATGATGATATTTCGACGGTATTTGGCGCTTTTAACCTGCATTTTAATGATGGCGTTGTGACAAGTGCGAAACTGGCATTTGGCGGCATGGCTGCTGTCCCGGCGCGGGCTAAAAGTGCTGAGCAAAAACTGTCAGGCCAACCATTCACCCAACAAACATTAGACCTTGCATGTCATGCACTGGCCGCAGACTTCCAGCCGTTAACTGATTTCCGGGGTTCTGGGCGCTACCGTTTGACTGTTGCGCAAAATCTGCTGAGGCGTTTGCTGTTGCAACAAACCGAACCCGGTTATGTGCTGGAGGTACAAAACTATGTCAATTAACCCGGCACGCCTTTCAGAGCAGGCATTAATCGAGCAATTTTCCCGCGAGATGAACGGTGGTGCGGGCAAAAGTCGCAAACATGAAAGTGCCGATAAGCATGCGAGCGGCAAAGCTGAGTACATTGACGATAAGCTAACATTGCCGGGTATGTTGTATCTGTGCCCGGTTCTTAGCCAACATGCTCATGCGCGAATTACCAGAATCGACACTGCCGAGTGTTACTCCATTGCTGGCGTGGTGCGAGTCTTTAGCTGGCAGGATGTTCCCGGTGAGTTGGATATTGGCCCACTGGCACCTGGCGACCCACTATTTGCCCGAGATTTGGTTGAATACCATGGCCAGGTTGTACTGACTGTAGCTGCGGAAACGCCCGAAGCTGCACGTGAGGCAGCACTCAAAGCGGTCATTGAATATGAACTTCTTGAGCCGGTGCTGGATGTCGAAGAAGCCTTGCGCCGCGAGCAATATGTGCAAGAACCGCACGTTCATCAGCGTGGTGATGCAGACCGAGCGTTGGCTTCTGCTATGCATCGTATTCAGGGGCAATTTCATATCGGCGGGCAGGAACACTTTTATCTCGAAGGGCAAATTGCCGTGGTGAAACCGGGGGAGGATGGTTGCGTTACTGTCTGGTCGTCGACTCAGCACCCCACTGAAGTACAAAAACTCGTGGCATCAGTGCTCGGTGTAACAATGAATAGAGTTACTGTAGATATGCGCCGTATGGGCGGTGGTTTTGGTGGCAAAGAGACACAGGCTGCGGGCATTGCCTGCCACGCGGCGCTGGCTGCGGCATTAACTGGCCGACCAGCCAAAATGCGTCTTTCGCGTCGTGACGATATGCGTATCACCGGTAAACGGCATCCATTTTTTGTCCGCTACGATGTTGGTTTTACGGATGAAGGAATGCTCAATGGGGTAGTCATCGATCTGGCGGCTAATTGCGGTTACTCGTTGGATCTTTCAGGATCGATCTGCGATCGCGCCATGTTCCATGCCGATAATGCCTACTATCTGGGTGATGCGAGAATAACGGGCTACCGCTGTCGTACGAATCTGGCTTCCAATACGGCATATCGCGGGTTTGGCGGACCACAGGGCATGGTCGCCATTGAGCAGATTATGGATCACATTGCCCGTGAACTCGGCCTCGACCCGCTGGAAGTGCGTAAACGTAATTACTACGGCGATACTGAGCGTAACGTCACGCACTATCATCAGACTGTTGAACACAACATCATGCCGGAAATCACCCGCCAGCTTGAAGCAAGTGCCGATTACCACTCCAGGCGCGAACAAATCAGCGAATACAATCGCAGTAGTCCAGTGTTAAAACGCGGGCTGGCTCTTACGCCGGTCAAATTTGGCATCTCTTTCACCTCCAGTTTTCTCAACCAGGCCGGAGCACTGTTGCTGATTTATACCGATGGCACTGTGCAGCTTAACCACGGTGGCACGGAGATGGGACAGGGTTTGAATACTAAGGTGGCGCAGGTGGTTGCCGAAGTGCTGCAAATTCCTGTGGAACAGATTCAGGTTACGGCAACCAATACGGGGAAAGTGCCGAATACCTCGCCAACGGCGGCGTCGTCTGGTGCTGATCTCAATGGCAAAGCAGCTGAAATTGCGGCGCTGACAATTAAAGAACGGCTGGTGGAAATGCTATCCCGCTTGCACAAATGCACCACTGAACAGGTGGAATTCCGTAATGGCGTGGTGAAAGTGCCAGGCCACCATTTCACCTTTACTGAAATCGCGAATCTTGCGTGGCTAAACCAGGTACCACTTTCAGCAACGGGCTTCTACAAAGTGCCGGGTATCCACTACGATCGCGCCGCCGGGCGTGGGCAACCGTTCTATTACTTCTCATATGGTGCGGCGTGTTCTGAAGTGGTTATTGACACACTAACTGGAGAGTATCGCCTGCTACGTACCGATATTCTGCATGATGTTGGCAACTCTCTGAACCCGGCGCTGGATATTGGCCAAATCGAAGGCGGGTTTGTGCAGGGCGCAGGCTGGCTGACTTGTGAAGAGTTGGTATGGGATGAAAAAGGGCGACTGCTGACTGACAGCCCGATGAGTTACAAAATCCCGGCTATCAGCGATGCACCAGCCGACTTCAGAGTCCAGTTGCTTGAGAATCATGCCAACCCGCAGCACACGGTTTATCGCTCCAAAGCAGTGGGTGAACCGCCATTTATGTTAGGAATTTCAGTGTGGTGTGCTTTGCAAGATGCTGTGGCAAGCGTCACGGATTATCAGAAACACCCGCTGTTAGATGCACCCGCAACACCAGAATGTGTTTTCTGGGGCTGTCAGGAGGTGCCATGAATGATGAATGGATCAGCATTCTGATGCAGCTTCGCGAGCGCCGCGAACCGTGCGTATTACTCACGCTGCTGGCTGACAAAGGCTCAGTGCCGAGAAATTGCGGCACGAAGATGATTGTCGGGCGAAATCAGAGCTTCCTGACTATCGGTGGCGGGCATCTTGAATTCCAGTGCATTGCGCTGGCACGCGAGATGCTGGAAAAGCAGGCTACGGCACCACATACCGAGTATTTTAATCTTGGAGCGCGGCTAGGGCAGTGTTGTGGCGGCATGACCACCGTTTTATTTGAACCGCTAATTCAGTCGCAGCCACAAATCATGGTTTTCGGCGCAGGTCATGTAGGGCAAGCGCTGGTGGCATTATTATCAACGTTACCCTGTCACATCACCTGGGTAGATGAACGACCTGATATGTTTTCAGCGGCTCCAAAAGGGGTAACAACCTGGCAGGCTGAAGACCCATTGGATGCGGTGAAATCGGCGGCCGCGCAAAGCTATTTTATTGTGATGACCCACCACCATCCGCGCGATCTTGAACTGACCGAAGCGATACTTAAACGTGGTGATTACCGCTATCTGGGCTTGATTGGTTCGCAAACCAAACGGCAACGCTTTGAATATCGGCTTTCGGGGAAAGGGATTACTGAGCAACAACTGAGCACCTTGCGTTGCCCGGTGGGGTTGCCGGATGTGAAAGGGAAACTCCCGGCAGAAATCGCCGTGGCCATTGCCGCCGAGATTATTGCTGTGTATCAGGTAGCGAGTTGAGCTATAAATTAGTTTTGCGGTCAGCAGGAATTAAAGAATGCAGATGGAAAATCCGTTTTATCACATCAGTTTATTGCCTTACCAGGCACCTCACTTTGATGACATTCAGGACAGCCACTATCGTCCGGCATTTGACGAAGCTAAACGCATCAAGCGCGCAGAAATAGCGGCGATTGCCAATGACACTGCGGCACCCACTTTTGAAAATACCTTCCTTGCGCTGGAAAAAACCGGGCAGATGTTAGGGCGAGTAACCAACGTTTTCTTTGCCATGACATCTGCGCACACCAACGATTATCTGCAACAGTTGGATGAAGAATTTGCCACAGAACTGGCAGAGCTCGCCGATGAAATGCGCCTTAATACCCTGCTGTTTGAGCGTCTGGATAGCGTTTACCAACACCGCAACGCATCAGCGCTTGATGAAGAATCGCGGCGTTTAGTTGAAGTTGTCTGGCAGAGTTTTAGGTTCTCGGGCGCAACATTAAATGATGAGAAAAAAGCACGTCTTAAGGTGCTGAATAAGGAAGCCGCCCAGCTTAGTAGCCAGTTTAATAATCGCCTGCATGCAGCAGATAAAGCCGCAGGTCTGGTGGTTGGCGATGTAGAGCAACTGGCGGGCTTAACGCCGGCAGAAATTGCATCTGCAGCACAACATGCCAGTGCTAAGGGGCTGAATGGAAAATACTTAATTCCATTGCTTAATTTCACCCAACAGCCCGCGCTGCAATCACTGCAAAACCGCCAGACGCGTGAAAAACTGTTTAAAGCGGGTTGGGATCGCACTCAGCAAAATGACGGCAACGATACGCGAGCTATTGTCGCGCGCCTGGCCATACTGCGTGCAGAACAGGCGCAATTGCTTGGTTTCGAGAATTACGCGGCCTGGAAAATTGCCGACCAAATGGCAGAAAAGCCGCAAGCAGCACTGCAATTCATGCGTGACATCGTGCCTGCTGCCACCGCACGTGCGCAACGCGAACTTGTGGATATTCAGCAGGTGATTGACGCACAACAGGGTGGATTTAAAGCCGAAGCATGGGACTGGGCATTCTACGCAGAGCAAGTCAGACGAGCGAAATACGACCTTGATGAAGGGCAAATTAAGCCTTACTTCGAGTTGAACAATGTTCTAAGCAATGGTGTTTTTTGGGCAGCCAGCCAGCTATTTGGTCTGAATTTTGTCGAGCGCTTTGATATCCCTGTCTATCACGATGACGTGCGCGTGTGGGAAATCTTTGATAAAGACGGGCGCGGCATGGCGCTGTTCTATGGCGATTTCTTTGCTCGCGACAGTAAAGGTGGCGGAGCATGGATGGGCAACTTTGTTGAACAATCCACGCTGCTGGATAACTCTCCGGTGATATACAACGTTTGTAATTACAACAAACCGGCAGCCGGGGAAGCCGCACTTATATCCTGGGACGATGTGGTGACGTTATTCCATGAATTTGGTCATACGTTACATGGGCTATTTGCGACCCAATGCTATGCAACACTTTCTGGGACGAATACGCCGCGCGACTTCGTGGAGTTCCCTTCGCAAATCAATGAACACTGGGCGAGCCAATCCCAGGTGTTTGCTAACTATGCTCGCCATTATCAGACTGGCGAGGCGATGCCTGATGCATTGAAAGATAAGCTATTCCGTGCCGCCCGCTTTAACAAAGGCTACGACATGACAGAATTGCTTGCCGCAGCACTACTGGATATGAACTGGCACAGTTTACCGGCCGGAAGTGCTGTCGATGATGTGGCGCAGTTTGAAGCGCACGCACTGGAAAGTGAGCACATTAATCTGCCAACCGTTCCTCCGCGTTATCGCAGTAGCTACTTCGCGCATATCTTCGGGGGAGGTTATGCGGCGGGCTATTACGCGTATATCTGGACACAAATGTTGGCCGATGATGGCTATCAATGGTTTGTGGAACAGGGCGGGCTAACGGCACAAAATGGTCAGCGCTTCCGTGAAGCGATTTTGTCTCGAGGGAACAGTAAGGAACTCAAAACGCTGTATAACGACTGGCGTGGGCATGCGCCTTACAGTGAACCGATGCTGGAAAATCGCGGTTTAAAAAGCTGAATCAGGTCAAAGATAATAAAAAATGCGCCATTCGGCGCATTTTTTATTGAAAACTAACTTAGCGCGGAATAGGGCGCGGTTTACCGTCATTATCGACAGCGACATAGATAAAAATGGCTTCTGTCGCTTTGTAGCGCTGGCCAATCGGTTCAGACGAGACCTTTTTCACCCATACTTCCACGTTAATGGTAATGGAACTATTTCCGCGTTTGATGCAGTTGGCGTAGCAACACACCACATCACCAACGGCGACGGGCTTTAGAAACGTCATCCCATCAACCCGGACAGTTACCACACGGCCTTGGGCAATTTCTTTGGCCATAATCGCGCCGCCCATATCCATCTGCGCCATCAGCCAGCCACCAAAAATATCGCCGTTGGCGTTGGTATCCGCCGGCATGGCTAGTGTGCGCAGAACCAGTTCGCCTGCGGGAGTGTCTTGTGGAGTCATATCACTTTCCAAAAAGTAGTCATGGATTTCATCGTTATTGAATTCGCTTGCAGCGGGCATGGCCATTGCTTTTGCACTTATGGTGCTATATCAGCAATTTATCACATTTGTGATTCCCATGGCTCGTATGGGTTTGTGCCTGGATATGTCCATAAGCACTGTTTATATATGCTAATAATGAGTGAAAAACCTTAAGCACACAAAGCTAATAATCACATTGATAAACTGTCTACTATCCGCATCACTGTCGCTCCTACAAAAGAGCGGTATCCGTTTATTTAAGCTCCCTTCGGCGTATTACATACTCTAATTATTTCGTGGGTTAATGTTTATATGAAAAAGTTTCTTCTTTTGACAGTTGTTATGATTGGCGGGATAGGTTCAGCAATGGCGCAAAATGTCACTGTAGATGTTCCGAGCGGATATAAAGTGGTGGTAGTGCCTTCTTCAGTCACTGTTTCCCAGGCTATCAACGTAACAACCACGCCGCCTCAAACAGTATACGTCACCCCGGCTCCAGCGCCTGTCGCGGCATATCATCCGCGCGCACGTCATGTTGCCAGCGTGGCAGAAGGGATGGTGATTGAGCACCAATATGACGACCATCATTAATTTTGTTTGAAAGCAGAATTTTAATGACAATGCCTCGGTAACCGCTGGGGCATTTTTGCATCTGGGGGATTTAAAAGAAAAAAGCACACGTTGCTTTTGGATTTATCAACGTGTGCTCGAGAACAGAAAATATTTAAACGCGTCCGCGAATGTTTACTTTTCTTCTTGAGGCATGTGCTTATAGATATAAACACCGCTCAACAGCGTAAACACCAGCGTCGCCGCCGTCAGGCCGAACACTTTAAAGTTGACCCACACGCTTTGTGGTAGCCAGAACGCAACGTAAATATTCAGTGCGCCACAGACGATGAAAAATAACGCCCATGCGACGTTCAAACGTGACCATACACCTTGCGGTAGAGAGATCTCTTTCCCCAACATGCGTTGAATCAACGGTTTTCCCATCACCAACTGGCTAATCAGAAGTGCGGCAGCAAACAGGCCGTAGATCACGGTGACTTTCCATTTGATAAATTCATCATTATGGAAGAACAGCGTCAGGCCGCCGAAAACGGCCACCATCAGGAAGGTGATCAGCGCCATTTTTTCTATCTTGCGGAATTTATACCAGCTATAGATCAGTGCAAAACCGGTGGCGACGATCAGCGCACCAGAGGCCACATAAATGTCGTACATTTTATAGAATGCGAAGAAAACAATCAGGGGCAGGAAGTCGAGAAACTGCTTCATAATCTGTTCCGTAAAATGACTCCTGAACCTTCAGTTAGAGGTTCAGGAGTAAGTGAGTGTTATTGGCGTACCAGCATATACAAACGGAATACGTAGATGAGCAACACAGCAGAAATCAGGTTGCTTATCGTATTTGCTACCACCCCGCCAACCGCAGGTGACAGTGCTGCAAATGAAGATGCGAGCATCAGGAGTGCAGTTTTTGCCAGTAACCAGCTAATCACCGCAGGTGCAACAAGGCGCATATTTCCCCAGGCAAGACGCATACTGCCGCGCATCGACTGGAAAATTCCTACTTTATCCTGCACAACCATAACTGGCGCGAATGAAAGCAGAATTGCTAACAGCACGCCCGGTACCACAATCAGCATGATGCCGATTTGCACCAGGAAGGTTGTCAGGAACATCAAAATAAAGATCTTAGGCAATACAGGAGCCGATGTACCAATCGCACGCAGCGCGCTCACGCGTTGCCCGGCACTCACCATCTGAATTAAAACCAGCACACTACCCGCAAGGATTGCATTGCCAATCAGACCCGCAAATGTCGATGCCGCAGAGGCTTTAAGTAACATTTGCTGCTGCTCAGGTGTCATGTTTTGCACAAGATCAAACAGCCCCATGCTATTCGATAAATTATCTCCCTCACTAAGGATAGACATTTGCTCGTCGCTGGGTGAAAAGGCGTGACCGATCACAACCGAAATAAAGGCACAAAGTAAAGCGATCAGTAAGACAGTAACAAACTGATTGCGTAGAAAATTCCCCGTGTCACGGTACACAGAACCTGCCGTGATAGACATGCACTCTCCTTGATGTTGCTCGGTTAAAAAACAGCGGGGATTGTACCCTGGATGAATGACGCTGGCACCGACAAGATGCGCGGTGAAAGTAAGTTACTGTCAATGTGAAAAATTGATCTGGAGCGGGGTTGTCGTTTTGCCCATAAATTGACATAACATTGCAGTAAAGGTTTGCTTGACCTAAATTTGTCGTACAGCAACAACACTTGGGAGCTAACTATGCAGATTAATTTCGTGGATGAAAACGACAGAGAATTCAGCCTGGATTTAGAAAGTGCGGATACGATATTGAATGTAAAATCACGTATTGCAGATAATACTGGTGTCTCAATTGACAGAATCAGATTGGTATACAACGGAAAGGTTCTTGATGAAGGCCTTACCTTAGGTGTTTATAATATTGCAGATGGTGCTACGATAAATATCGTGTAAAACATCACCTTATTATCTGGACGATTCACTTAAATAAAGCCACCGCAGTTGTACTGAGGTGGCTTTATTTTGAGGTATATTCAGTTGCTCATGCTCGGTTAAAAAACGCGTCGAACTTTGTCCTGACCCACGTCCTAACAAACCTATCAATTTTATGAACGCTTCTATCCTCTCAATCATCCAGTTCCTGTAACTCTATGTTGTGGTGAGAAGAAGAAATATGACCTTATTTCCCCTTATTAACTGAATATTTGATTGTAGGTATTTTGAGTGTTTTTGAGTTGGTTGTTTTCAGTACATATCAGTGTCCTTATGCTTCTCTAATCATTATTGTGTGTCGGACAGGCAGTACGACCATTAAGTAGCGTCTTTTACATATAGCTAAACGCAATGCGAATGATGGTGGGTAATAAACCATTAAGCAGAAGAGAGTTAAAGTAATGAAGATAACTGTTTTGTTACTTGTCGGGATTTTAATTCCATTGACAGGTCATGCCGCTGCGCCTGACATCAATGTAGGCACTATGCAGGATTATATTGATGCAGATAAATCAACTTTTCTAAAACGTATTCGTAATGAAGGTGATGCGACAGCTTTCGTTAAGGTTGATGTCAGTGAAATTATTCTTGATAAGAAAAATGGCAATCAAGAAAAACCGGTAATGGATATCAATCAGGCAAAAGCACCCGGCGGTTATACCCTGATTGCCAGCCCTGCGCGTTTAATTATTCCTGCGAAGGGCATGCAAACCGTACGTTTATTAGTTATGGGCGAGCGCCAGGTGGAACGCTATTACCGCGTGAGATATGTTCCGGTAATGCCAGACAGTAAAGGGGATTTTAATGTCTCCGAAAAAGACGTGAACGATTACGGCAAAACCCTTAGTGCCGGGGTGAATATTATGGCGGGCTACGGCACCATTATTTATGTTCGCCCGAGTCAGGTCAGGTTTAACACGGATATTACGCAAGGTGAGAGCGGTATGACTGTGCGTAATAACGGTAATAGCGTTGTCTTTTTAGACCATTTTAAAGCCTGTGACAGCAACGGAACAAACTGTGATGTCTCAAGCAAGCACCATGTATTACCCGGCGCCAGCCGTAATTTTAGCAAAGAAGTAAATCAGGTTTTTCATTTTCATTTAATTGAAGGTGACAAAACCAAAAAATATTAACCTGGGTATTTTATTTTTAACAAACAAATGGAATTAATAGTATGAAAAAACTTATTGCTTTGGCACCTCTGGCTCTGATCCTGTCTTCTGTAAGCGTGCAGGCAGTTGACCCCATTGCTCACCAAATGACGGTAACCGCCACCATCCCTACCGCTGATTTTTATGTGACTCCAGCAGGCGGCGGTAACTGGATGAACGACCCGCAGAACCTCGATTACGACTCACAGACTAAAACGCTGGCCACTTTCTCCCGCCAGTTAAATATGAAAAGCACCACGGGTGCCATCTCCGCAAAACTGACCTCGCCAATCGAAATGAGCAACGGAACGCCGGCGCAAAATATCGGCCTGAGCGTTCTGGTTAATAACGTGGCATTAACCACTACGTCGGCAGAAGTGCTTGCAGCGACAGCTGCAGCGACTGGCCAGACGGTACCTTTCCAGGTTCGTGCCGCAGCAGCGCCAACGGGTGGGTATGCTCCAGGTAGCTATACCGGCCTGGTCGGCATGCTGTTTGAAACGGTAACGCCGTAAGTACTCTTCAGCATTTCTTTTTTCTCTTGTGTCAGTGCCTTTACTGGCACAAGAGATTCTTTCTCACGAATGGCTGACTATGAATAACCCACGTATTTTTCAACAGACATGCCTGGCGGGCTGTATCGCCGTTGCGCTTTCTGCTCCTTATTCTGCTTCTGCTGCCCCAATGACCACCGCCAGCTTATTAAAACAAACTGAGCAACTGCCCGCTGGGTTTGCCGAGCATTTCTTCGACGTGCCGCTGGCCGTGCGTATCGAACTCAACGGGCAGTTGCTGGGGGAGGGAATGATCACGCTCTCGCGCGATGAACGAGTCCGCCTGTTGGAATTTACCCACAGCGTGGATGTGCAGGGGGAAATGCTGCGCCGTCAGGAGTTGTGGGGGCAAATCCTGCAACAGGAACGCAAACTCGGTGAATGCAGCGCCGACTGTCCTGAAAAGCTGCTCGCGATTCATTACAGCATCGAAAATTCACAGTTATCTATCGTCACGGCGGATGCGGAAGTTATCGACGGTGAAGCGAAATATTATCTTTTGCCGCAGGAGAGCGCTCCAGGTCTGATCGTCCGTAATCAGCTCAACCTGGTGAATAGCGGGGAGGGCGAAACCTCCGGCAACTACTGGCTGAATGCAACTGCAAGTCTCGGCACCTGGAGTATGCAAAGCAGCTGGCAGATGGCGAAAAGCAGCGGTTATGACGATGAAATGCATTACAGCATGCAGGACCTTTACGGGCAGCGTGAATATGAAGGCCGCTTCCTGCGGCTTGGCTACTTTACGCCCGACAGCAATAACATTGGCCTACAGCCCATGACTTTAGGCGGTCGTCCGGACACCACGCTGGGGGTGATGCTCGGCAGTTCCGATACTCTTGCCATCCGTAACGATCGCCCAAGCGCGACGCCTATTTATGTGACAGTTAACCGCCCGGGTATGGTCGAAATTTACCGAAACCAGCAGTTAATCAACAGTCAGTCGGTACAGCCAGGCTTACAAACGATTGATACACGCTCGTTGCCGGGGGGGATCTACCCGATTGAAGTGCGTCTTGTAGAAGATGGTGATGTCACTTACCGCCGTGAAGAAACCATCTACAAACCGGAAAATTGGGCAGACCCAACCAACCGCTGGCGTTACAACCTGTTTGCCGGTAAGTCGAGCCAGATAATAAGCAACTGGGATAAACGCGAACAAGGCGAGCTGAATGCCGGAGTCTTGCTTAATTATCTGATTAATCCTCGTCTGATCGGCGGCCTTTCAGCCCAGCAGGTGCAGGGCAATATGCAGTACGGCACCACGCTGGACTGGCGAATCAGCGACAGTTTAAGTTTCTATAACAATCTGTCATGGGCAGAAAACTACGGTCAGGCGGCCGATCTACAGGGTATTTATAGTTATGGCAGCGGCAGCATCGTCTTAAGCCACAACCAATCGTGGCTGGATACCCGTACCCGCTACGGTAGCTATAAAGAAGAAAACCGCACCAGCTCCGCCAACCTGCATCATCGTCTGTCCAACAAGAACAGCCTGACCGGGCGGGTCAGCAATAATAGTGGCAACAGTAATGGCACCGGTGTGGATCTTGGTTGGCAGCATAACGGTGAACTGTACGGCAATAGCGCTTTGTGGCGCGTGTCGTTGTTCGATCGTCCCGGCAGCTACAGCAGTGGTAACGGGCGCAACCGGGGCATTGATATTAACCTTAGCTGGAATCTCAGCACGGAAAAAGGCCGCGTCACCACCCGACTGGGTAGCCGTACCGCTCGCGATGGTGAGCGTGATAACAACGCGGCAGTTGGCTGGCAGCAGGATTATGACCAGGGTTTTGTGCGCAATCTTAACGGCACCCTGACCGCCGACCGTTATGGTACGGGCCTTGATGTGGGAGCCGGTTTCCAGAACAGCGTATTACGTGGCGATGCTTACGCCCAAAAATCCAGCTACAACTCGGGTTTAAGCGGCGGTGTGAATTTAGAAAGTACCGTTGCGATGGGGCGCAATAAGCTGGCAGCCAGTGGCGAATCTCACTACAGCGGCGCAGGAATGATTATTGACGTGGAGTCCGATGTGCCAGAGGTGCTTTTACGCGCCGATGAACATAGTGGAAGCAGCACACCACTGCGCCCCGGGCGCAACTTTATTCCCGTCGCCCCTTATAAAACGGGTCATATACAGTTTGATGTAGAGAAAGACGACCACGCCGTCACCATCAAGCCGCAGAGCACCCGCTATCAGCTCAATCGTGGCGGCGTGGAATATCGCAAAATACAGGTAATGAAAACTGTCACGGTTATCGGGCGAGTACTGGATGCTCAGGGTGAGCCTATTCGCGGCGGTCAGGTAATTAACCATGCCAGTCGCAGCGTTACGGAACACGGTGGTTTTTTTGCCGTAGAAATGAACGCCTCTTCGCCTACGCTTGCCATTCATCATCAGAATAAACAGCTGTGCGAGTTAACCCTCGACATTAACGCCCATCCGCAGGAGAACGATGCGCTGATGGTGGGTGATATTCAGTGTGTGAAAAGTTAACGCATTCGGCTAATTCAATTATTTAAATCCTGGTTGGTTATCTTTATGAAGCGCTTCATCTATTTAAATCTGATCTATTTGCAGCTTATCGCCACGCTCTTGTTATTACCTGGGTTTGTCTATGCGGGTGTTTCAAATATCATCGAAGGTTACGCCATTGTAGGGGTCAGTACTCAGGTCACCACGATAAATAATCATGAGGTGCCGATTAATGTTGAAAAAAGTTTCACCTCAGGAAGTGGCCAACTGTTAATTAAAGCAAAAATGCCAAATTCTATTGTTGTGCTGACTAATGAAAGAGGCAGTACGATTAGTCTTTCTCAAGGGGCAGCCCTTGATGGTACTTCAGGCAACGAACAAAACTGGCATTTCAGATATGAATCAGGTTTTTCATCGCCAATATATGACTACCCCGCATGTAACCCAGTTTCAGCCACCGTCGGGAAGAGTGGTTCTATAACTTTTAGAGGTGCTGCAGAATGTAATTATGCTTCTACACGTGGGCCTGATCATATCCACTATACGGCATTAATCTTTGGAGCCAGAAGTGTTGTTGGGTTTCCCACTAATTGGGATTTAAGAACCCCGGCTACCGAGCCCGGTATTTATCGAGGCAGCATTTATTATACGCTGGGACCTGGCAAAGATTTTGATATGGGGCCGGAAGCTATCTACCACACCGACCGCATCGAAATTCCGTTTGTTGTTTATGTTTCTACCGTTCCCATGAAGCTCCGCCTTCCACCGGGTTCTGAGCGGGCAGTATTAACCCCGCAAGACGGCTGGAGCAGTTGGATCAACCGCAGCGTCAAGCCCGACAGAATATATCGAAATATACCTTTTACCATTACCGCCCAGGGGTGGGTGGCGGTTTCGTTAGAGAATTGCAGTTATCTTTCGTCAAATATTTGTCAGATTTCTGATGGAAAAGGAAATCTGGCTAATTTGAATGTGTCCATCACGCTCCCCGAACCGTGGAGAAACTACCCCGGCAGTTCAGTCAATAAGCATCCGGTAACTACATATAAAGGGGCTTACTCGTCCTATCTCCTTGCTGGTTTAACGCCGGTCACCTCTTCCGGGAAGTTAACCATTGAAGTCGCAGGTGGCGAACTGGATAAAATGTTGGCCCAGCCAGGGTCCGAGTGGTCAGGCAATATTACGGTTGTGTTTGAACAGATGCTGGATTTTTAAAGTTGTAGGTTGATAAAAAAGAGGGGTCTTTGTATGGCGCCTCTGCCCACGTGCGTCACGAGACGTTGCTGCGGGCAAGGTAAGCATTGTTAAGACGTTCAGTCAGCCTTACTAAACCTGAATTAAATAAATAACCATCTGATAAATATGCATATTTCAAATAAGGTTTATTCAGTTCCTGCCCTTCACCCTGCGTGCTAATTTTGCCGTCGTTGCCGCTAGCCCATTTATCTTTCGGGTTCTGAATAAGGCGGCGAGTGAAGCGGCAGGAGCCTGCTTTCTAATTAATCTCTATTTAATGTTGGAATTTTTATGTACATGACTAATAAGTTCACTTTATCTGCACTGGCTTTCGGCATGCTGGTTTCTTCTCAGGCTTTTGCTGCAAGTAACGTCACGCTGAACGTCAGGGGCACCATCACTCCAGTGGCCTGTACGCCAACCTTGAGCGGTGGCGGCGCCATTAAGTACGGTTCAATCTCCACTTCCGATCTTTCTGAGACGGCAAGAACCACTCTGGATAAGAAATCCCTTAATTTAACGGTCGATTGTGCCGGTGCGACGGCTCCATTTGCTATTACAGCGGTGGATAACAATATGGATTCGACGCTGGACCTAAATACTGGCGGCTATTTTGGCCTGGGTAAGCAGGGAACAAGTAATATCGGTCAATATACTGTGTACATTGCGGGGACCGCGCAAGGAGATGGAAATGATGTTCACGCTATGACTTCAATAAATGGCGGTACAAGCTGGAACAAAACATCGGGTGTCAATCCGGTAATGGTAATACATGGGGGGAAACTGCATGCATATGGTAACAGCACAGCTAACACTCCTACGCCGGTCAGTAAGCTAGTTACCCAACTTGACATTGAGGCGACTATCGCGCCACTCAACACCCTGGATACCACCAATAACTTCAATTTTGCTGGTTCCACCACCCTGATTGTCGAGTACCTCTAATCAGAAACAGTGCCGGTCAAATAAGGGCCGGCAGTTCTTCCTGACTTGAAGATTATTAGCGGGTATCACTATGAAAATGCCAACAAAACTTACCACACTAGCCATTGTCTTGAACCTGTTGCAACCCGTGTTCGCAGCGAGCCAAGCCGATCTTACCGTGATGGGGTCTGTTGCCCCGGCCCCCTGTACGGTGGTGATTGCCGGTGGCAAAGACTACCGCTTCGGCACCATGATGGCGGATGAACTCAACAGCGATGCGCCTACCCATCGGGATCTCTCAAAAACGATCTCGATTGAATGCCCGGCGCCAACCGGACTTTGGGTCGCTTTTCCGTTTGACAACGGTGGGCAGCTAAAACCCCATGCCGGTGGAACGGCCACCGGTTCACTGGCGTGGTGGAAGCCTTCAACTAACGAGGCTTTGTCTGACCGCGGATGCGATCCTGTTTTGCCAGATGCTGAGCAGACCAAGGTTGATGTTGGTGACGGCAACCTGATGGGATTGGATAAATATGTTCGTATCTTCAGAGGTAGCGTGCTCCGTCCCAGTTGTCCGGTAACCTCTTTTAGTGATTATGCATCGGATGGAAATGGCGCAGAAGATGGTTATTACCTCGGTCATCCAGCAGTTAAAAGGATGCAGATTCCCCGGCATTTAAGAATGAGCATTAACCCACGGGATGATTTAGATACCGCCGGAGCCATTCAACTGGAAGGTGCGGCAACCGTGGTAGTGAATTATTTTTAATACCCGGCAGAAATCCGTTTCGCGTATTCCGGCAGTCCAGTCAATAAGCATCCGGTAACTACATATAAAGGGGCTTACTCGTCCTATATCCTTGCTGGTTTAACGCCGGTCACCTCTTCCGGGAAGTTAACCATTGAAGTCGCAGGTGGCGAACTGGATAAAATGCTGACCCAGCCAGGGTCCGAGTGGTCAGGCAATATTACGGTTGTCTTTGAACAGATGCTGGATTTTTAAAGTTGTAGGTTGATAAAAAAGAGGGGTCTTTGTATGGCGCCTCTGCCCACGTGCGTCACGAGAAGTTGCTGCGGGCAAGGTAAGCATTGTTAAGACGTTCAGTCAGCCTTACTAAACCTGAATTAAATAAATAACCATCTGATAAATATGTATATTTTAAATAAGGTTTATTCAGTTCCTGCCCTCCACCCTGCGTGCTAATTTTGCCGTCGTTGCCGCTAGCCCATTTATCTTTCGGGTTCTGAATAAGGCGGCGAGTGAAGCGGCAGGAGCCTGCTTTCTAATTAACCTCTATTTAATGTTGGAATTTTTATGTACATGACTAATAAGTTCACTTTATCTGCACTGGCTTTCGGCATGCTGGTTTCTTCTCAGGCTTTTGCTGCAAGTAACGTCACGCTGAACGTTACGGGCACTATCACTCCGGTGGCCTGTACGCCAACCTTGAGCGGTGGCGGCGCCATTAACTACGGTTCAATCTCCACCTCCGATCTTTCTGAGACGGCACGAACCACTCTGGATAAGAAATCCCTTGATTTAACAGTTGATTGTGCCGGCGCGACCGCTCCATTTGCTATTAGAGCAGTGGATAATGCTATGGATTCGACGCTGGACCTAAATAACGGCGCCATTTTTGGCCTGGGTAAGCAAGGTACAAATAATATCGGTCAATATACTTTAAGTATGCAGGGGACCGCGCAAGGGGATGGCAGTAATGTTATTACTATGCGTTCAATAAATGGCGGTAAAAACTGGACCACGGCAAATGGTATAGATCCTACAGTGATTGTTCATGGGGGGATATTGTATGCATATGGCGAAAACACCTCATCTACCGCCCCTAAACCGCTCAGTACGCTAGTTACCCAGCTTGACATTGAGCCGGTTATCGCACCGCTTAACACTCTGGATACGACAACTAACTTCAATTTTGCTGGCTCTGCCACCCTGATTGTCGAGTACCTCTAATCAGAAACAGCGCCGGTCCAACAAGGACCGGCTACTCTTCCTGACTTGAAGATTATTAGCGGGTATCACTATGAAAATGCCAACAAAACTTACCGTACTAGCCATTATCTTGAACCTGTCGCAACCCGTGTTCGCAGCGAGCCAAGCCGATCTTACCGTGATGGGGTCTGTTGCTCCGGCCCCCTGTACGGTGGTGATTGCCGGTGGCAAAGACTACCGCTTCGGCACCATGATGGCGGATGAACTCAACAGCGATGCGCCTACCCATCGGGATCTCTCAAAAACGATCTCGATTGAATGCCCGGCGCCAACCGGACTTTGGGTCGCTTTTCCGTTTGACAACGGTGGGCAGCTAAAACCCCATGCCGGTGGAACGGCCACCGGTTCACTGGCGTGGTGGAAGCCTTCAACTAACGAGGCTTTGCCTGACGGCGGATGCGATCCTGTTTTGCCAGATGCTGAGCAGACCAAGGTTGATGTCGGTGACGGCAACCTGATGGGATTGGATAAATTTGTCCGTATCTTCAGAGGTAGGGTGTTCCCTCTCAGTTGTCCGGCAACCTCTTTTATTGAGTTGGCATCGGATGGAAATGGCGCGGAAGATAGACATTACCTCGGTCACCCAGCAGTTAAAAGGATGCAGATTCCCCGGCATTTAAGAATGAGCATTAACCCACGGGATGATTTAGATACCGCCGGAGCCATTCAACTGGAAGGTGCGGCAACCGTGGTGGTGAATTATTTTTAATGCCCGGCAGAAATCCTTTTCGCGTATTAATGAGCAATAAATCAATCCCACTTTCCTGAGCACAAAAGTCTCGATTTATTGCCCGTTCCCGACTAACGGATGCGGGCAGCAACAATCTCTCCCCCCGCACTGTGTGCTTGTGTATTCATCTTTGGGACAGTCTGGATACCTCTGGAGTATTCAACGGGAAGGCTCGGTCAGGATTATGCTGAAACAAAACATAATCTATTGATTTAAAATAAATATATTCCGGTAAGACCTTTTCAGGTTTATTCCGTGTTCCTTACTGCGCCTGCTGCGTAGGATTCAGTCACGTCAGGAGGCAGTACAAGAATTGTTCAGCAAACTGACTCGTTAATACCAATGTGGTGCTTAACCACACATTGCTTTGGCGGAGCAGGGAACGGCCTACGCCTGAAGCCTCACTCACATTTATGAAAGAGTTCAGATTATGAAATTCACGCAAAAGAATACAACGACCGTAATGACTATGACGCTGCTGGGTGCGCTGGTGCTGACCGCTGCGAAACCTGTGCTGGCCGATGGAATGATCCCTGAAACCTCCGTGGTTATCGTCAATGAAGCCGATGGCGAAGCCACCATGAAGGTGACCAACAGCGACGCCGTTGCTTCGTTGTTGCATGTCAAAGTATTAGATATTCCGGAAGACAAAGAGCCGTTGCTGCTGGTAACCCCATCGGTGGCCCGCGTTGAAGCGGGTAAAACCCAGCAGGTGCGTTTTATTCTGCGTACCGGTAATGCGCCGTTAAAAACCCAGCGCATGAAACGAGCCAGCTTCGAAGGCATCGCATCTCAGAAACGTGAGAATGAAGCCGGGGAGTCGCGAGTTGGGGTTGGCGTACGCCAAAATTTGCCGGTCATCATTCATCCAAAGGGGCTGGCGCGCAATGATTCCCCGTGGACAGGTCTGCAATGGTCGCTGGCTAACGGCAAGTTGACCGTCAGTAACCCAACGGCTTATGTCGTGCGTCTGTCTCCTGATGTGACATTGATGCCATCCCAAACGCGGGCGCAGATGACCAAAAGCTATGTTCTGCCGGGTGAAAAGCTTGATGTTTCTGTCACCGGTGCTGCGGCTTCTGCAAGTGCGGTGCGCTTTGTTCCTGCCACCGTTTATGGTTTTGCCGTCAAACACTATGACGCGCCGCTGAACGGCAAAAACATTACTCGTTAATTCTTTCAGGAACAGAACTCTCCGCTATGACTGCATTTTTGACACCTAATACCTGGCAACTGCTCACGGCGGGGATGCTGATCCCTGCAAGCATCGTTCTACCCGTTGCGCTGGCTAATGAGAGCGAAAAGCTCAGCCGCGAAGAGGAGGAGTTTTCGGCAGAAATCCTCAAACAGCGTGGTATTGATCCGCAACTCGCCGACTACTTTAGTGGTAGCCCGCGATTTACCCCCGGTAAACATAACGTGCGGATAATCGTTAACGGCACTGACAAGGGAAAACTGAACGCCAGCTTCAATCAGGAAGGGCAGCTTTGCTTTGATCCGGCGCTGCTGGCTGCTGCGGGATTAAAAGATCCGTTAAATCGCGACCCGGATGCGGCGCAAAGCGCTGTGGCAAGCTCCGCCTGTCAGGCATTTCTTGAGGCTTATCCGTTGACGCTGGTGGAATTGCGTACTGGTGAGAATGAAGTTGATCTGGTGGTGCCAACACAAGCACTGAACAGCGCGCAAGATGTGAGCGGATATACCACCGGTGGCACGGCGGCTTTGCTCAACTATGAGCTTCTGGGAGTGAATAGCCAGTATGCCGGAGGCTCGAGCAACAGTTATTCCGCGACCACAGAGTTGGGTTTCAATGCCGCGGACTGGATTGTGCGAAGCCGCCAGATTTACAGTAGTAGTAATGGGAATAATCAGTTTCAGCATATGGAAGCCTATGCTCAGCGTAGTTTCGCCGAGCAGGGAGCCGTCTTGCAGACCGGCCAAATCAGATTGGTGAACCCGGTGCTCAGCGGGGCGCAAATCACAGGTTTTCAGTGGATGAATGAGCAAGCTCTTTCACAGCAGAACATGCCAGGTAGAGTGGAAGGTATCGCCCAAGGGACGGCCAGAGTTGAAGTGTCGCAGATGGGATCGCTGATTTATACCACTGTGGTTCCAGGTGGCCCGTTCGTGTTGACCGATGTTCCGCGCATCAGCCAGCGCTTTGATCTCAATGTGAAGGTGATTGAGGCTGATGGTAGCGAGCACAGCTTTACGGTTTCTGCGGCGGTAGCGGGTATCGCTTCGCCGGAGAGTGGTTATGCCTACGCAATAGGTCAGGTGCGTAACCTTTCCGGCACGACGGAAAAACCTTTGGTGGCAAGCGCTGGCTGGAGCGGTGCGCTGGGGCCGGATACCTCAATATCCAATGGCGTAATGCTGGCAACCCACTATGCCTCAGTGGGGAGCGGCATAGGACACAGCCCGTGGGAAGGCGCTTTGGCCCAGTGGGATATGGTCGGTTCGCGGGCCAATCGTGAAGGTAAACAGGGCGGGTTAACGCGCCTGTCGCTGACGCAAAACCTCGGTGCAAACTGGAATGTGGAAGCTGCGGCCAGTCTGCAAAGCCCTGGATTTCGTGAATTGATTGACGTGAGTTATTCGCCATCTGATGACGATACGCGCTTGCATCAGCGTCAGCAGTTGGATACTCGTTTGGGCTGGAGTCATCCATGGCTCGGCAGTTTCTCCACCGGTTTTTCCCAGGCGACATACTCAGATGGCAGCATGACGCGACGCGCGACGGCAAACTGGGGGATCAGTTTTCGCTATGTGTCACTCAACTTGTCTGCTGAACGTGATTTGGGCAGCTCTTCATGGGTTGAGGGGATGTCAAAGAACAGTAACAGCTATTATGTCAGCCTGAATATCCCATTTGGCGACCGACCGCGAATCACTACCACTATGCGTGAAAGCGGCGGTTCCCGCCGTTACGGCATCAACGCCAGCGACTCCGTGAATGATGCTTTCAGTTATAGGGTAGGTGGTGAGCAAGACTCGCGTGATAACACCACTTCACTCAGCGCCGGGACCTCATTTATTCCCCGCTATATGTCGGTTGACCTTGATTACAGCGGCGATGGCAAGAAACTAAATAGCTTTAGTGGCGGGATGCGTGGTGGAGTAGTTGCACATGCTAATGGCGTAACCGCGTCACCTTATACGGTGAAAGAGACCTTTGGATTGGTCAATGTCGGTGATGTTTCTGGCGTGAAGCTCAACACCCCAAGCGGCCCGGTATGGACTGACAGCAAAGGCAATGCGGTACTTTCCCAGCTCAATGGCTTCGGTCGCAATACAGTAGACGTCGCGAATAATAGCCTGCCTCGAAATGTCGATATTCAGCAAGGTTTTGCAGAAGTCCGGCCGGGACGAGGATCGGTACAGCGTGTTGATTTTCATGCGACGACGACCCGTCGTGTGTTGATGCAAATAACCACAGCCACCGGGCAGCCGCTTCCAACCGGAGCGTTAATTACCGATCAGAATAACCAACCGGTAGGCATGGTAGAACGAGCGGGTGAAATGTTCCTTGAAAATGCCACAGAACTTAAAACGTTGTGGGTCACTGGAGCCGGCATACAGCGTTGTCGCGTGGACATTACACTGCCGAAACAGGCAGATGAGCTTAACTATTATGAAACTGTTCCGGCCGTCTGTCGGGCAAACTAATGCAGGTAATATGATGAATAAATTCGTTAGTTTAGCTAATCGATTCACCCAACGTGTGCTCGGTTCCAGCATTCTGGGGGCGTTTTGTTGGATTGCTGTTGCCCCCGTAAACGTCGCTGCCGCACAGACAGCAGAGTGTTCTATGACAGTCAGTAACAGCGACATTGATTTTGGCCAGCTCAAACGCAGCTTGTTAACTCGGGCGCAGCAGAAGGTATCGATAGGGCAGCGCAGCCTGAATCTGACGGTAAACTGTGCTAACCCAACGGAGATGACGCTGTTTTATCGCGCAGTTGCCAGTATCAATCAGCCGGGATACACGTTTGGTTCTGCGGGGAACTACCAGCTTAAGTTACGCGATGCCACGGTGGATGGTCAGCCCGTAAACTTAGGGCGCGTCTCTGCATCGGGTCAGATGCCATCCCACAGTGAACCCTCTCTGACATGGGAAGGCGAGCAGGGGATCACGGCAGTACACAATGGTTCACCGGTGAAAGGGACCAGTTTGCGTGCAACGCTGGATGTGGCTGCCAGTATGTCTGAGTCACAGCTCCGTCTGCGCTCGGCAACAAACTGGCAAAGCAGTGGCCGACTGGAAATCGTACCCGGAGGGGAAAGTCGAACGCTCAGTCTGAAAGCCAGTATTCAACCTGTTTCCTGCGTTCCAACTCTCAGCCAGGGGGGGACAGTGAAATTGGGTAAGATCTCGCAAAGTGATCTCAGTCTGAACCAGGCTAGCCAGTTGCAACCTCGCAGTATTGAACTTAATGTCGCCTGCGAAGCACCGGTCAGTTTTGCGATAAAAACCATTGATAATCAACAGGGCACTGCGACGCGCAGCGGCACTGAACAATTTGGATTGGGTCTGGACAACAGCGCTAACCCGATTGGCTCTTATACGCTCAGTATCAACAGCACCACCAGTCATGCGGACAGCCATTCCAGTTTGTATTTGACTCAGGCTCCGTTGTCGGCCAGTACCTGGAGTGAATCTGCTACTGGAAGCCAGCAATTGAGCACCGATTCGTTGTCTGGCTTTACCCCAGCGGTGGCCAGCAATGCTGGGCCTGCACCACTGGAGCAACTCAACACGACGCTAACAGTTGATGTAGAAATTGCCCCGACTGGCAGCCTGAAGGTCACCGATGAAATAGAGATTAAAGGCTCAGCGACCCTTGAAGTTTTCTATATTTAACGCTGTTTTTGACAGTCATTAGGGTTAGCCCTCCGGAGCATGATTTTATGCCCCGGAATGACAATAAAGCCGTGGCATATTTGCCACACTCACAATACTGTCGCCATTAGCTATTTTCTCAATCTGGTAATAATCGTTAAATTTCGTTTTAAAACTTGGGAAAATAAACTCTTCAGCCAGTGTCGCAGGAATATTCTCGCCAAAGGCCGGGTGCATGCTATCGGTGTGGGTAGTGATATAAGAATGGCTCACTTTCCAGTTAAAACGAGTATTACGGTGAATAGTGTAGAGAGCCGGTTTATCACCTTCCCGAGCCTGATACTGCATCGTGCCGCTAAGAATACCAATCCCGCTGCCATTAGCGTAATAGTGGGTTTTGATCGAACCTTTAAGCAGCATATTGTCGTCTTTCTGCGAGTTAATCGCATAAGGCACCTGGCAATAGAAAGCGAGGCTACTGTGGGCATCAAAATGGCGGACAACAAGCCAGGGGGCAACTAACAACACTAGCACCAGTATACTCAGCAGGACTTTTTTCATTTTTCCGCCCCATTTCGCAGACTAAAATAAGCGCTACAGCCGTTGTCTTTTTCAGTTATCGGAGCATCACAAAGGAAATAGCTGCTCAAATTGCGGCTGCTGACCTTATTGATGTAGAGATAATTGACGGATTTGCCAGCCAGGGTTTGCGGTTTGTCGTGATTAAAACGATTAACAGCTTCTTTCGCATAGACAGACTGCTCATTGAGTGGCGCTTGTAAATAAACCTGAGTTTCACCCAGCGAAGCGGTCGGGCGATATTGCTCACGCACATCAAAATCGTGTAACTGCTGATTGTGATTTTTATAGAAATAAAAACCGCCTGCCGCTGCCATATTTAACACCACTAAAGCGGTTAAAAGCGCAGGAAGAATTTTGGCTCGAGCGCTCACCGACGGTTCGCGATCGGTAATAAGGGCTTGAGGTGGCTGGGGAGTTATCTGTTCAACGGTTTCAGCTTCCCCCCCTGAGTCTGTGACTATCTCTATCTCATTATTCACAGAACTCGCGTCTGTCACCGGTTCTATCTCAACAATGGCAGATTCTTCGGATTGCAGTGGTTGCGCAACGCCAGCCTTTTCAACCTGGATTTGCGAGCTGAAGGTATAGCCAAGTCGGGGAACGGTAACAATCACCTCATAAGGAACATTCAGCTTCTGAAACGCCTGGCGTAACTGGGAGATATTCTTCCACATGCTGCCTTCGGTAACTAATGTGCCAAATTTGCCCCAGCATTCGTGCATTAAGGTTTCTTTATCAATCGTTTCGCCCTGACGCTCAATAAAAAGCGTCAGACAGCGCGAGGCGGTGGCGCTGAGCTTGATCTTTACCTGCGGTGCGCTCAAAGACGATAACTGAAAGATCTCATCATCAAAAATTAAGCTTTGATTTAGACGGTATTGTGTCAACCTGGTGAACCTCAAAATTAAAACAAATATTTAACAATCCCTTACTCATACTAGCCCTTTTACCGTGCGAAATGAAGAGCTTGAGGAGCATCTCATCTTTCTAATGAGCATAGACCATCCCGCTTATCACAAAAAAACCTTATTTAAACTGCTTAGTAAACTTTTGCTGGGCTGAAAAAGAGCCTCACGTCGTATCACAAAGGTTATTTGAGGAAAAGTGAGTGTGTTTGCCCAGGGCTTGTGTCTACCATAAAGCCAAATAAAAACGATGGTATGAATGTTTAAATTCGCGCAATACCACTGCAACAAGTTCAACGCCCGGGAAGGAGAGTTAGTCACTTTATGTTAAGAGGGATGATAGATGATGGGCACTTTAAATTCGAACATGCGACATCCGTTAATAGTTATCTCGGATGACATCGCGTTTATCTCGCAATTGAATAAATACGATAGTAGAAACAGGGAAATCCTCCATTTTAGGCTAAGTGAATTGGCATTCATACATGAAGCCCTTTGTTCACATTTTAATGGCATGATTTGTTTTGATGCTGATACTCAATATATTTCTGAAAACTACAGCGATTTTGCTATCAAATGGATCTGCAGTCTTTTCCCGAACGCGTCGGTGGCGCTATTGTCATCTAACCCCGGTATTAATAAAGCCGAGAAACTAAGCTGTTATTCTAAAGAAATGAGAGCCTCTGAACTCTTTAAACTTTTAGATGGTAAATCTGAAATTCACACACGTTCGCGTAGGTCATCGGGACTCTATTTCCCTCTGTCACCTCAGGAAAAAATGGTTCTATTGGCGTTAGCCCAGGGCAAGACGATCAGGGAAATTGCTGAGAGCTCGCAGCGTAGCGTCAAGACCATATATTCGCAAAAATCTCTTGGGCTAAAAAAACTTGAAGTCTATAAAACAGAGCTATTCAGCAATCTGTTGGGGCGTTTTGGGTATCACCAGCGAAAAGAGATGAGCAATCATCGATGGTCTCACGATCGTTCCTCAAAAGAGAATGCATAAGTATCTTACTTAAGCTTACTACCTAATTGGTTGTTTTATATTTGTTTGTGTTTTCTTTAAAAGTTTATTTCAGGAAGAGTGAGTGTCATTTTGTGATTGCAGTCACTAATATAGTATGTAATGACAAATTCATATTGGGCGCTGTAGAACGGGATAGGGTATGGCGAAAGTTAGCTTAAACGGCACCATCATATTTGATGAAGAAAAATATACCTTGAGCCACTGCGAGTCTGAAAGTGATGTCATTATTTTAGGTGCAACAACCAGTCGTTGTTTGGGGTTGTTTATCGCGAACCAAGGCGAGGTTATTTATAAGAAGGACTTGCTGCATAATGGTTGGGGGAAATTTGGTACCGTCGTGGCGGAAGGTAGCATGTGGCAAGTTATTTCTCAGCTGCGCAAAGCTTTTGAGCACTTTCAACTTGATGGTGGCTTAATCATCACGGTTCCGCGCATTGGTTATAAATTATCGTCAGAACTCACCGTTGAACGTTTGAGTATTACGGAGCAGGCAGAAAGTCTATCAGCAGAGATTATTCTAAGAGCTGATGACTTGCCGATGATAGTAGAGAATGAGACTCCCTCCAGTCCTGATATTCTTTCCGAGAAAACGGCCCCCACAAAAAAACTGCATAAGAGATGGCTGAGCCAACCACTTAAAATCGGTTTGGCTTTAGTTTTACTAAACCTGGTATTGCTATGTGGTTTTTATCTTTATCAACGATTACCAGCCTCATTGCCAATGCTGGCACAGCGCTGGCATTTTTCACAAGAATTCAATAATGCCGCGGTTTATGTCCAAAATAATAAACCCTCCATGACTTATCTAACAGAACGCGCCGTTGCTCGTCTTCCAGATAACATTGGGCTACCAGATGGAACACTCGCTTCATATATTTATATCAATAATACGTCTGATAAAACGCTTAGCAGCTATTTTTTATGTAAGCGTGAAATTACTGAACGAGATAATGGATGTATCACCTCAGTTATGGTGGATAAAACGAGTCTTTAAATGAAAAAGAAAGCTGTAGTCAGTCTGTTTATCACACTAAACATAGCGCCCTGGTTGGCGCTTTTTGCATTATCACCCAAGTCAGAGTTGGATCTCTATTGCCAGGTTCCCTTTAATATTCGTATTGAAAAACAGCAATCGGTAAGATTACAGGGTGCGATTAAAACCCATTACTATGCCGATCGTTCTGCAATTAGTTTCATCAGCGGGAATTTAGTGCAGCTGCAGGAAGATGGTAGCACTGAAGCCATCTGGCGCATTAATCGTCGGGCTGAGTTTACGTGGTATATGAATCAAAACTATCTGCATTCTATAACCCACGAAGTGCATCCTGCATTTGGCGATAATTTACCTCATTCGTTGGCAGAGGCTTATCTGTTCCCCACCTATAAAGTACAATATCGTGATTATTATCAGCTCAGTCGTTTGGCGAATGACGATGTCATTGTCAGCGTTGCCGGCATGCCGCGTTTATATTGCCACAGCCAGACGAATGTTGGCTGAACGGTAAAACACTTTCCTGAATAAATCTTACCGCTTAGCTTACTGGTTTGATAACCGCCATATCTCCCAGTAATCAGGCGGTATTTTTATTTCAAATATCACCTCAATCTACTGATTTCGTTGGTTTTAAATCAGATTACCCTTCCATGAGATTAATTCAGGTTTTCTCAGTGGGAAACTTCCTAGATGACCGGTAAATTTCACCCACTTTCCAATGAGAGGGGGAGGCAGGCATAAGTTTGTGGCTGTTGTCATCCACCGTAGGTTGACAGCTTCGTCTCTTTAGAAAGTACTTAATCAGGCGAGAACGGATAATCCACAGCCTTATATCAGCATTGGTGAAGATTAATGAGTAATACGCAGAGTAAATTATCGAAGGCACGCCCACCTCGTGTGCAAATAAGTTATGACGTAGAAACTGGAGGCGCGCAGGAAAGTAAAGAACTGCCGCTGGTTATTGGTGTCATGGGTGAATTCACCAAAGATGATACAGAGTTTCGCGATCGCAACTTCATTAAAATTGATAAAGACAATTTTAATGAAGTGATGGAAGGGATGGCGCCGAAAGTTGAATTGTTGGTTGACAGTGCATTGCCAGAAAATGAAGGGAAGCTGGCCGTGGAACTTAAGTTTAATTCACTGGATGACTTTACTCCGGACAATATTGTCGCGCAGGTTGAACCGTTACGTAAATTACTCGAATTGCGTGAACAGTTGAGTGATTTACGCAATCGTACAGCCAGTAATGACCGCCTAAAAGAACAGTTGATTGAAATGCTGAATCAGCAAAATAACTCAGGAGAAACGGAATGAGTGATATGACCGTGAATCCAGTTGTTGAGCAATCAGGGGCTGAGCTTGATTATCTGGATGAGATTATCAACAACACCCAGGCGATTCGTAAAGAAACTGACCGCCCGAAAGTTAAAAGTCAGCTTGATAGCTTTCTGGCACAAGTCGCGACCGGTGCGGTAGTCGTTTCGCACGATTTGGTTGGCAGCATTGAACAGCGCATTGCGGCAATTGACGAACTGCTTTCTGAGCAGGTGAGCAACATCATGCACGCAGCAGAATTCCAGAAAATGGAATCTTCCTGGCGTGGCCTGCACAAACTGGTCCAGAGCAGCGTGACAGAAAATACGCATGTGCGCATGTTCAACTGCACCAAAAAAGAGTTACTCAAAGACTTTAAATCCGCCTCTGACTTTGATCAGTCAGTGATGTTTAAAGCGATTTATGAAAGTGAATACGGCACCTTTGGCGGCCTGCCATATTCCGCGTTTGTCGGCGATTTTGAGTTCGATAATACCGCTGAAGACATCATGTTGCTGGAGCAGATCTCACATGTTGCAGCCGCGGCCCATGCGCCTTTCCTGAGTGCGGCAAATCCTGGCATGTTTGCCATGAACAGCTTCGGCGAAATGCCGCGTCCTCGTGATTTGGGCAAGCTGTTCGATACCTCCGACTATGCGCGTTGGAAGTCATTCCGCCTGACCGATGATGCTCGCTATGTGGGTCTGACCTTGCCACGCGTGATTGGCCGTCTGCCATACGGCGCAAAAACGATTTCTGTAGAAAGCTTCAACTTTGAAGAAAGCCATAACGAGCAGGATGTTAACGAAAGCTACCTGTGGGTGAACGCAGCTTATGAGCTGGCTGGCCGCATGGTTGAAGCATTCGAACAATACGGTTGGTGTGCGGCAATCCGCGGCGTTGAAGGGGGTGGCCTGGTGAAATCTCTGCCAGCACACAGCTATACCGCCAGCAGTGGTGAAAATGTGCTGCAGTGCCCGACGGAAGTCGCCATTTCAGACCGTCGCGAAAAAGAGCTGGCTGACCTCGGTTTTATCCCGCTGGTTTACTGCAAAGGGACAGATTACGCCGCTTTCTTTGCCGTGCAGTCGGTAAACAAGCCGCGCAAATATGATTCGGACCTGGCTAATGCTAATGCGCGTCTGTCAAGCCAACTGCAGTACATCATGACCACCTCGCGCTTTGCTCATTATCTGAAGGCCATCGTCCGCGACAAGGTCGGTAGCTTTATGTCCAAAGACGAATGCCAGCGCTATCTGCAAAAGTGGATTAGCCAGTATGTGACCGCTTCTGACGACGTGGGGCCGGCAACTAAAGCTAAAAAGCCTCTACGCGAAGCTCGGGTAGACGTTTATGAAGTGCCCGGTGCCCCAGGTCAATACCGCGCCATTGCCTATTTGAAACCGCATTTCCAACTTGAAGGATTGACACTTTCTCTGCGCCTGGTCGCAGAACTTCCAGCATCAACTGGTGCTTAAATAAACTGTTTAACATGGAGTTAAATTATGTCTACTAATACCCTTTTCATGCATATCAAAGGTTTTACGGGTGACACGCCTCCCGACGATATTAAAGAGTGGATCCCACTGGAAAACATGTCTATGCACGCTTTCAGTTCTGCAAGAATTGATGGCAGCAGTGGCAAAGTCACTAATGACGGTTCGCCACATTTTGAAAATCTGTCATTTAAGAAGTCTCTGGATGAGCGTTCACCAAAACTTCTGAACAAAATTGCAGAAGCGACAGAGATCGAAGAAGTTATTGTCAAACAAATGACAAAACTTGGCAGCGACGATAAAGAGCTTATGAAATATACATTTGGGAAATGTTTGTTTATAGCTCATTCATTAGAAGCCAGAAATAGTGGTGGGGTGCCGCAAGAGGATTATGTTATGGCATATGACACGATGCTCTTCAAAGTTGCCGTACCAGTCGATCCAAAAACAAATAAAGAGGGCGAAATGTCCTGGAGTAACATCGAAAATACTAAAATGTAATTAAGTTTGAAACTGGCGTAGCGTGCTGCGCCAGTTTCACCAATAAATATGAATAATTCCTTACTGCAGCGTTTGGCAGACGATATGCCAGACAGTATTGAAGACGAATGGGAAACAAAAAGTCACTGGATCTTTGATGAACTCCGGATGCTTTTTGATTCACGTCCGCGCATCCGTTCACTGGAAGAAAATAACGCAGTAAATAGTACGGTAATTAATTATGGGTTAGATGAAGGGTTTTATTCACAGGAGAGTTCAATTGCTCGTGGAGAGATTATGCGGCTACGTATTGAAAACTTATTGGCGCGTTTCGAACCCAGATTAATAGATGTCTCTGTGAATATCCATCAACCTAATTTGCCGCGTGTTGAATTTATTATTCAGGCGCAATGGAATGATCAATCGCTCAGTTGCACATTAATCTGGGACGATGCGATGAGTACTTTTTATTTAAACGAGCAAGCGTAGCCATTGTTATGATGAAAAAATTGCTTTCCTATTATCAGAAAGAATTAAGCACTCTGCATCAGCACGGTAAGGCTTTCGCACACCTGTTCCCTAAGATTGCTCGTCGTTTAGGTTTTTCTGAAGGTCGTTCTGAAGATCCGCATGTTGAACGCTTAATTGAATCCTTCGCGTTATTAACAGCGCAGATTCACCAGCGCCTGGATGACGATATGCATCAGGTCACCAGCGGTTTAATGCAAACTCTGGCACCACAGTTGTTACGCACCTTCCCATCAGCCTGCATTGTACAGTTCATGCCCCAGCGTAAAGCCAGCGGAATGACGGCCAAAAAAGAGCTGGCTGCGGGTTTGGGTATCGTTTCAAAACCGATTGATGGTCAGCCCTGTCGCTTTGAAACCCTTTATCCGCTTAGCCTTTGGCCGGCGTCTCTGGATAACGTGGACCTGGCGCTGGACAGCAATCAGATGTACTGGTGTCTGCAGTTACATTTCTCCGTTTGGCCGGGAGCAAAGGTCGAAGACAGCCGGCTACGTTTGCATCTGCATGGCAGCGCTAACCTGGTAAACATGCTTTATGCGCTTATAAGCTCGGAAGTGAACCAACTGGCTGTGATTCAGGATCAGCAACAGAGCGACTTACCCGTGAGAATGATTGGCGAGGTGGGTTTTGCTGCAGGTGAAGCGTTATATAACCGTGATGCACGCGTCGCGGCGACGCACAGTCTGATGCACGACTATTTATTGTTCCCGCAGAAGTTTCACTTTATCGACTTGCCATTGCCGGAGAATTTTTCCGCCGCCGCAGGGAGCCAGTTTAGCTACAAAATCGTGTTTAACCGTTGTGCACTTGCCCGTCAGCTCGACAGTCAGGCGGCAATGATCAACACCAGTTGTTTCCGCCTGAACTGTACGCCGGCCATTAATTTGTACACCCAGCGTGCCGAGCCCCTCAATCTGAGCCCTGAGATTGCTGAGTATCCGGTTATTGCCGATGTACGCGGGCAGCAGGGGGTAGAAGTCTGGTCTATTAATCAGGTCAAGCTCCAGCGTACCCGGGATAATCAAACCGAGTCACTGCATGTCTATTCGTTACTGGGCCTGGATGAAGCGGGAATTGATGCGCAAAACGGCTTGCTCTGGCAACAGTTGCAGCGCGATGCCATCGTCAACGGAAAGCCACGCAAGCAGTGTGTGCTCGCCTTTGCCGACCGCCAGGGCGATAACCTGCAACCGGAAGGTGACGTGGCCTTGCTGGAAGTGACCTGTCACAACGGCAGCATTCCTACTCGCATGGCAAACGGCAATCCGCAGGGCGATTTTGAGGCTGATTTACCCCTTGCTGGTGTAACGATTAACGCATTGACTCGCCCCAGCGAACCCCAGTCTCCGCCGGGAAACACGCCGTCGCGCTGGCGACTTATCTCGCAGCTAACACTTAATCACGTCCTGCTCAGCGGCCCTCAGGGTTGTCAGGTACTCAAAGAAACGCTCGCGTTGTACAACTTTACTAACAACAGCGCGATAAACCGGCTGGTGACGATGATCGCATCGCTGAACGTGAAGCCAGTCAATACCCGTTTAGTGGCAGGCGATCCGCATTCGTTAGCCCGTGGCGTGGAAATTAACCTGACGTTTACGGCAGAAGCACAGTACGAAAGCGAATATTTTTTACTCTGCCGTTTCCTCGATCGTCTCCTCGGACTCTATGCGCCGGTAAATAGTTTTTCGCGGTTGGTGACGCAGATAGGTGGTGACCCTGAGTCTTGCCGGATATGGCCTATTCGAGCCGGGAGGTTGTCATGGATTTAAGCCGCCGTGGTAATCGCCTGAGCTTTTATCAACAGGTTCGTCTGCTGTTACAGGCGGTGTCCCGTCAGCAAGAAGGTGACAAGGAGCAACTCTTGGATGATGCCATCCGTTTTGTCTCGCCTATGTCGCTGGATGCACCAAAAGGTGAGGTGGGGGAGATATCCCGAACCGCCGATGGCCGCTGGCAGCTAGAAGTCTGGTCGCAGGGCTTAACCGGGGCGCTGGGCGCGTTACCCACGGTGTATACCGAATGGCTGGTTGAACGCTACTACCGCTATGGCGACCGTGCGGGAAAAGCCTTTTTCGATATTTTCACCCATCGCATGCAGTGTCTGCGTTATTTAGCATGGGAAAAATACCATTACTACGCACGAGCTGAGCTGCGTGAAGAGATGCCTTTGTCGCAGGCAACACGGGCGCTGAGCGGTGTGCTTAATGAGCCTTCTGAACTTGCCGATGGTCGCTACGCGTCATTACTCGCCCCGGCAGTGCGCTCGATGGTCAATCTGGAAACTCTGTTAGGGCATGCGCTTGCAGTGACGACCAGCATCACACCCTTTAGCCGCCACTGGCTACCTACCGATGAGCGTTGGTGTTGCCAACTGGGAAACAACGAGCAGCAACTGGGAAATTCCCCCATGTTGGGTCGGCTGCGCTGGGAGCATCAGAGCGCATTCCTGGTGACGATAGGGCCGATTAGCCAGTGCCAGGCACTGAGCTTTTTCCCTGGTGAAAAAGGATTTATCCGCCTGTCTCGCTTGCTGCGTGATTACCTCGGATTGGGGCTTGAATTCACTATTGAGTTGCAGATTGAGAATACGACTTCGCCGTTGAATACGTTGACAGGAAGTCAATTGGGTCGAGATGCCCGTTTGGGTGACGATCTGTCGCAGCCGGTGCGGGTGTTGCGTTTACCAAAGGAGTTAACTGAATGTCAGTATTAATGAAACAGGATAGCCGCTTTATCGGGTGGGTAGGTGACTGCGCGAAAGAGTGGGTGTTGTTATCCCTTAAAGGTGAAGAGGCTATTTCATCGCCTTATTACTGGAATGCCCAATTCACAACGGCTGAAGGGGTTGATGCGAATACTCGCTTAGGTGAAGAAGTGGCCTGCCGGATAGGTGACGCTGAGCAACAGCGCTTTGTACAAGGCGTGGTCACGCAATTACAGCACTTATACGACCGTAATGGGCTGGGATATTTCCATGCGGTGATTGAACCTCGTTTGGTGCTGACGCGGCTGCGTAAAAACCTACGGGTATTTCAGCGCACCACGGTGCCGGATTTAGTCGTGGCGCTGTTGAAAGAACATGACATCAATGACGTAAAACTGAGCCTGAGCGCTGAATACGCCGAGCAGGAGTACTTCATTCAGTATCGTGAAACTGATTTCGATTTTATCTCTCGACTGTTGGAAAACGCGGGGATCGGCTACTTCTTCACTCACGGCGAAGACAAGCATGAACTGGTATTAGCCGACCACGATAAAGCCTGGAATGACGCGAAAGTCCCGTCCCTGCCTTTTCACCCGCTTAGCGGCACACAGGAGCATGTCGGCGTGTTGGGCTGGGCGGTGAAGAGTCAACTTATCGCCAGTAATGCGGCAGACCTCAATGATTTTGGTCATGCCAGCGTGGCACAGCTACATCATCTGGATGCCAATGGCGAGAAGAACAGCGAACGCCAGGGGCAATACAGCGAACTGCGTCTTCAGTGCAACGAACTGGGTAGCCAGCGCTTTAGTGGTGAGATGAATGCCTTCTTTTTAAGCGCGGGTGAAAGCTTTGAATTGACTGACCACCCGACGGCCAGCGCACGATACGCCATTAATAAACTGTCATTTACTGCCAGCAATAACCTGCTTACGACGGACAGCTATAGCTGCTCGGTGGAGTGTTGGCCGCAGAGTCAACCTTTCCGTCCGGAGTGTGTAACACCTGTGCCGAGCATTGCCGGCATGCTGACGGCAACCGTCGTAGGGCCTGATTCTGAAGAAATTCATACCGACGAGTTTGGTCGTATCAAAATCCAGTTCCCATGGGATTTGGAAAACAAGCAGGACGATAGCAGCTCCTGCTGGATACGTGTGTCACAGCCCTGGGCGGGTGGCAACTTTGGCGCACTATTTTTACCGCGTATTGGTAGCGAAGTATTGGTGAGTTTCATTCAAGGCCATCCCGATCATCCAGTGGTCACCGGATCGGTCTACAGCGATGAGAACCCGCAGCCGATCGCGCTGCCAGATGAAAAAACACAGTCTGGCTTTGTTTCCCGCAGCACCCAGGACGGCGAAGTCACGGACGGTCACCGCCTGGTGTTTGACGATAAAAAAGACGAAGAAAAGTTGATCGTCGGGTCGCAAAAAGACCTGTTGTTGACGGTTCTCAACGAAGCGCAAATCACCATTGGTGCGAATCGCACCAGCGAAATTACGGAAGGTAACGACCATCTGACGCTAAAAAAAGGCAATAGCGACCTCGTTCTTGAAGACGGTAATCAGGCGCAGTCACTGCAAAAGGGGAATTACAGCATCATTCTGGATGAAGGTAATTACGGCCTGACGCTGCAAAAAGGCAA
Source organism: Buttiauxella cochleicola (assembly GCF_021282405.1). NCBI lineage: Bacteria > Pseudomonadati > Pseudomonadota > Gammaproteobacteria > Enterobacterales > Enterobacteriaceae > Buttiauxella > Buttiauxella cochleicola. The sequence continues at coordinate 254,739 of NZ_JAJSOU010000001.1, forward strand.
TCAAACTATTGAGCTTAAGAAGGGCGATCAAACCACCACCGTGAAGGGTGGTGGGAGCCAACTAACCACCGATAAAGCCTGCGTTATCGAGTCCAAAGAAAAAATCATTTTCAAGGTCGGTAAAAACGAGATTGCTATCACTACTGATGGGATCACGATCAACGGCGCGGAAATTACCTTCGAAAGTAAGGGACCTATGGCGATGAAAGCCGCAGAGGTCAATATCAAAGGCTCCGGAAAAGTGGCCATCGATGGTAGCCAGATCGAATTGGGTTAACAGGGATAAACGTTATGAAACAACCCGCAGCGCGAGTCAACGATATGCACGTCTGTCCGATGGTGATCCCCGGTACCGTGCCGGTGCCCCATGTGGGTGGGCCGATTCAAGGACCGGGCATTGCCAAAGTGAAGATTGGGGGGATGACTGCCGCTACCGAAGGGGATGTTGCGGTGTGTAATGGGCCACCAGACTCCATCAAAAAGGGCAGTAGTAAAGTGAAAATTGGCGGAAAACCAGCCGCACGCGTAGGCGACCTCTGTGCCCATGGCGGGAAGATTGTCGCTGGTTTCCCGAAGGTTTTAATTGGATAGATAGAAAATGACAACCGTAAGAAATTTCAACATCGAAGCACTGCTACAACCGATTTCCACCGCGAATCCGGCTGGCTGCAACATCGAATACGAACCGATTTTTGAGCGAATCCGTCAGGCACGCGAAAGCGACCCGGATTATTTGCCTCAGGACGAATGGTCTACCACCCCGCGTAAAGCAGACTGGATGCTGGTGGCCAAGCTCAGTGAAGAGGTGCTGGTTCAGCATAGTAAAGATCTGCAAGTCACTTGCTGGCTGGTGGAGGCATGGACTCAGCTTTATCAGACTGAGGGACTGGTCGCGGGTCTGGAGTTACTCGATCACTTTATCAGCAACTGGTGGAACGATTGCTGGCCGGCGTTGGATGAAGACGGCTCGAGCTATCGTTACGGCATGCTCAACCGTCTGGACCGGGATATCAGCCTGCAGCTGGCGTTAAAGCCGATGCTCGGGGATGAGCAAAGTTCGCTGGCGTGGTGGCAAAAGGTGCTCAGCTTTGAGCATCACGGTAAAAAGGGCGACCAGGATCAGCCAGCAGAAGATTACAGCATGGGCAGCTTTACGCTATGGGCGGGAAAGCTGGATGCCGCGCGCGTGGCAACGGTGGCCTGGCAAATTGATAAAGCTCAGCAGCTTATCGGCCAGCTTGATAAAGATTATGCCTGGCACAATCCCCAGAGCGAAGGGAGTGTATTACGCCAGACCGACGAGCAGTTAACCGACCTGAATGACTTTTTTGTTCGTATTAACCAATGCTGTAGCAGCTCGCAGCAGGACGAGATCATGATGCTGAACGTACTCGACCCCGATGTCGTGACTCAAGCTGAGGGGAAATCAACGCAAACGTCGCAAACGCAGCAAGTGATGTCACGCGATCTGGCTATCACTCAGATGCTGACCATTGCGCACTATTTCCGCCAGACCGAACCTTCAAGTCCGGTACCGATGTTAATGGAACGAGCGGCGCGCTGGGCCAACATGCAACTTGCTGAATGGCTTGAGGAAATGGTGGGGGATGAGCGAAGCCTTGCCGAGATTAATTTTGTGTTAAATGGACCCGCAAAATGAATAAAAACAGTCATTTGTATTTATTGCTGGCGTTCTTTATGCCTTTTATTGCCAGTTGTAGCCACGATAGCGGCCAGCGCCAGTTAGCGCTGGATAACATCTCAGCGCCTTATGCAGAAGGAGCCGTCAATATTCAGCTGACCGCAGAGCCGGGTTTGAACAGTTGGAAAGAGATGTCGAACAGCGTTCAGGTTTTGGTGATTCAGGGAGGCAATAAAAGCCAACTGGAAGATGTCCTGAAGAATAAGTCCGAACTGCACGCGTTGTTCAACGGCGCTTCGGCAAACGATAAGGTTCTGAAAGTTGATCGCTATATGTTGATGCCAGGCCAGCAGCATACTTTGCACATTGACCGTGCGGAGAATGTTCGCCAGGTGGCGGTGGTGGCCGGCTATTACCCGTCCCCAGGTGAAGGGCATATCACCCGTTTTGCCGTGCCTGAGACCGCTCACAAAAAAAACTGGTGGAGCAGCGAGTGGGACGCCCAACTGGCGCCTTTGCAGGTGTCATTGACCTTGGGAAAAAGCCGAATCGTAAGTATCAGCGGTGCAGATAACCTGTATAAGCCAGCCTCAGAAAGCCAGGAGGCAAAATAAGATGTTACCTGAACAACAAGCCATTTACTGGTACTCAGGGCTTTATCTACAGCCTCAGCACTTTCAGTCCGCCGATCTGCATCAGAACTGGATCCACAGTCGCCATCATCAACTGGCCCAACCATGGAATTACGGCGTTTTGGATTACCAGCTCAATGAAGAGGCGTTGATCGACTTTACTGCTGACATCAGCAAGCTGCGACTGTTGCTGCCTGAGGGTTTGTATCTCGAATATCCGGGCAATTGCCAGATAGAGAAGCGTAATTTCCGCAACGCCTGGAAACATCGTGATCGTCCTTTCACGTTATGGCTTGCGCTGCGCAAGTTTGATCCGCAGCGACAAAATGTCAGCATGGTCGAAGACGAACAGCAGCACGCAGTTACGCGCTGGATAAACAGTCGCGATGAGCACGTGATGAAAGATGTCTATCACCAGGGACCAGAAACCTCGGTACCCCACGTGACGTATAACCTGCGCCTGATGTGGGATGAAGAGCAGACCGAAGCGGTAGATTACGCCTGCTTCCCATTAGCTCGTTTTCGCTTTGACGGCCAGAACGTGGTGGCCGACCACAGTTTTGCTCCGGCGTCCATCAGCCTTAAAGGTTGCACAAGCTTAACGAAGCTAATCGATCATATTTATTACGAGTTGAGTAGCCGTGCGCGGATGTTGGAAGAGTACAAACGCTCAGAAAGGTTGGTGAACAGCGACGAAAATACAGAGTCGGTGATTCAGCTGCTGGCGATGCGTTCACTCAACCGTGCTCTGCCGCTGCTGACGCTGTACCGCAATGCTCCACAACTGCATCCATGGATGATGTATGCCCAGCTTAGCCAGCTTATTGGTGAGCTTTCATCTTTTAACGATGACTGTAATTTCAGCGGCGAGTGGAGCCATGGCGATGATGCTTTGCTGCCGTACGATCACCACAACCTGATAGTCTGTTTTGACAGTGCAAGGCGTGTGCTTCTCGCACTCTTGAACAGCCTGGTGCTGGAAGAGAACACTTACGTTACGCTGCAACGTGACGAGCATGATGTCTACAGTGCCGAAGTTGACAGGCCGCAAGCGGAGCTGGCGGGCACAATTTACCTGTTGGTGCGTTCTGCGCAATTTTGCAAAATGAGCACCTTGAGCAACGCTGTGCAAAGTATGAAACTGGCTTCCCGGCAGGCGCTGGATGCCATTATTCAGCACGCGCTTCCTGGCGTGCCGCTTCAGTTGTGCAGCCAGCCGCCACGGGGTGTGCCAAAACGCAGCGACTCGCGCTATTTGCAGATCGATCAAAGCAGCGAACTGTGGCAGAAAATCGAACGTGATCGCCAGGCTGGATTCTTCTGGACTCAGGCGCCGGATGATTTGCAGGTTCAACTGCTGTATATGGGGGCACCATGATGTATTTAGTGGATTGCTACCTGCCGGTTTTAAAGCTGGTAAGCGAATTATCACATCAGGATGTGCAACCTTTAGATGATGATAGTTTTCGTCAGAAAACGCTGGAGACATTTCAACAAGCCATTCATGCGTCCCGACAATTAGCGATTCCAGAAACCGATGCTGACGATGCATTATTTGCTATGGCCGTCTGGTTTGATGAAGTGATATTGCGCTCAGATCTTCCTGTTAAGCAGGGATGGCGCAATGAGTTATTGCAGATGCATTATTTCAACACGGTTATAGGCGGTGAGGAGTTCTTTACTCGTCTCGATAATATTGACAGTGAAAATACTGCGCTGCGCATGGTCTATTTACATTGTTTACTCATGGGGTTTCATGGGAAATACCATTATCAGGATAGCAGTGAACTCATTAAGAAAATTGAAACTGAGCGCCAGAGTTTGCCCAACCCCTGGCATGAATGGCCAAATGATGGCGAGATAACTCCGCTTTGTTATTCGGCTTCAAAAAAAGCAAGCGGGATATTATCTCGTATGGTTAATAGCAAGTATTCCATGTTATGGCTCCTCGCTATTGGATATGGCGTATTAAGTGGAATGCTGCTTACCTTAGTCTGAGTGAATTATGTTAAAGAAATTACTCTCTTTTGCAGGGTGGGCGATGCTGCTCTGCATAATATTATTAATCTCTGTGGTCATAACAATATGGTTAGATGAGTCTCTTTATCTGGCGATAATTTTATGGCTTGCGCAGTTGCTTATATTGTTAATTTTCCGCGCGGCCTGGTCGGGTGTTGCTTTATTATGGAAAAAAAGAAATCTGAGTCGTTTTTATGCGCCGCTACAATTTTCGCGCCTGGAACAGGTGTTATATGAGCACTGGCGAAGTGGTTCTGCGGTAATTAAACGTATTAGCCGCAAACGTCGTAGCGTGCCGTGGTTTTTATTAATGGGTGAACGCTGCGGTAAAACGACATTAATGGCATCGGCAAGGCTGCCAATTATGTCGCATCAACCTGAAAATGAGCAGGTTGTGCCAACGAGAACCCTGCGCTGGTGGTTCTTTAAAACGGGAGGCTTCCTTGATATCTCTAGCTATTTCCTGCACGGGAAACCAGCTGCGAAAGCGGCCTGGCTCAAACTGGCTAACTGGTGTGGAAAAATAACCGCACCGGCAGGCGTGGTGGTGTGCGTCTCCTGTCGCGACCTGCAAACAAAATCGGTGCTTGAACTCCATCAGCAGGCGCGCCAGTTGCGCACTCAACTTGAACCGGTGATGAGATCTGTTCGCCGCAGACTCCCGATTTATGTGGTGCTGACCGAGTGCGACAAGCTTGATGGTTTTACGCTGTGGGCGAACAAATTGTCTGAGCAGCAACGCCAACAGGCGCTGGGCTATAGCTGGCGTAAAGCGCCCGTTGCCGACAGACAGGACATGACCCTGTTGGACCCGATGTTTGCTTCACTGAAGCAGGGGATCGATATGAGTCGTTTAAGCATGATGACGGGCGCATTGCCAGATGCCAGCCTGGGCGCAATGCTGAACTTTTCCCATAACCTTTCATTGTTACAGGGGCCGTTACATCACTATGTTGCTGCGCTCTGTGAGCCTGATGCCTACTTCGCCAGTGGTTCGTTGGCGGGTATCTGGCTGACGGCAAGTGTTGAGCGTCCACAACAACATCAGACTCGCGATGCGCTTTTTGTCCAGGAATTGCTCTCGCAGGTACTGCCTGAAAACAGCACAACCCGTGTCCCGGAGGCGTTTGGCAAACGTCAGCAGTGGCTGGACAAATGGGCAATCCCCGCGCTGACCGGCGTACTGACATGTGCCTTGCTGTTCAGCGCCTGGGAAACTCGTCAGCTAATGGTTCCGGTGAAGGGTAATACACTCCCTATGTTGGCCCAGGGCGTTGAATATAACGAAAAGTGGATGTCCAGTCCGTTGCGTTATACCCCGTTTATTCCTCTGCTACGCCAGCGCCATACCGCACTGGAAACTGAGATTGCTGTGAACCATAACGGTCAGGTCAATGATATCTATGGCCAACTGAAGGCTTATCGTCGCGAGTTTTATGGCGTTGAGCCTCAGCAGCAGCGCCAGATGATTCTGGCCTTGGCGCAAAGCATTTTGACGCGTCACGAAATGTTAAAAGGCCTGGCGGTGGAAAAACTTGTCGATCTGCCGAGAACCCCGGATGCACTACGATTGATCTCCGCTCCCGAGAACTTGAGCGAAAAAGAGCAACTGGTGCTTGAGCGCGCGATCCTTCGCTATGGCAATAAGACCAGTGGCATTGCCGCGATGCAGCTCATTCTTAAAGAACTCGTGAACAGCGATCCAAAATGGCGTTGGTTAATCGCCGACGACAGCCAGCTAAATAGCCTGAGCCTGACTCACTTCTGGCCCCATTCTGACAGCAATAAAGCATTGTCCGGCATCTGGCTCGAAGAAGGGCAACGTGTCATTACGCAACATATTGCACTTATCCAGCAGGCCAGTGGTGAAGAGCAAACGCTGCCCGTTTTTAGCGCCTTTTGGGAACAATGGTCGGGCTTAAAGCAAGATGCATGGTTGGCATTTTTACTGGTGATGGCTCGCCAGGAGGCGCTATTACCTGGCCAAAAAGCCACCTCGGCTCAACTGATGGCGATAGCCAAGGGTCAGGATCCTGTCGCTGAATTTATGCGTCGTGCCCAACGCGAACTTGCCGATGTCCGTGACGGGGAAGCATATCCGTGGCTGGCAGAAATGCGCCGCATCAACGTTCTCCAACGCTTTCCTGGCAGATTTTCATGGCTGGAATCCCTGGATGATAAAGAGAAAAGCCTGCGTTCAGCGCTTCGACGCATGGTGCGCGGTGACGCCACTATGCCCGTGGTGAATAGTGGCGATGTTGCCAGTTGGCAACAATGGCGAGGCGCTGTGGAAGAATCCGTTAATCAGGCGATTGCAACACATGGCCATTCACCCGCATTGACTCTAGGGCTGTTTAACACGGGTGTGGTGGGAAAACCTAACCCGCTAAATACGCTTTGGCTGACCTATACCCAACTGCGTAAACAGATGGAACTGCCTGAAAATAACATCGGTCGTGGCGCTGTTTGGGCTCTGCTGGAGAGTCAGCTTAATACCCTGACCGCCAATGCGATGGCCACTTCTGCATGCTGGATTGAAGAAAACTGGCAAAGCAAGGTGCTACAGCCATTGGGCAACCGCGCCGAGCAGCGCGATCCAAAACAGCAGCAAGAAAAAGCCTGGCGATATGTTTCTGACTTCCTTCAGGAGTCGGCAATCAACGTGATGAAGGCTACCGCGATGGGGCTGCGTGCGGGCGACTTCCATGGGCACAGCATTCCCTTTACCTCTGACTTTATGCAGGTCGTCAATTATGTGGTGGAGCCCGATGACCTGGCGCTGATGCCAGAGCGCGAGCAAACCCGCAGCCACGATGAAATAAGTCGTCTCGAAGAACAGATTTCTTTGCGCGAAACACAGCTTGCGTCACTTGAGAAAAAAGCGCTGACCGTTGAAGTTGCAAGCTTACCGGCCACTATCCCTGGCGGGGCGCGCCTGATGCCTGTCGGTACCCGACTGGACCTGCACTGCGCAACGGGTTCCTCGCAACTTGATAGCGGCAATTTGCGTGAAGAAGCGCGTTTTAACTGGTCGCCAAATCAATGCAACGCCGTGACGCTGACCGTGAAATTCCCCGGGGCGGACATTAAACACCGCTATTTCGGCGACAGCGCATGGACCGATTTCCTGGCAGATTTCGACCAGGGAGAGCGTGCTTTTGCGCTTGATGAATTTGAGCCTGCGGGCGTTCAGTCATTAAAAGATCTGGCAATTGAAAAAGTGCTGGTGCGTTTCGGTCTGCGCGGTCAACAGACGGTTCAGGCGCACTGGCAACAGTGGAAAAGCTTAAATGACGAAGTCGAAACGCTGAAAGCGTTGCGAGAAGAGCAGTTAGAGCGTCAGCGCAGTCGCCAGCAGCCAGGCTATTTCCAGGGAAAACTCGCCACGTTACCGACCTCGGTCGCCATGTGCGTCAATTAAGGAGTAAGTGAAATCATGAGCAATTATTTAAAAAGTATTCTTCATCTTCTACGCGCTGACGCCCGAAGCTCGCTTGATAAAGCGATTGGGCTTGCTGTTGCCCGAACGCATCACGAAGTTGATGTTGAGCACCTGTTGCTGGCGTTAGTCAGCAATCATGCAGACCTGGTTGAAGGACTGTGCCTGAATACCGGGCTCCATGGAGACCAGTTGGTTAGCGCTCTGCAAAAGGCTTTGGACAGTTTCCGCACCGGCAATACTCGCGGGCCGGTGCTGTCCGAGTCTTTAACGCAGTTTATTGAAGCTGCGTGGCTCCACGCCAGCGTGAACTGGCAACAAAAGAATATTGCCAGTAGTGCTTTGTTTGCCTGTCTGCTAACGGACGAAAAGGGCCTGCAACAAAAACTGCCGGTGAAAGTTCAACAGGCGCTTGAATGCGATACCAATGAGGCTGATTCCCTGCTCAAAAGTGCAGCGAGTGACAGGCCATCTGAAGCCCGCCCGGAAAGTGGGTCGCCACTCAACGAAAATAGTGCACTGGCAAAATATACGCATAATTTGACGGAGCAAGCGCGCACCGGACAACTAGACCCGGTACTGGGACGTGAAGTCGAAATCCGCCAGACGATAGATATTCTGTTGCGTCGGCGTCAGAACAATCCAGTACTCACCGGAGAGCCGGGTGTCGGAAAAACCGCACTGGCAGAGGGTCTGGCCCAGCGCATTGTCGCGGGCAGCGTGCCTGATGCATTAAAGACGCTTGAAGTATTCACCCTGGATATGGGGCTGCTACAAGCCGGTGCGAGTGTAAAAGGCGAATTTGAAAATCGTTTGCAGAAGTTACTTAAAGAGGTCAAGCAACATCCGCAGCCGATCCTCCTGTTTATCGATGAAGCCCACACCTTGATTGGGGCTGGCGGCACGGCGGGCCAGAACGATGCGGCCAATCTGCTCAAACCGGCACTGGCACGTGGAGAAGTCCGCGTTATTGCCGCCACGACCTGGGCTGAGTACAAGAAATACTTCGAAAAAGATGCCGCTTTGGCCCGGCGCTTCCAGGTCGTCAAGGTCGCGGAACCTGATGAGGAGATGGCGACAGCGATGCTACGGTCTATGGCTCCCGTGATGGCTCGCCATCATAAAGTACAAATTATGAATAGCGCGCTGACCGCGGCTGTTCAGCTTTCATCGCGTTACATTGTTGGCCGTCAGTTGCCGGATAAGTCCGTGTCTTTGCTAGATACAGCCTGCGCACGCGTTGCAGTTTCCCAGTGCCATCAACCTAAAGAGATTGAAGATCTCCACGCGCTGTTAAATAACCTGCGCTGCGAGCGTGATTGTTTACTGGCTGAGGGCAAACATCAGCCTCGGCTGGCATGGATAGCCCAGCGCGAGTCTGAACTGAGCGCAAACCTGGCTGAATTACAACCTGTCTGGCAGCAACAGCGCCTTTTAGTCAATGACATTCAGAGTTGCACGGACGAACAGCGGCTCACTGAGTTACGTGAGGAACTGAAAGAATCTCACCGCCGATATGCGCTGGTGTTTGATTGTGTTGATGATGTTTGCGTGGCGGATGTGGTCGCGGGCTGGACCGGCATACCGCTGGGCCGCATGCTGGAAAAATCATCCGAACGCATTAATGAGCTGCCAAAACGCCTGCAACAACGGGTCATCGGTCAGGACGCGGCCCTAAACGCTATTGCACAGCAGATTCGCATTGCTCAGGCTGGTATTAACGATCCGGTAAAACCGACCGGCGTGTTTATGCTGGCGGGGCCAAGTGGCGTGGGGAAAACCGAAACAGCTTTAACCCTCGCAGAGCTGATGTATGGCGGCGAACGCGGCTTAATCACCATCAATATGTCTGAATACCAGGAAGCACATTCTGTTTCTGGTCTGAAAGGTTCCCCACCGGGATACGTGGGTTATGGGCAGGGCGGTGTGTTGACCGAAGCCGTGCGCCGTAATCCGCATAGCGTGGTGCTACTCGACGAAGTCGAAAAAGCTCACCCGGACGTGATGGAACTGTTCTATCAGGTATTCGATAAAGGCTGGATGGAAGATGCCGAGGGGCAGCAGGTTAATTTCCGTAATACGTTGATTATTTTGACCAGTAATCTGGCATCCGAGCAAATTATGACGGCCTGCGAGCAAAAAGAAATGACCAGTGAAGCGCTGTGTGCGCTGATCCGTCCAGAGTTTGAGCGCGTTTTCCGCCCGGCGCTGATGGGCCGAGTTCAGCTTATTCCTTATCTGCCGATTCAGGGTGAAAGTCTGCAACAAATCATTCGCCTCAAGCTCGATAAAGTGGGTAAGCGTGTGGCTGCAGCAAACGGTGAAAGTCAGTTGAAGTACCAGCCCAAAGTGGTGGCATTTATCGCTGAGCATTGTCTGGTCGCTCAGAGCGGTGCCCGTGATATTGATGCGGTGATCAATAAGATGCTGATGCCGTTGCTGGCAGATATCTTGTTGGATAATTCGGGTGTTATTGACCAGAAGCTGACGTTGACGGTCAGCAAGGGGCAAATTGCGCTGGCCAGGAAGGCCATTAAGGACGGGGCGTGAGTGAGAAATTAAAGACGCTCAGTGAGGTGAAGTTTAATCCAGGCGTGCCAAAGCACAGCAAGGCATTTTTATTGCTCAGTAGCGAAATTAGCAAACTACAGCGTACGCCAAATGCATCGTTGAACTGGATTGAACTGGATAAACTTTGCCAACGTATCTTCCTGCGTCATGGTTACGATTTGCACACGGGGGCATGGTTCTGTTTGATCCAGATGCGCCTTGCGGGTTGGTCTGGCCTGGCCAAATCATTGGAGCTACTGGCGTCGGCATTGAGCTTCGGCGAGCGTCACGGCAGCGAAGTTGCCGATCTGGGTCTGCGTCGTTACGCGCTGGAGTGGTTTACCGGCAATGTCATTACGCCGATGTACACCCAGGCGCAGTCGACAGATGATGCTCAGTCGCTGTCACGCGCGGAGTCCGCGCTGGAGATTATTGGTCGGCAGGCGCAGAAGCTGCAGGTGAGAGGTGCAGATATGCTGAACAACCTCTGTTATTTCTTGCAGGTGCGCTCCCGTACTTCGCAAAACATTGTTCTGGATGTCGACCCGGCGCAGCAAATTCAACTGGTGTGTAAAACCCCTACGGTCGTGCTACCCATTGAACCAGTGGCTGACGTTTCTGTTCCTGAAGAACCCACACCCGTGTTGGTTAACGATATTCCTGACCGCCGTTGGCACTGGCTTGCTGCAGGTGCGTTGGCAGCAACGTTGCTTATCACTATCCCGGCCGGTGGGTTGTGGCTATTCCAGCATCTGGTCGCACAACCTGCGGTGTTGGCTCCTTTTAGCGCGCTTAAGCAAGTTGAGCAGTTGTTCAATGTACCTGACCTGGCTGCTGAGAAGCTGAGCGAGGAGCAGTTCCGGAAAATCGACGACAATCTTCAGGCGCTGGGACAAATGCCTGCCACCTGGCTGCTGGCGCAGGGGAACAATCTTGCAAAGCGTCTGGAGGCGGCGGCTCCTGGAAATCCTGCATCGACCCACTGGAAAGCCATGCTTGAGAAAAACTCAGAAAACCTTAAGCGAGCTGAAGGCTGGTTTGAAGTGCAGCGACGACTCGTTGCTTTAGAGCAACGTCTACTGGAATCGGAAAAGAAACAGCGCAGCCATATCACCATTTCTGAATTAAAAACTGAAATCTACGAAATGAAACAGGCACTACAAAACATGGAAACGCCGGTAAGTGTATTACTGTTAGAACGTGAGCAGCAGCGTGCGTCAGGGATTAAGGATAATACTTTAAATGATGAAATTAAGAGCCGGTTTAACGAATTTTTACGTCATGAGGTATTAACGGAATATTGATTTTATAACTAAATATCTTTCTAGATAAGATTATATTTCATGTTGTTTGTCATGTAATGAACTAATTATTTTGTTCATTGCTTTTGTCTTTCTTGATACATAACTAAACTTAAGAGGTTTTATGTCCTTTACTAGTCGACTTTCTAAAGTGGCCGGATATTTACATCCAAGTGCAAAATGGAAATATGGGAAAACAAGGGTCGTATACGCCTACGATTACTCGGCTCCTGATACAAAATATCAGAAAAAATTTATGGATTCAGCCTACAAAAATCCTGTATGCATTATCCCTGAACCAGAGTCAGTGGAAATGAAAACCTTACTGAGTGATTTAACATTATCCGATAAGTTAATCATCGTTTCCCATGCATCTTCTGATGGTCTGGAGGAAATAAAGCAAAATAAACTGGTTGAGAGATTGCTTCAGTACGGTTTGAAAGAGGTGGGGGTTATCAAATTCCATTCGTGTGAATTAGGTCAAAAGACATGGATTGATAATTTTGCTAAAAAAATGATGATGAATGGAGTTCGTTTTTCTTGGGTCAGCGCACCCAGAGGGTATTATATCTATACGGCTTTTCACCGCTGGGCAAGTCGCGAAGGTGCAGAAACGTATAAGGAACAAATGCGCACTGGTGAATATCATATTGTAAAAGGGAATATACCCAGGAAGTTTAACGGCTCTCGTTATATTGCAGAAAGTTAAAATTTAAATTAATTAAGAAATGTTTAGGTAATGCCAGTCATTATATGGCTGGCATTTATGAATGTAAGTCTGTGAGGTTATATGAATTCACTAACATATAGAGAGATGTATGGTTTTGGTAACGGAGCGAGTTACAGAAAACGCTACTCTTCTCAATCCTGCCGAGGGGCATCATTTTATTTTCTCGATAAAATCATGAGGAATCAATTGATCGATGTTAATCATTTCAACATCCGCGAAATTGAACTTATGCACAAGAACTACGTAAAAAATAAAACCGTTAATGATTTAAATAATGATGAGATTAATAAATTTGATACATTAGAGCTAGTTAATAAATACAGTGGGAGTATTATTACCTTCAAATGGTTTAACTTATCCCCCTCGGACTATACTATGAACAGAAACGTCATAATCGAGGAATTAGGCAAGTCATTATACCCTTGTGGAACTATCCATCTCAGAGATCATGCCATGGCCTATGGTTCTGATGATAAATATCTTTATCTTTATGATCCTGATTTTGGGTTGATGCGATTTATGCGTAATAGAGAAGAGTTAAATGAGTTTTTTTCAGCAATAAATGAAAGGAATAATTTGAAAAATATCTCTTTGCTAAGGGCAAGCACCAAAATTAGAGTCAATGCTTAAAGGCAGTCAAATAAGTCTGAATGGAATGTGAAGCGAAGACCCTACGGTCTGGAGCTTAGCACGCTCCTATTGGGCGCCAAAGCAATGCCACCTTCTACGAAGGTGGATTTTTACTCGTATTGAAAGGGTAAGTTTAACCACTCATTACGTACACGGCTAAAAGTGCCTTAATAATGCAGCCTCAATTTTATCCCTATGAGTTGCCCGCCTTAATCAGCTCAATATCGGTGAGACTGGGGGCAAGGAGCCTGGGGCAGCAGTCGAAATCAGTTGCCATAAACCTGGCAATAACGCAACAACCCAGCCAGTAGCAACACGGCACGGCGATTGGTCGTTGAATAACGCTCTTTTCGGATTTCTTAAACTGGGCTTAACTCTTTTCCTGATCAACAGACGCAGGGCCACGGAATGTGCGGCGCCATTCGCTAGGGCTGACGCCGAATCTCGCCTTAAAACTCTGACGGAAAGATATCGGTGACTGAAAACCAACCATGTCGGACACGGTTTCAATGCTGCTATCCGTGGTTTCCAGTAATTCCTGGCTTCTTTGAAGACGCTCCGCGTTCAGCCATTCTCCCAGCGTTGTCCCGGTTGCCTTTAAAAAATGGCGGGTTAGTGTTCGTCGACTCATACTGACAAACCCGGACAGAGAGTCGAGATCGTGGGGCTTATCCAGATTGCGGCGCAGATAATCCATCAGTTCGTTCATTTTGCTGTCCCGCGTTGTCAACGGGATTGGGCGTTCAATAAACTGAGCCTGACCACCTTCCCGGTAAGGGGGGACAACCATTCTTCTGGCAACCCGGTTGGCAATCGCAGAGCCGTAATGATCACGAATGATGCTCAGACAACAGTCGATACCGGCGGCCGTACCGGCAGAGGTAATAAGACGTTCATCGCTGGTATACAGCGAGTTGCGGTCCAGATGCACCGCAGGAAAACGTTCAATGAAGTCCCTTTCATATTCCCAGTGCGTGGCTGCACGGTGCCCATCTAGCAAACCAGAGTAAGCAAGAACGTATGTGCCTAGACAAAGGCCGACCACTTCAGCGCCGCGCTGCCATGCGTGGATAAGTTTATCCAGCAATAACGGAGAGGGTAATTCATCCGGATTATTCCAGTAGGGCACAATAATAATGTCTGCAACATCAAGCCTCTCAAGACCATGATCCACGTTGATGGATAACCCAATATCAGACAGAACAATGCCCGGTTTTTCGGCACAGATCTCTACACGGAATAAATCCGGTTGCGGCATAGAAGGTCCGAAAATAATACAGGGCACTGAGAAGTGAAACGGGCTGAAGCCTGCCGTGGCAATCACGGCGACCGTCAGTGCAGACATAAAGTTAACCTTATTGTAAGGATAGCCACTGTTTACCAGCTGCTAACACACTGAATTTGAGAGGCTAAAGAATAACAGGTGATGTTCCGGGATGTATCTTTCAGACACAGGCACTTATCAGAAAGCCATTGTCTCACCGTCTTCAGGAATAAGAACGTTATCTTCAATGCCATGTTCACGAGTGAACTCACGTAACTCCGTGCGTGTGAGAAGGCAATGGTTAACCGACTCCATATGAGAAGCAACAATGGTCGCCTCTGGCAACATCTTATGCGTGCGCAGAGTGTCCTCTTTGCCCATTATAATTGGCCCGTAAAGATCGTTAACAGCATAGCCGGTGTTAAGCACCACAATTTCTGGCTTGAAGCGCTGTAGGCTTCTTACATATGGCTTAACCCAGACGGTGTCACCTGCAATATAAAGGGTTTTTTCATCATGATGGGTAAAGACCAGCCCACATGCATCACCCAGTAAATCGCCGAATACTGCATCTGCATATAATTCGTTGCTGCCGTGCTGACCGTCAGTTTTATAGATAGTCAGACCATCCACGAAATGATTTTCATCTTTCAAAACACGAATATTTAGAAATCCCTGGGAACGGATCAGGGTCGCATCGTTCTCATCCTGTGTGTAGATCAGCATGTCTTTAGGCACCGCCTGTTGCGCTGCCTCATCCCAGTGATCAGTATGCGTATGCGTCAGAATAACGGCATCAACGGCCAGCAAATCTTCAATCGCTACAGGCAAGGAAACCATAGGGTTACGCAGGTGAGGTCGTGCGTTTCCGGCAAATCCATCCCATGCTTCCTTTTCAGCCAACATCGGGTCTATTAAGAATTTGTTACCCGCATATTCCAGCATCAGTGTCGCATTGCGAATTTGCGTTAATTTCATAGATGGCTCCAGTCATTAATCAAAGTTGAGATTCAGCCACCGCATTTTCTTTTGCCATGCAGGGGCTGCGAGTGGGCTTACTGTATGCTGAAGAAGGGGCAGGCAGTGACATGCTCACAGGCCATTAGTCGATGGAATCAGGTCAATCACGATTGCGCACTTTTTTACCAGTTATTTTCTTTCACTGCGTGAAAAGCGGGCTGAACCTCAAATACTGACTTAAGGGTTAGTATTTGAGGTTAACTATTTTCCGTCAGGTCTGAATGCGTTAAGCGCTCAGTTAACCGACAGACGCAGACATAAATTTTCGGGGTAGGGGGAAAAGTAGTTTTGCGTCAGCAGGTATCTGTCTGGGTACTCGCCCAGATAATGATTCAACAGGGTGAGTGGGGCGAGTAGCGGTAACAGCCCATCACGGTAGTGAAGGATCACGTCGCGCAGCTCCCCGCGCTGGCGAGTATTCAGTTGTTTACGGAAGTAGCCCTGAATATGCATGAGTACGTTAGTGTGATTTTTACGTGACGCGGGGTTTTTCAGGATAGTCATGAGCTTTTCGCGATATTCAACGAAGAAAGTATCCAGGTCTTCCCACTCGTGCAACGAGGCGACGAAAGGCCCGATTTCCCGATATCCCGGTTGGTGGTGCGCCAATAACTGGAGTTTGTAGCGGCTGTGGAAATCCAGAAGTGCGCGGCGAGTCAGGCCGCTGGCCCGTAAAGTGTTCAATTCGTGCAGGGCAAAGACCCGCTCGACAAAGTTTTCCCGCAGCACGGCGTCATGCAGGCGGCCGTCCTCCTCTACGGGCAGCCACGGGAATTTTTCCAGTAGCGCACCGGTAAACAGACCCACTCCCTCTTTGCGTCCACGATTCCCTTTTTCGTCATACAGCCTTACCCGCTCCATGCCGCAGCTCGGCGATTTCGCGCAGACGATAAAGCCGGACAAATTAGCCTGCTGTGGTAACCAGGAGTCCGCGAATTTGGCCATTTTCTGGGTCACGTCATCGTGAGGGGCATGGCTAAAGCGCATCCGGATATCGCCTTCGGTAGTCTGAACCAGGCGCAACGCCGGCCGCGGAACGGGCAGGCCGATGGCCATCTCGGGGCAGACGGGTTTGCAGGTCACCCACTGAGATAACTCGTCCATGACAAAACCCATACGCTTATGACCGCCGTCAAATCTGACTGCCGAGCCGGTTAAACATCCGCTGATCCCAATGATAGGTTTAGTGTTCATGGTGTAATCCTCTTAATGCTCTTTGCGTGTAGCGCCGCTAGCGCCAGAGGCGATTGGTTATCCAGGGGGGTGTAGTAATCAAAAGATCGATCGATGGCGGATGGCATTGTGCTCATGAGTCTCACCCTGGATGTAAAACGTGATGTAATCGTATAAGTAAAACTTAGACAATCACTAATGTTTGTACAAGTTTATGGTAAGGGTGTTTTTATTTATCAATTATTTCAATTGATTAGCAATGTCTTCTTTTGCTTGGTTTGATGGGCTTTTTATAAAGACAGGCCAGATACGCAACTTTTTACGGCTGCTCATCATGGAAAGGGAACGGGTGTGGGGGAAAGGTTTTTAGAGCGGAATGACGTCGAGCGAAACGACCTGCTGCTGCCAAATTTCGATCTGTTTTTTGCGGGCAGCGGTAACTTTTCCGGTGGTGACCAGTAGCCAGTTTCGCTCAGGGAAGATCTCGGGTGCCAGCATGGCAGGCGGCACGGGGAGCACATCAATGCGATACCCTTGGCCCGTACGTTTAAGTGCTTCGAGCCAGATTTCACATGGGTCGCTAAGGTGCCAGCCGGTGATGAGGTAATTATCTCCAGGTGCTTTTTTATCACCTTCGAGACAAAACGAGGTGTAGGAGATAATGATGCCATCGAGGATTTCGCGCAGCGTCATCATTGCGGGGATGTTGGCTGAGACTTTACTGCGCAGCGGGCGTAATACTTCAGTAACTATTTCCAGGCGCGGATACTCGCGGCCCGAATCGTAAATCTGCTGGCGCAGAGATTCGATCTTTCCCTCTTTCAACTTCTGCAACATGCTCTCCTGAAGGGTGAGCCAGTTGTTTGTGCGGCGAGCTTCAGGACGGGCCAATAAGGGCTTCACCTGACTGACGGGGACTCCCTTTTTCACCCAGTCGAGAATTTTAAGCGCCTGCTGGACATCGTCATCACTATATAAGCGGTGCCCGCCATCGGTGCGCAACGGTTTGATTAAACCGTAACGACGCTGCCAGGCGCGTAGTGTGGTCGCGTTTATCCCGCAAAGCCGGGCAAATTCACCGATGGAATAGGGCATGAGGTACACCTGATGACAAAGAATATTCTCAATATACTACGAATATTTGCAGCCTGAATGAAGAGCAGGGTGTTTGCACTACACTTTACTTCCAACCGCGCAGATGAAAGGAGGTCTTATGAAGCTATGGCCCGTTGTAACCGGCGTTGCTATCGCACTGACACTGGTTGCTTGTAAATCTCCCACGCCACCGAAAGGCGTTCAACCGATAACTAACTTTGATGCCAACCGCTATCTTGGCAAATGGTATGAAGTCGCTCGCCTTGAAAACCGCTTTGAACGCGGCCTTGAGAAGGTCACTGCCACCTATGGCACGCGCAGCGATGGCGCTATTAGCGTGCTCAATCGTGGGTATGATCCGATTAACAACAAGTGGAATGAGAGTGAAGGGAAAGCCTCATTCACCGGCGCACCTACAACCGCTGCGCTGAAGGTTTCATTCTTTGGTCCGTTCTACGGCGGTTATAACGTGATAAGGCTCGATGATGAGTACCAGTACGCGCTGGTGAGTGGTCCGAACCGTGACTATCTATGGATACTGTCGCGTACACCAACCATTCCGGATGCGGTAAAGCAGGATTACCTGAACACTGCGCGCAGCCTGGGATTCAAAGTTGATCAATTGGTATGGGTGAAGCAATAAATCACCCGGATTAGAAGGGAATATTTAAAACGTCGGTGCTCTGTTGCCTAATTCAAAAAAGGCCACCAATTCGGTGGCCTTAAACAATATGTTTCAGGGTTATCTTATTTGTAAAAGCAATGTGTTGACTCGATAAGCCCTATCAGTGAAGTTCAAGTCTAACCAACTCCATCGGGCAGAACACACCTTCGCAACCTTCGATTTCAACACATTCAGAACGACGAATTTGTTCGGCTGTTTTACCTTCGCCGTGAATGGTCTTAATAACACCAGTCAGACCTTTATTGAACACCATAACACGGCTGCCAGTTGTGATAGCGTTACGGTAGCAATCATAGGTCAACATCATCATTCCTCCTTTTTTGTTGTATTGAGACGATATGATTTAACGGCAAATAAATAGCTCTTCGTTGGTAAAAAAGTGTTGAGCCAAGTCAAAATTTTGTAAATTTTTGGCCTGAGCAGCCATGTCCGCTATCTGGATATTGAAGTAGATGATGCTCTGGAGATATCTGAGTCCATTGAGGTCTGAGTTGACAGGGTGTGAGCGGACGTTGCCTTAAAACAGCATCCAGGAAAGCTCATCACCTTTGGGTTAAAATGCATGAATGCATGCCTGTTTCTCGCTTTAATTATTAGGATACTAAAGAAAGTTATATGGATACGTTCAAGTTAAAACCTTGGCTAAACCGCTGGAATCTCATTCCTGATGGCACTCCATTCATCACTCATACGTCACAGTTACTCCCGGTCAAAACAGCAACACATGGTATTAAAGCCATGTTAAAAGTTACGGATGATAAGGATGAACAATCCGGCAATGCACTAATGGCATGGTGGGAAGGAAATGGCGCGGCGCAGGTTATTGCACATGAAAATGAAGCCATTCTTCTCTCAAGAGCCACAGGTACCGCGTCACTGTCAGCTATGTCACGAGAAGGTCAGGATGATGTTGCTTGTCGTATTTTGTGTACTACTGCGAACAGGCTTCATACATTCCCAAAAAAACCATTACCCCAGCTTACATCACTACATGAGTGGTTTTACCCTCTAAAACCAGCAGCGCTGAAGTATGGTGGTGTCCTGACACGTTGCGCAGAAATCTCAGAAGAATTGCTTTCTTCTCCACGTGATGTGGTTGCATTACATGGTGACTTACATCACGGTAACGTACTTGATTTTGAAACGTCTGGCTGGTTGGCCATTGACCCAAAAGGACTAATAGGGGAACGGGGATTCGACTTTGCCAATATTTTCACTAATCCGGATCTTGGTAATCCAGTGCCTCGTGTCGCGACTGTACCGACGATATTTAAACAGCGGTTAAGTATTGTTGCCGAGACGGCAGATCTGGATAGAGATCGTCTTCTCAAATGGATAATTGCATGGTGTGGGCTTTCAACAACATGGTCCCTCGAAAGTAATGATGCAACATCAATTGCACTAAATGTTGCTAAGCTGGCAATTACCGAATTGGATAAGTGATTAGACAATTTAGTCATCTTTCGCTCAGAGCGGACTGTAACTCCTGGCAGTCGGCATCGTGCCCAGGGTTAACGCCCTGGACTCACGTTAAAGCAATGCGTTGGCCACTTTTAGTAAAACACTACAATTAGTAACTCATGTTTCGTTAAATGAGGCTTTATGGCAATAAACCTCATGACGACGTCAGGTGAAAAACCGCCGGATGAAGGCTATTTAAGAAATACGCTGCAGATAGCACTGAATACGGCACCTGTTGTGAATGCATGCTCTGTCTCGACCTCTTCATTTCGGATATCTACAAAACGAAGAAGAGCTTTTTCAGGATCGGGCGCGTCTATTTCTTCAAACTGTTTTTCATAGCCCTGATTTGCAAGCTGAGCAGCACCATCAGCATCTGATTTTTCCAGTGCGGTGATTTGCTTACCCTTTTTGAAAAAAACGAAATCGGTCATCGGAAGCCCTCTGAATAGTGTGGGTGTCAGGGAATAACATATCTGAACCGGTGAGGTTTTGTACACCTGAAGTTTGATTATTATGGATTAAAATCATCGAATTACCCTTTCTCAAACGATTTCATATATATCGCATGCGAATTGATGCTGACGTTATGGCCTGGCTGAAAGCACTAGGTAAGGGCTATTTGACCCGACTGAATGAGATCATATGAACAGCCATGTTGTGCGATTTAAATCGGAAACAATCAGTTGTCTCTCATAGACGACGTGGTTCTGCCTGGTGGGCTGGTGAGTGCCAAAAGCTGTCTGTCAATGTAGCGTTGAAGGGAGTCAGCGTTATGCTGGAGAAGAGTGGTTACATAACATTAACTGGCCCTTTATCAGGTAACTGCAATTAACCAATAAAGCGACTTGGATATTGAAAAAAAAATCTCAAAGCTCATAAAATGGAAGCCGCAGCATTAAAGAATCGTGTTTTCAGGGAGACTTATGGCCAACAGAACGATTTACTTTATCCATCGCCCAAGCCCAATGTTAGGTCGTTCGCCGTTACAAGGCGGATATTTTCCTTACTTTCTTACCGAGAAGTTTATCAAAGCGTTGCAAAGAGAGCTCGACAGAAAGGGGTTGCTTTGGGAGGCGGTCTCAGATGACACGGAGTCTGATATTGAAGTACTGATTGCCCGTAAGGCTGATTTGCTTGTCTGTGCTCCAGGGCTTAAATACCAGTTTCATTATCAAGGTTTTGATAAAAGTAACATTATCTGGTTAGGTGTAATGGAGTACGTTTCTATGGATACCTCAGAGATCATCAACAAGATTAACGCGTTTGTAACAGCTGATACGTAAGTGCCGCCACCCAACTGGTAGAATAAAAATGGCTGGAAAGTGCCCAGATTCACATCACTGCGGTTGTCTTCTCCGGCAAAGCTATGCTGCCATGAGGCCAGATAACCGTACTGGAATTTTGGCGAACTGGCATCGAAGAGCACATTAACCAGACCTGCAGACCATTTCTCAGTTCCCAGCGCATCTTCAGTTGCTGTCGGCGCCGTAATTTGCGGACCGAAACCAAAACTCATCCAAAACTCACTGCCGGATTGCCGGTATCAATAAGCCATGATGCAAATAAATTCAGATCACCTAAACCTGTTTTATGACCACCAGTAGGTGCAACAGGGTAGGTATTAATCGGTAATGAACCACGCAACAGCCATTTGCTGTCACCTAATGAAAAAGGTTGCGCATAACGGAACCAGAACTGATTGGCATCCTGGTCCGTACCGCTCACATCCCCGATGTAATAGTTCTGCATATTAAATGCAGTCATATTCGCCAGAGGGTTATTTGCCTGCGCTGCATCCGGGGCATGGTCTTGCGCGGCATAGGCATAAGAGGAACCAAGGCATAATATTGAAGGCAAAATCGAGTATGAAAGACGCATAGGATTAGCTGAAAAAAATCCCCTGCAGCACTGAGGCCGCAGGGGAATTATTTATGGTGTAACGATATTGAACCAGAACTCGAACTTGTCCATATAGCCCAACATCTCATCGAGCTTCGCACCATTACCGGTGACCTTAACCTCGCCTTTATCTTCAGCCTGCTTCAGGGTTTCTTCTTTCAGGATGATTTTATTCAGCGTGTCACGGTTCAGCGCAATCGTGGCATCAGCGTCTTTCGCTTCAGCATTTGGCGTATGGTTTAGCACGCCGTTTTCCAGCTCCAGCTTGTACTTACCGCCGTCGCTGCCCAGGTCGATATTAAATACCGCCTTGGCATTACCCGCTTTTTCACCGTTGATATGTACCGCCAGGAAATCGAAGAACATTTCTGGTGTCATCGCACGAACGGTATCCGGGCTTGCGGTATTTGGGGTTGGACCTTTAACCACACCATTACGCAACTCCTGAGCACCGGTCAGGTAGAAGTTACGCCATGGGCCAGACTCAGCCTGGTAACCCAGTTGCTCCAGTGCGTCCGCTTCCAGGTTACGCGCATTCTGGTTATTTGGATCGGCAAACACCACTTTACTCACTACCTGAGCAACCCAACGGTAGTTACCCTGGTCAAAGTCGGTTTTCGCTTTCTGAAGAATCGCATCGGCACCGCCCATGTATTCAACAAATTTCTTAGCCGCTTCTTCCGGCGGTAATTCATCAAGCGTTGCCGGGTTGCCGTCGAACCAGCCGAGATACAGCACATACGTTGCTTTCACGTCATGGCTGATGGAGCCGTAATAGCCGCGGTTAGCCCAGGTCTTCGCCAGGCTGTCTGGCAGTTTGAAGTTGGCAGCAATTTCATCGCGTGTCAGACCTTCGTTGGCCATGCGCAGGGTCTGGTCGTTGATATAACGATACAGGTCACGCTGGCTTTTCAGCAGGCCAACCACGTTTTCGTTACCCCATGTCGGCCAGTGGTGCTGAGCCATAATGATTTCGGCTTTGTCACCCCAACGCACGATGGCTTCGTTGATGTATTTTGACCATGGTAGCGGTTCACGAATTTTCGCACCGCGCAGGGAGTAAGTATTGTGCAGAGTGTGAGTCACATCCTCTGCGGCTTCGATGAGTTTCTTCTCTTCGATATACCACAGCATTTCAGACGGGGCTTCTGAACCCGGTGCCAGCATGAAGTCATAAGTCAGACCATCAATGACTTCCTTCTGACCATCTTTTTCAATGATGTTGGTGGGGGCAATCAGCGTCACGGTACCCGCTGAGGTGGTAGTACCCAGACCCGCGCCGACCTGGCCGGTGGCTTCAGGTTTCAGAAGGTTGCCATACATATAGCTGGCACGGCGGCTCATGACGTTACCGGCCATAATGTTTTCCGCGACCGCTGCTTCCATGAAGCCTGCTGGCGCATAAACTTTTACCTTTCCGGATATCACATCCGCTTCATCTACCACACCACGCACGCCGCCATAATGGTCAACGTGGCTATGGGTATAAATGATGGCGACAACAGGTTTATTACCGCGATTTTTGAAGTACAAATCCATGCCGACTTTTGCGGTTTCTGCGGAAACCAGCGGGTCAACGACGGTGATCCCTTCTTTACCCTCAATGATGGTCATGTTGGATAAATCGAGGTTACGGATCTGGTAAACGCCCTCAGTCACTTCAAACAGACCGCTGATATTGATCAACTGAGACTGTCGCCAAAGGCTCGGGTTTACAGTGTCAGGGGATTTTTCCCCTTCTTTGATAAATGCATACTGTTGTGGGTTCCAGATAACATTTCCCTGTTCGCCTTTAATCACGTCCTGAGGTAAAGCGGCGATAAAGCCTTTGTGGGCATTCGTGAAATCGGTGTTATCGGAGAAAGGAAGCTGGTTATAAAGTGCATCGTTAGCTTGTTTTGTTGACGCGGTGGCACCTTTTGGTGCTTCCTGCGCGAATAAAGGTGTCAGTGCGCTGGAAGAGAGTAACCCTGCCAGTGCAAGACTTTTGACGATCAACGTAAGTCTCATTTGAACCCCTCATGTGAAAATCTTCTAACTACTCAGCCTTACCGAATAATTACTTCTGGAAATCATTCATTAATTCAAATAATAAAAATGTCCGCTGACCATTTTCATTTTTTAAATATAACCAAGGAGTTACATTTCGCCACTTATGGATACAAATAAATTATGTTTGCACGACTCTAGTTCTTTAACTCTTTTAGCAAGTGGAATATGTCCGCTTCATGCTCAGCGCAGTCTGAAAGCGTTGTTGCTGGCAGACTCTGTATACTCGAAAACAAGTCAGCCCAAAGGGTCCGTAATTAAAGATATTACGGACCCTTACACAGCGACTCTCTCAGCCTGTCCCTGAGTGATTTACACTGCATCAAGACCAACTATCATCATTGACTTTTTGTCACCTGCGGCAGCTTCCATTCATTATTCATGACCGCGTCTTTAGGTTGATACATACGGAATAGCAGATAGAAGTTGCCCTCAGGTGCAGGCAACCAGTTTACGTTCGGGTCGGTAGGTTTTTTGTGGCTAAGAGAAACAGTAATACTGCCATCAGAACCCTTAACCAGGCCTTCCGTGTCGGTGCCCACTTTGTAGCGATTCAGCTCGTTGCTAACCAGCATTTTGGTTTTGGCATCGTACATGGTGATTGACCAGAAGGCGTTCACCGGAGGCTCGCTCGGCAGCTTGATGGTGTAATCATTAGCTCCGGTCAGTGGCTGATTCTCGCTGTCGTTATAGCGGATCGGGTAGACGGCCTCTTTCTCACCCTGTCCACCAAGGTACGGCCCGGAAACTAACGCGCGCAGTGGGTAGTTATAGCCGAAGGAATCCAGCCCCCGCACGTAACTCCAGCCGTTTCGGTCTTCAGAGGTGCTGGTTAACGTTGAAGCCGCTACGTTTGGCGCATCTGCCAGACCGCGCTTCACGCCATCAGTCATCACCTTTGGCACAGCTTCAGGATTAAATCCGCTGTCCGTCAGGCCAATACGACTGAACTGGCCGAATAAACCTTTATCCTCAGGTTTGACCGGGTTCTCTTTCAGCGCAGCGGCTAACAGGCGGAAGAAATCGAGGCCATCATTTTTCAATTCAGGCAGCGGTGGCAGGGTGTCGGAATAAACTTTCCCGCTAAGTGAAGTGAGTTTAAATTCATTTTGTAGCTGATGAAGAGGCGCCATGTCCTCGCCCTGTTTGACGCGCAAACGCCCCCACAGCCAGATTTTGTTGGTTGAAACATGCAGTACTTTCGCATCAGCGGGCAGCTCGCCTTTCCAGCCTGGTGGGACTAAGACGAATTTCCCCGCCTGCGTGCCGGTGGTTCTTCTGCCGATGTAGTGCTCCAGCTCCTGCCACATATCGAATACATCAACCACGTAATAGCGGTCATGCGTATCAGGAACGGTGAGAATATAAGGCTCATCCAACTTCACGACGGCGCTCATGTACAGCGTGTCATTGTTGGCGGTCGGCATATCTTTTGCGTCAGGTGTCGCCAGTTCTGTCGCCCAGCCAATCTGGTTCAGAGGGGCGCGGTAACTGGTTGCCGGTTTGGGTGACGGCACGTTGGTGTAATCACGCACTACTTGTTCCATACGCACGATCGGGTATCCCCAGCTCCAGGCAGAAATTGCCGAGCTGTAACCGTCAACATCAAGGCCTTTGTTAACCACGTCCGGCGTGCCCTGCAATGTGAGCAATGGATCATGCCAGGTCTGCGCCTGAGTCTGTGCCAGCGTGAGCGAAGAGGCACCAAGCAATCCGGTTAACAGTATCGCTTTGGCTAAAGGTTTTAGATTAATCATAGGTGTTTCCTTTCAGGAAAATATGTTTGGTCATGTCTGGTTTTCACATGAATCACATGCTGACTAACTCGAAGTCATTCAACTTAAAAGTTTTATTGTTTAATTCTTCCGTTGGGCCATAAAAACGCATCGCGGGTAATGGACGTTTCCCGCTGGTGGGGATCCAGTTATTTTCCAGCCCCTGAGGCGCTTGCGGCCCGACGTAAATATCGACGCTGCCATCGGCTTCTTTTTTCATTTTTTCCAGGTCATACGACGACAAGGTGGTTCTTTCTGATGGGCTGTAAATAAAGGACATGGTGTCACGGTTATAAACGGTTAATGCCCAGAATTGTTTAACCGGTATTTTGGCAGGGATATTAATTTTATATAGCTTACCCGCCGCGAGTAGGTTGCCATTATTATCAGCCATCGACATCAGATATTGCGTCGCGGGAGAGTCGGTCAGTTCTTTCGGCATATAAGTACACCAGAAATACTCTGCGGCCCGTTCAATAATGTCGGTCTTATCGTCGTAGACGAAGGTGAATGTTTTATTTTTATCGGCCATCAGCAGTGACGCATAATGCCTGTCCGGCCAGTACAGCTTGTCTTTGGGAATATTATCGAACCAGTTTTGCAGGTAAAACCAGGCATCAATGGCCGCCTGGCGTAATGCTTTGGTGGTTTTCTCGTCAGGATTAAAAGCCTCGCCTTGATGAATTCCCAGAGAAGAAAGCATGCCCATCATGATTTTGTCCTGTTCCCTGACAGGCTCTACGCTGGCTATTGCATGCAAATCTTTGAAATGCCGCTCATCGTAATAGGGCAGCGTCGGGTAACGGTCATTGATGGGATCGACAAAGCGCTGCGTGGGCGGTGAATCCGCTTGCGATAAATTGTACATCCGCAGGCGTTTTGAATAATGGTAGGCATCTTGCGAGGTTTTGCCTGCAACAGGTACAGAACGGAAAGCGAAAGCAACGCGGTAATTAGGCGACGGGATATGGATATAACCCGGTGGCACCGCCTCTTTATAGCCTGGCGGAGTTAATAAAAACTTGCCCCCTTTGCCTTTATCAAGCCCCGCCGGGCCAACGTCGGCAATGGTGAATTGCCAGGCATCCACAATCTGCCCGTACAGGCTGCCATCGCTTCCCGCTGCGGGTAATTCCAGAACAACCGGCCCATTGCGCAAGTCGGTAAAAGCGGTGATGTAAGGTGTAGTGCTGTTCGCGGTAATGGCTTCAAGCTTAGGTGTTGCCGGGGCTGAGTAAGCGATTATGTCATTATCCTTTAGCCCCAAATTTTCAAATGCTGCGCGGCGAAAACTGTAAATCGCTACCGCAGGCATGTAGCACAACACCGCTTCGAAAGCGCGCTGATACTTAAGTTGATAATCAAAGTCAGTGACCGAACACATGGAGTTAGCGGGAGGGAGACCACCGAGAGTTTCCCCTTTATCTCCTGCTCCATGCTTTAAGGTGATTTGTAGTGGACGTGAGTCCGCAAGCACTGAGGGGGATTGTCTGAGGACGGCTAAACCGACCACCGATCCCAGAGCGAATTTATAAAACTCTCTGCGCGTTAAAGCCATGTTATCCCTTAAACAAATGATGAACTAAGATAAATTTATAGTTCAGTGTAGCTGGAAATCGAGGTTTAACTTACTGCAGAAGATATCCTCAAAAAACTGCTCCACAATGTCTGTTGAGTATTAAGCATTGCACAATGCTCCCCCAAAATAATGGGATAATTTAAAAAATGTATTTAATTTTAAATTTTAATAAATGATAGAAAATACATCAGCGCATCTTTCATTCAGCTAGCGCAACAAACGGCCGCGCACGTTAAAACAGGTTATGTTGATGGCTATTATTTTGTTTTCATTATTAAGAAATCAATCAGCGCCTTGACTCGCTTTGCTTTGCCGGTGCTTTTTAAATAGTAAAGATAAACCGGTGGATAGGTTTTCCAGTAAGGCATCATCACCGGGATAAATTGCTCTTTATCGGGCTGAAATTCATACACCGGCTCAAACATTCTTCCTATTCCCAGACCGCTGCGTATTCCGTCAGCCATGACATCAATATCGTTGCTGATAAGTTGTCCTCGCATCTCAACGGTTAATTGCTCATCTGTATCTTCCAGCATCAAAGGTAGGATGCGGTTATTAGTGATAAAGCGATAATTCATCACATCTTAGACAAATGGGCAGCACTGTTACTGAACAGTACTGCCCATTTTGTATTTGGTTCTAAATAATATTACCCGTGCCAGATTATGTCGGGTTATGGATCAAACGACACCAAAGTTACGACTTTAAGCAAAATGCGAAAAATTAATCCAGATCATTAAATGTTAAATTACCCGGCGAAGTGTGATCGGTGTTAGATCAATTTGTACCCAAAATTGAGTATATTCAGCCCGCTTATAAAACCATAACAAGGAGAGGGCTATGAAAAAGTTGTCTATGGCGTTACTTGCATTAACCTGTTTATCTGGCGAAGCATTGGCGCATCAACAAGGGGAATTCTTCATGCGCGCGGGTTCAGCAACCGTTCGCCCAACGGAAGGCTCTGACAATGTGCTTGGCATGGGCGGTTTTAGCGTCAGCAACAATACCCAACTGGGACTGACATTTGACTATATGGTGACCGATAACATCGGTATCGAGTTGCTTGCGGCTACACCATTTCGCCACCGTGTTGGTTTAGGTGCGACAGGTGATCTGGCTACCGTTCGCCAACTGCCGCCAACACTGATGGCACAGTGGTACTTTGGTGATGCGAAAAGCAAAGTGCGTCCGTATGTTGGCGCCGGCATTAACTACACCACCTTTTTTGATACCGACTTTAATCAGACTGGCAAAGATGCAGGCTTAACCGATCTTAGCGTGAAAGATTCCTGGGGGGCTGCGGGTCAGGTTGGGCTGGATTATATGGTCAACGATAATTGGCTGTTGAACATGTCCGTCTGGTATATGGATATCGATACCGAAGTGAAGTTTAAAGCTGGTGGTGAAGAGCAGAATATCAAGACGCGGATTGACCCGTGGGTATTTATGTTCTCGGCAGGTTATCGTTTTTAATGTATTTGTGATGAAAAGAGGCCGGAATTGCTCCGGCCTTTTGTCGACTTAGGCTGCGACTGTCGCAGCTTTCAAACTCTGAACAAACGCTTTCAGCTCACTTAACATCACGTCAGGCTTATCAAGGTTCTTCTCAATAATCTTCACGATCGCTGAGCCAGAGATTGCACCCGCAGCGCCCGCGTCAATGGCATCTTTCACCTGCGATGGTTCAGAAATCCCAAAGCCCTGAAGTGATGGTGCGGCACCAAATTCAGTCAGTTTTTCTACCAGATGATGCAGCGGCAATTGGGCGCGCGTTTCTGCACCCGTGACACCGGCACGAGAAAGCAGGTAGGTATAACCACGGCCATGGGTCGCGATTTCACGCAGCAGCGCGTCATCCGCATTTGGCGGGCAGATAAAGATTGGTGCGACGTTGTGGCGCATTGCTGCCTGGCGGAATGGCGCAGACTCTTCGATTGGCACATCAGCAATCAATACAGAATCGACACCCACTTTCTCGCAAAGCGCATAAAACTCATCAATCCCACGGCTAAACACCAGGTTGGCATACATCAGCAAGCCAATCGGAATCGTCGGGTGCTTCTGACGAATTACCGCCAGCATTTCGAAACACTGCGTTGGTGTGACACCAGCGGCAAAAGCACGCAGAGCCGCGTTTTGAATGGTCGGGCCATCTGCCAGCGGGTCGGAGAAGGGAATGCCCAACTCCAGCGCATCTGCACCCGCTTCAATCAGCGTGTCGATAATCTTTAGTGACTGCTCTGGCGATGGATCGCCCAGAGTAACGAAGGGAACAAAAGCGCCTTCACCACGAGCTTGCAACTGTTCAAATGCGTGTTGATAACGTTCCATTAGATTTCCCCTCGCGCTTTAAGAATGTCGTGAACGGTGAAGATGTCTTTGTCACCACGGCCGGAGAGGTTTACCACCAGCAGCTGTTCTTTTTCCGGGTTCTCTTTGATCATTTTCAACGCGTGAGCCAGTGCGTGGGAAGATTCCAGCGCCGGGATAATACCTTCACTACGGCACAGCGTTTTGAAGGCTTCAAGCGCTTCGTCATCGGTGATTGAAACATAATCGGCACGACCGATGCTGTTCAGGTGCGCATGTTGAGGGCCGACAGACGGGAAATCCAGACCGGCAGAGATAGAGTAAGACTCTTCAATCTGGCCTTCGTCAGTTTGCATCATTGGGGATTTCATCCCGAAATAGATGCCAACACGACCATGTTTCAATGGTGCGCCGTGCTCACCACTTTCGATGCCGTGCCCGGCTGGTTCAACACCA
Source organism: Buttiauxella cochleicola (assembly GCF_021282405.1). NCBI lineage: Bacteria > Pseudomonadati > Pseudomonadota > Gammaproteobacteria > Enterobacterales > Enterobacteriaceae > Buttiauxella > Buttiauxella cochleicola. The sequence goes on from NZ_JAJSOU010000001.1 coordinate 284,451, forward strand.
ATCAGGCCGACTTTTGCATCGTTGATAAAGTCTGCAAACATGCCGATTGCGTTAGAACCACCGCCTACACAGGCGATAACTGCATCTGGCAGGCGGCCTTCTTTTTCAAGGATCTGCGCTTTGGTTTCTTCACCGATCATGCGCTGGAACTCTCGCACGATGGTCGGGAATGGATGTGGGCCTGCTGCGGTGCCGAGCATATAGTGCGCGGTGTCGTAGCTTCCAGACCAGTCGCGCAATGCTTCGTTACAGGCATCTTTGAGCGTGGCAGAGCCGCTATGTACAGGAATCACTTCAGCACCCATCAGGCGCATACGGAACACGTTCGGCGACTGGCGCTCTACGTCTTTTGCACCCATATAAATGCGACATTTAAGGCCGAGCAGGGCGCTGGCTAATGCGGAAGCCACGCCATGTTGACCGGCACCGGTTTCGGCGATGATTTCAGTTTTGCCCATTTTCTTGGCAAGCAGCGCCTGGCCGAGAACCTGGTTGGTTTTGTGTGCGCCGCCGTGCAGTAAATCTTCACGTTTTAAATACAAGGTGGTTTTGGTGCCAGCTGTCAGGTTACGACATTTGGTCAGTGCTGTTGGGCGGCCGGCATAGTTTTTTAGCAGGTCGTTAAATTCAGCCTGAAACTCAGCATCGCTTTGTGCGGCTACAAAAGCTTCTTCTAACTGACGCAGTGCAGGCATCAGGATTTGTGGCACGTACATGCCACCAAACTCACCGAAATAGGGATTAAGTAAAGTCATGATATTTTCCTTAGTAAGCCCGCAGCGTCTGAAAGACGGCAGCCAGCTTGTTAGCATCTTTAATACCCGGTGCGCTTTCGACACCTGAGTTGAAATCTAAACCTATGCAGCCTGTTTTTGCCGCTTCGACGCAGTTATCTGCACCCAGTCCGCCAGCCAGAATGACGTTTTCCAGATTCTGACCTGCCAGGAGGGACCAATCGAAGCTTTGCCCGCTGCCGCCCTGGCCATTGTCGAAGAGATATTTGTCGACGTGGTTTAAATCACGCGCCGGTAAACTCTCTTTAACGCTAAGTGCTTTCCAGATTTGCACGTTCGCAGGCAGGATGGCACGTAGCTCGTCGATGTACGTCTGATCTTCGTCGCCATGCAATTGAACAGCATTAAGCGAGAATGCCTCAGCTTTTTGCACGACTTCATTAACTGGAGTATTGCGGAATACGCCTGCATATTTCAGCGGTGCGCCAGCAATCACCGATGCGGCGGTTTCATCGCTAACGAAACGCGGTGATGTTGGCACAAAAATCAGGCCGCCATAAATGGCACCCGCTTCATAGGCGGCGCGAGCATCTTGCGCACGGGTCAGGCCGCAAACTTTGTTGTTGCCTAATGTGACGCGGCGAACCGCTGCATTGAGATCGTCTTCGCCCATTAAGGCGGAGCCAATCAGGAAGCCGTTGGCAAAATGGCTTAGTTCACGAATCTGGCCGTAATTGCTGATGCCGGACTCGCTGATGACCGTCACGCCATGGCCTAATCGCGGCGCTAACTGGCGTGTGCGGTTGAGGTCGATGGATAAATCGCGCAGGTCGCGGTTGTTGATACCGACAACTTTTGCTTTCAGCTCAATCGCACGTTCCAATTCTTCTTCATTACTCACTTCGGTCAGCACGCCCATATTCAGGCTGTGCGCAACGGCAGCGAGCTGGCGATATTGTTCGTCGTCGAGTACCGATAACATCAGCAGGCAGGCATCGGCCTGATAAAAACGCGCCAGGTGAATCTGATACGCGTCGATAATAAAGTCTTTGCACAATACTGGCTGCGTGACGATGTCGCTGACAATTGGCAGGAAATCGAAGCTGCCCTGGAAATATTTCTCGTCAGTCAGTACTGAAATGGCGGAAGCGTAGTGTTTATAAACATTAGCAATACGCGCCGGGTCAAAATCATCACGAATCACGCCTTTAGATGGAGAGGCTTTTTTACACTCCAGAATAAAGGCTGTACGGGCACCTTGCAGAGCATGATAAAAATTGCGTGTTGCCGGTACGATGTTGTTCTGGAAACTTGCCAGGGGTTGTTGTTGCTTGCGTGCTTCAACCCAAATCGCCTTATCGTCGACGATCTTCTTTAATACTGTTTCCTGCATGACTTATCCTCTTCCTGCCAGCGCTGTAACCCGGTCATACGCAGCACCGCTGCGCAGTACTTCCAGCACTCGTTGTGCGTTCGCTTTAAGATCTTCTTGCCCATGCAGGCGCATTAACATTGCGACGTTTGCCGCTACAGCGGACTCATGAGCTGTCTCTCCTTTACCTTGTAACAGGCGGCTGAGAATGTCACGGTTTTCTTCCGGTGTGCCGCCTGCAAGCTGGTCCTGGTGATAAGCAGGAAGGCCAAAGTCAGTCGCTTCCAGTTGGTAGCTTTTGATCTCGCCGTCATGCAGCTCAGCAACTTGCGTGGTGGCATGCAGAGACACTTCGTCCATTCCACCGCTGTGTACCACTGCCGCACGTTTGTAACCCAGGACTCGCAGGGTTTCGGCAATCGGCAACACCAGTTCTGCACTGTAAACGCCAATCAGCGCCATTTGCGGGTGAGCCGGGTTAATCAGCGGCCCGAGCACGTTAAACAGGGTGCGGGTTTTTAACTGCTGGCGCACGGGCATCGCATGGCGGAAACCAGTGTGGTATTTCGGTGCGAACAGGAAACAGACGCCCAAATCATCAAGTGCTTTACGGGACGCTTCAGCACTCATTTCCAGATTAATACCAAACGCGGCCAGTAAGTCGGAAGAGCCAGATTTACTGGAAACACTCCGGTTACCGTGTTTGGCGACTTTCAGGCCCACAGCGGCGGCCACAAAGGCGCTGGCGGTGGAAATATTAATGCTATTGCTGCCGTCACCGCCGGTGCCGACGATATCGGCAAACGGATAATCCGGGCTTGGGAATGGCGCTGCGGCTTCAAGCATTGCAGTCGCGGCACCGGCAATTTCGTTGGGATGCTCACCGCGAACTTTCATGCTGACCAGCGCCGCAGCCAGTTGTTCTGGCTTCAGCTCGCCGCGCACAATCGCAGCAAATAGCTGGTGGCTTTCTTCACGGCTCAGCGTCTGTGCTTTGTACAGCTTGTCGAGAATCGGTTGCAGCGTGTTGGCTTGTTTTAACTTCAGCAGCGCCCAGTCGAGCGTTTGTTCCAGCAGGCGCGCGCCGTGCGTGGTCAGAATAGATTCCGGGTGGAACTGGAAACCACACACGCGGTCGGCGTCGTGACGAACCGCCATCACCATACCGTCGAAATGAGCGTTAATCGTTAAACCCGCCGGAATGTTGCTGCCAACCAGTGAGTGGTAGCGTGCAACCGGCAGCGGATTCGGTAAACCGGCAAACATCGCTTCGCCGTCATGGGAAATAATCGACGCTTTACCATGCAAGATTTCACCCGCCTGGCCGACATAACCACCGTACGCTTCAACAATCGCCTGGTGACCGAGGCAGATACCGATAATCGGCAATTTGCCACGTAGACGCGTCAACAATTCAGGCATACAGCCCGCTTCACTAGGCGCACCAGGACCTGGTGAGAGCATCAGTACCGGGTTGTCCATGGTTTCCAGACGCTCAATTAAGGTCTGTGCTGGAACATGGTTACGGTAGATGACGACATTGTGTCCGTTAGCACGCAGCTGATCGGCCAGGTTATAGGTAAACGAGTCGATATTATCGAGCAGCAGAATGTCAGCCATCAGAAAATCTCCTGTGCATGATGCGCGGTAGCGATAGCGCGCAGTACAGCGCGGGCTTTGTTACGTGTTTCGTCAGCTTCGGACTGCGGTACGGAATCTAGCACCACGCCAGCCCCAGCCTGTACGGTGGCAATGCCGTTTTCGACGTAGGCGGAGCGGATAACGATGCAGGTGTCTAGATCACCATGAGCGGTGAAGTAACCCACGGCACCGCCGTAGCTGCCGCGACGCACGCCTTCGGCTTTGGCAATTAACTGCATAGCGCGAACTTTCGGCGCACCGCTCAGCGTGCCCATGTTCATACAGGCGCGGTAAGCGTGCAGCACATCCAGATCTTTATGCAGCTCGCCAACCACACGGGAAACCAGGTGCATCACAAATGAATAACGGTCGACTTTGGTCAGGTCGGCAACATAACGGCTGCCTGGGGTGCAAATGCGCGCCAGGTCGTTACGCGCCAGGTCAACCAACATCAGATGTTCGGACATCTCTTTATGGTCGGTACGCATTTCCAGCTCAATGCGACTGTCGAGGTCACGATCAAGCGAACCATCAGCACGGCGACCGCGTGGGCGAGTCCCGGCAATCGGGTAGATTTCAATCTGGCGGGAATCGGCGTCGTATTTCAGCGAGCTTTCAGGGGATGCGCCAAACAGCGTGAAATCGTTATCCTGCATGAAGAACATATAAGGACTTGGGTTGCTCTTTTTCAGCGTCTGATAGGCGGCCAGCGGAGAAGGGCAAGGCAGCGAGAAACGGCGTGACGGCACCACCTGGAAAATTTCACCGATGCGAATCGCTTTCTGCATTTTGCGCACCACATCGCCAAACTCTTCATCGCTCTGGTTGCATTCGCAGGTCATGCGCTCGACTTTTTGTACTGGCAGTGGTGCGGGCTCTTGCTCCATCTGCTTGCTCAGTTGCGCAGTGCGTTGAATCAAACGCTGCTTTTCTGATGCTGACGGGGTGAACAAGCTCGTCTGAATGCGGGTGTGTTTTTTCTGATGGTCGATTACCAGCAACGTCTCTGCCAGGTAGAAACAGTAGTCGGGACAGTTGTTGTCTTGCTTGAGTTCGGGCAAGTCTTCAAATCCTGCCACCAGGTCGTATGCAAACAAGCCGCCGAAGAACATCGCTTCGCGCTCGTTTTCCGGTACGGTGACCAATTCCTGCATAATGCGGAAGGCGTCAAAAACGGAAAGCGAACACAGGCGAGCGTCTTCATCCAGCAGGGAACTCACCGCCGGGAACCGCAATACACGGCCTTGCGGCGAGTGTTGATTCTCGACACCTGATGGCAGCGCGGCATCCAGCAAGGGAAGTAACGACGCACCATTTTCTGAAAGGGCGTGAATAGTGACGGTGTCACCTAAAGCGGTAATGCGCAACGCACTGTCGACTAATAGCAAGCTTTTTAAATCGTCTTTGCTATCGATATCGGCTGATTCGAGTAGCAGTGTCGCAGGGCGAGCGCCGCACAGCTGGTGGAAAACGGCTGTCGGGTTATCACGATATGGCGCGTCGTTAATCAGTAATTCGAGCGCTGGTTTTTGTGTTTGCATTTTTTGCTCTCATATTTTGTTCAAAAAAAAGCCCGCTTCATTGGCGGGCCTGGTATCTGGACTGAATTTCAGCCATAGCGATGACACTGCCCGTTATCAGGAAGTACGCCACCAGCTGTGCATGCGGATTATCGCTTTCATTATCAGATACCTTTCTCGTGTGAACTTGCGTACTAGTTAACTAGTTCGATGAATCAAAGTCAATAGCGATTTTTAGTTATGAAGGAAAATCGCTATCATGAGCGGCGTTTTTCATTTTATTAACACACCCGGAGTTATTTTGAGCCAACCAACACTAGCGGTGATTTACGACTTACATAGCCATACCACCGCGTCAGATGGCCTGCTAACGCCCGAGGCGTTAGTACAACGAGCCGTTGAAATGCGTGTTGGCATTCTGGCAATAACAGACCATGACACAGTAGCCGGAATTGCTGCTGCAAGGGAAGCGGTATCACGCCTGCAATTGCCACTGCGTTTAATTAGTGGCGTTGAGATCTCAACCATCTGGGAAAACCATGAAATACATATTGTTGGATTAGGTGTTGATGAGCACAATCCGCAATTAGCTGAGTTCCTTGCCCAGCAAAGTGAGCGCCGTGTTCAGCGAGCAGCATTAATCGCAGAACGCCTGGAAAAAGCACATATCCCCGGAGCACTGGAAGGCGCGATGCGCCATGCCAACGGTGGCGAAGTGACTCGCGGGCATTTCGCGCGTTTCTTGGTGGAGTGTGGTAAGGCCAATACCATGGCTGATGTGTTTAAGAAATATCTCGCAAAGGGGAAAACCGGTTACGTTCCGCCACAGTGGTGTACAATAGAACAAGCTATTGATGTCATTCATCATTCTGGCGGGCAAGCGGTTCTGGCGCATCCAGGCCGTTATGACCTGAGTGCTAAATGGCTGAAAAGGTTGCTGGCGCACTTTGCCGAAAATGGTGGCGATGCCATGGAAGTCGCGCAGTGCCAGCAAGCTCCCAATGAGCGCACCCAACTTGCGAGTTACGCACAGCAATTTAATTTGCTGGCGTCACAAGGCTCAGATTTCCATATGCCTTGCGCGTGGATCGAGCTTGGGCGCAAGCTCTGGCTGCCTGCAGGCGTAGTACCTGTTTGGCAGAATTGGGATGTCGGCCACATCGCAAAATAGAGGGCAGTCGTATGAGTCAATTTTTCTATATTCACCCGGATAACCCACAACAGCGTCTGATTAACCAGGCTGTTGAAATTGTTCGTAAGGGCGGCGTTATCGTTTACCCAACCGACTCGGGTTATGCATTGGGCTGTAAACTTGAAGATAAAACGGCAATGGAGCGCATTTGCCGCATCCGTCATTTGCCTGATGGGCACAATTTTACGTTGATGTGCCGGGATTTATCCGAGCTTTCAACATATGCATTTGTTGATAACGTGGCGTTTCGTTTAATCAAAAATAATACGCCAGGTAATTACACCTTTATTCTCAAAGGCACCAAAGAAGTTCCGCGCCGTTTGTTGCAGGAAAAGCGTAAAACGATTGGCTTACGCGTTCCTTCCAACCCGATAGCGTTGGCGTTGCTGGAAGTGCTGGACCAACCGATGTTATCGACATCGCTGATGCTGCCAGGCAGTGAGTTTACCGAGTCAGATCCAGAAGAAATTAAGGACCGTCTCGAAAAGGTTGTCGATTTAGTTATCCACGGTGGTTACCTTGGGCAGCAGCCGACAACGGTTGTTGATTTAACTGAGGATGCACCTGTTGTTATCCGCGAAGGTGCCGGTGACGCTAAGCCTTTCTTATAAGTGCGTCTGCGGCTATACTGTGCGGCCTAAAATGGGGCTGACATGCTTCATTATCCCAATTCGACGCCTGTGAAGGCGACACCCGAGGAAGCTCAATGAGCGATAAGAGCGAAAAGTTACAAAAAGTTTTGGCCCGTGCAGGCCATGGTTCCCGTCGTGAGATTGAAACCATTATCTCTGCCGGCCGTGTCAGTGTGGATGGCAAAGTTGCCAAATTAGGTGATCGTGTTGAAGTAACACAGGCCCTGAAAATCCGTATTGATGGTCACCTGATTTCCATTAAAGAATCTGCAGAACAGATTTGCCGCGTGTTGGCTTACTACAAGCCAGAAGGCGAATTGTGTACGCGTAATGACCCGGAAGGGCGTCCAACCGTATTTGATCGTTTACCAAAACTGCGCGGTGCGCGCTGGATTGCGGTCGGTCGTCTGGATGTGAATACCTGTGGTTTATTACTTTTCACAACTGACGGTGAGCTGGCAAACCGCCTGATGCACCCAAGTCGCGAAGTAGAGCGTGAATACGCAGTACGTGTGTTCGGCGAAGTTGACGACGACAAAGTGAAGCAACTGGGTCGTGGTGTGCAGCTTGAAGATGGCCCGGCCGCGTTTAAAACCATCAAATTTACCGGTGGTGAAGGCATTAACCAATGGTACAACGTTACTCTGACTGAAGGCCGCAACCGTGAAGTGCGCCGCCTCTGGGAAGCAGTAGGTGTCCAGGTTAGCCGTCTGATTCGTGTGCGTTACGGTGACATCCAGTTGCCGAAAGGCCTGCCACGTGGTGGTTACACTGAACTCGATCTGGGGCAAACTAACTACCTGCGTAAATTGGTAGAGTTGCAGGAAGAGACAGAAAGCAAAGTGGCGGTAGAAAAAGACCGTCGCCGCATGAAGGCGAACCAGATTCGTCGTGCGGTGAAACGCCACACGCAAACCACGGGTAGTGGTGGTGGCCGTCGCGGTGGACGCTCCAGTTAATACATCAATCCCCTCTGACGAGGGGATTTTTTTATCTAGTAATCGATACCGATTTGCGCTTTAACGCCTGCATCAAAGGCATGTTTGACCGGCCTTAACTCACTCACCGTATCCGCCACTTCAAGAATATCCCGATGACATCCGCGCCCGGTCACGATAACCGTCTGGTTTGCAGGACGCTGTGTAAGCGCCGCCAGCACCTCTTCAAGAACCAGGTAATCGTAGGCGACCATATAGGTGATTTCGTCGAGGAGAACCATATCCAGTGACTCATCTGCCAGCATACGCTTTGCATGCTCCCACACTTCCAGACACGCTGCGGTATCAGTTTCACGGTTTTGAGTATCCCAGGTAAAACCAGTTGCCATAACCTGAAACTCAACACCCAGTGGTTCTAGTAGATTACGTTCACCGTTTGGCCACTGGCCTTTGATAAACTGGATCACACCGACTTTCTTACCGTGGCCAACGGCACGGGTTGCAGTGCCAAAAGCCGCTGTTGTTTTCCCTTTACCGTTTCCGGTAAAGACAATCAAAATACCGCGTTCATCTTGTGCTGCAGCGACGCGAGCATCGACTTTCTCTTTTTGGCGCTGTTGGCGCTGCTGGTAACGATCTTCACTCATTCGGAAATTCCTGGTTTACGGTTGGGTTGAGCATCAAAGCTCATTCCTGTTTTACGACGACTATCATCGCCCATCAGCCATAAATAGAGCGGCATGAGGTCCCGTGGCGTTTTCAGCTTATCAGGATCCTCTGTGGGAAATGCGCTAGCACGCATTGCAGTACGTGTACCACCGGGGTTTATACAATTGACGCGCAAATTATGTTGTTTATATTCTTCCGCCAGCACTTGCATCATCCCTTCGGTGGCGAACTTTGATACCGCATAGGCACCCCAGCCCGCACGTCCCTGGCGGCCTACACTTGAGCTTGTGAAGACTAACGAACCGGCATCAGATTTGAGTAATAAAGGAAGCAATGCCTGAGTCAGGAAGAAGGTGACGTTAACATTTACCTGCATCACGTTCTGCCATATTTGCGGATCTTGTTCATCCATTGGGCAAATATCGCCGAGGATACCGGCATTGTGCAGTACACCGTCTAAGCGCGGAAAAAGAGCTGAAAGATTTTGTGCAAGACTCTGGCAGTCTTCGGGTGTTGCGTTGGAAAAATCCAGGGTAAACCAGTGCGGCAAGGTGCCATTACTGGTGTTGATTTCATCGGCGACTCTACGCAGCTTATCTTCGTTGCGGCCAAGCAGAATGACGTTTGCACCATAACGTGCATAAGTTAAGGCGGCTTCCCGTCCGATACCATCACTGGCGCCGGTGACTAAAATGATGCGATTTTGCAGTAAATCTGTTTTCGGTTGATAGTGCACTTTCAACTCCTCGCGCGATGCTTTTGCTCACGTCTTATTTCTCGGATTTATAACCTTTAGGCTTTATGCCTGAAAGGACTGGTTATTTCAATCAGGCAACAGGAGACAATACCTTTGATTAACATTTTGCAAAAGTTTCATTTTGCTAAAGGCATTCAGGAAGAGGGCTCGCAGCATTTATAGTTGCTTACAGACGTAGAATCACGGCTCGGTTACACTGGGTGATAGATATTTAATGCTCTGAATGGAAGGCGGAAAGCGTGGATCTGATTGCAAACTATGGGTTGTTTTTGGCGAAAATTGTCACGGTCGTTGCGGCTATTGGTATTCTTGTCACGATTATTGTGAATGTTGCCAGTCGCAAAAGACATCAGCGAGGTGAGCTGCGTCTCACCAATTTAAGTGAACAATACCAGGAAATGCAGGAAGAAATGCAGGTGGCAAGGCTTGATGGCCATCAGCAAAAACTCTGGCATAAAGCTCAAAAGAAAAAACACAAACTCGAAGCGAAACAAGCAAAAGCACGCGCTAAACGAGGTGAAACGGTTATTTCTGGCAAACCAACACTTTATGTATTGGATTTTAAAGGAAGTATGGATGCTCACGAGGTTACTTCCCTGCGCGAAGAGATAACCGCAGTATTGGCCGTAGTGAAGCCCGAAGATGAGGTTCTGCTGCGTCTGGAGAGTCCTGGCGGTGTTGTTCATGGTTACGGGCTTGCTGCATCGCAATTACAGCGTCTGCGCGACAGCAAAGTACGTCTGACGGTTGCTGTGGATAAAGTAGCAGCCAGCGGTGGTTATATGATGGCGTGTGTGGCTGACAAAATCGTCGCTGCTCCGTTTTCTATTATTGGCTCGATTGGTGTCGTCGCACAGGTTCCAAACTTCCATCGCTTACTAAAACGCAATGATATAGATGTTGAGTTGCATACTGCCGGGCAGTACAAACGTACGTTGACACTGTTTGGTGAAAACACCGAGCAGGGGCGCGAGAAATTCCGTGAAGACCTCAACGAAACCCATCAGCTGTTTAAGCAGTTTGTCCATGATATGCGCCCATCATTAGATATTGATTCCGTGGCGACAGGTGAACATTGGTACGGCACTCAAGCTTTAGAAAAAGGTTTGATCGATGCAGTGAGCACCAGTGATGATTTGCTGATTAATCTGATGAAAGACCGCGAAGTGATCAACGTTCACTACACGCGCCGTAAAAAAATGATGGACCGTTTTACCGGTAGTGCGGCAAATAGCCTTGATAATCTTTTGCTACGCTGGTGGCAGCGTGGTGAAAAACCACTGTTGTAATCAAATTCAGCGCGTAATTAAAAACGAGGCCTTTTGGCCTCGTTTTTTTGTTTAGTCTTGCAGGTGATATTTTTCAGCAAATACATGCGCAAGATGTTTAAACATATTAAATACGGCGGTGCTTTTGCCGGTAGGTAAGCCTTGCTCATCAAGGAAGTATTCACCTTTGAATACCAGCACCCCGTTTTTTTGTTCGACGTCAGTTGCTTCCATTCCATGCATGAAATCTTCATGGGCACGGATAACTTTGTTGGCTTCAATAATTAGCGACTGTTTATCGATAGGTTGAGTGGTCGGTTTCATGATTTCCTCCTTTAAAAACTGGCAGTAGTGTACTTCCGCTATACTGCAAAGGGCAATATCTCCTGAGTAAACCTAAGGTGATTTAATCAGTTTAGTGTGCTGGCAGGAATCGGAGCTGCATGCTAATAAAGTTGCGTAACTCATTTTATCAGGTAGAGTGTGACGCTTTCGCAAATCTGGCAACGGAATTGCTTGACATTCAACCAAAGTTCCGTCGTGCTATGTCACCGATGCGAAAGACTCGTTATCTCAATCACCTGCGAATGTTCGCTTAATCTGGCTGGTGATGAAAAAAGAGTTGATATCCATTGACGCTGTCGCAATATAGAAAAGCGCGTCGTCAGTGGAAGGTGCAACTAGCGTGCGACGTCTCCTGGAAGAATTACATTAGGTAAAGGTGAATATGGGTAAAGCTCTCGTCATCGTTGAGTCCCCGGCAAAAGCCAAAACGATCAACAAATATCTCGGGAATGACTACGTGGTTAAGTCCAGCGTCGGTCATATCCGTGATTTGCCGACCAGTGGATCAACCACCAAGAAGAGCGCTGACTCCGCCTCCACCAAAGGGACCAAAAAGGTCAAAAAGGATGAACGCGGCGCGCTCGTAAATCGTATGGGTGTCGATCCATGGCACAACTGGGAAGCACAGTACGAAGTGCTGCCTGGTAAGGAAAAAGTGGTTTCGGAACTGAAATCACTGGCTGAAAAAGCAGACCATATCTATCTCGCAACCGACCTTGACCGCGAAGGGGAAGCCATTGCATGGCACCTGCGGGAAGTTATCGGTGGTGATGAAACGCGTTACAGCCGCGTTGTTTTTAACGAGATTACAAAAAATGCAATTCAACAGGCCTTCGAAAAGCCGGGCGAATTAAATATTGACCGTGTTAACGCACAGCAAGCGCGTCGCTTTATGGACCGCGTTGTGGGCTACATGGTGTCTCCGCTGCTGTGGAAGAAAATTGCCCGTGGTCTTTCTGCTGGCCGTGTACAGTCTGTTGCTGTGCGTCTGGTGGTTGACCGTGAACGCGAAATTAAAGCGTTTGTGCCGGAAGAATATTGGGAAATTGACGCGAACCTGACGACGCCGAAAGGCGATAGTCTGCCGGTTCAGGTCAGTCACCATAAAGACAAGCCATTCCGCCCGGTTAACCGTGAGCAGACCATGTCTGCGGTTAGCGAACTGGAAAAAGCCAGTTATTCGGTGCTTGAGCGTGAAGATAAGCCAACCAGCAGCAAGCCTGGTGCGCCGTTCATTACCTCTACTTTGCAGCAGGCTGCAAGTACCCGTCTTGGTTTTGGTGTGAAGAAAACCATGATGATGGCACAGCGTCTTTATGAAGCGGGCCATATTACTTACATGCGTACTGACTCAACTAACTTGAGCCAGGATGCGGTGAGCATGGTACGTGGTTATATCGAAGAGAGTTTCGGTAAGAAATATCTTCCAGAAGCCGCGAATCATTACTCCAGCAAAGAAAACTCGCAAGAAGCGCACGAAGCGATTCGTCCTTCTGATGTGAGTGTTGTTGCCGAGTCGCTCAAAGACATGGAAGCTGATGCACAGAAACTTTACCAGCTGATTTGGCGCCAGTTTGTAGCGTGCCAAATGACGCCTGCGCAATACGATTCCACTACCTTGACTGTGCAAGCCGGTGATTTCCGTCTGAAAACGCGTGGCCGTACGTTGCGTTTTGATGGCTGGACGAAAGTGATGCCTGCGCTGCGTAAAGGTGACGAAGACCGTACATTGCCAGCTGTAGAGCAGGGTGACGAACTCGCACTGGTTGAGATCATTCCTGGCCAGCACTTTACTAAACCACCGGCTCGTTTTAGTGAAGCCTCGTTGGTTAAAGAGTTGGAGAAACGTGGGATTGGTCGCCCGTCTACGTACGCATCGATCATTTCCACCATCCAGGATCGTGGTTATGTGCGTGTAGAAAACCGTCGTTTCTATGCAGAAAAAATGGGTGAAATCGTTACTGATCGCCTGGAAGAAAACTTCCGTGAGCTGATGAACTACGATTTCACCGCGCAAATGGAAAGCAGCCTTGACCAGGTGGCTAATAATCAGGCCGAGTGGAAAGGGGTGCTGGACAACTTCTTTAGCGATTTCAGTGAGCAACTTGGTAAAGCTGAGCTGGATCCGGAAGAAGGCGGTATGCGTCCAAACCAGATGGTACTTACCAGCATCGATTGCCCGACCTGTGGTCGTGAAATGGGTATTCGTACTGCCAGTACCGGTGTGTTCCTCGGTTGCTCCGGCTACGCATTGCCAGTGAAAGAACGCTGCAAAACCACCATCAACCTGGTGCCGGAAAACGAAGTCCTCAATGTTCTTGAAGGGGATGATGCGGAAACTAACGCACTGCGTGCGAAACGTCGTTGTACCAAATGCGGTACTGCGATGGACAGCTACCTCATCGATCCAAAACGTAAGCTGCATGTTTGTGGTAATAACCCAACATGTGATGGTTACGAAATCGAAGAGGGCGAGTTCCGCATTAAGGGTTATGACGGCCCAATCGTTGAGTGTGAGAAATGTGGTTCTGAAATGCACCTGAAAATGGGGCGTTTCGGTAAGTACATGGCTTGTACTAACGACGATTGCAAAAATACCCGTAAGATCCTGCGTAACGGTGAAGTTGCTCCACCGAAGGAAGATCCGGTTCCGTTGCCAGAACTTCCTTGCGAGAAGTCGGATGCCTATTTTGTCCTGCGTGATGGCGCGGCGGGTGTTTTCCTTGCGGCAAACACTTTCCCTAAATCGCGTGAAACACGAGCGCCGTTAGTGGAAGAGCTTTACCGCTTCCGTGACCGTCTGCCAGAGAAACTGCGTTACCTGGCTGATGCACCACAGCAAGATGCAGACGGCAACAAAGCGGTAGTTCGCTTTAGCCGTAAGACTAAGCAACAGTATGTTTCTTCTGAAAAAGAAGGCAAAGCGACTGGCTGGTCAGCATTCTTTGTTGATGGTAAGTGGGTTGAAGGTAAGAAGTAATCCTTCTTAAAATTTAAAAGCCGGGGCATTTGCTCCGGCTTTTTTATATCCTTTTATATAACCTGATTATTATTTTTTCTTTCAATCTATACATAGATGATATAACTGATATAGTAGTTGAAGAGAATTTCACCTCGTCTGAACCCCTGCCACTGCGTGTGTCGGGGCTGCTTTTACTGCGGATGGAACGCCATGAAACTACAGCAACTTCGTTATATCGTAGAGGTGGTAAATCACAACCTCAACGTCTCGTCGACGGCAGAAGGGCTTTACACTTCTCAGCCGGGGATCAGTAAACAAGTTCGTATGTTGGAGGACGAACTGGGGATTCAGATCTTTGCGCGTAGCGGCAAGCACCTGACTCAGGTGACGCCTGCCGGGCAGGAGATTATTCGAATTGCCCGCGAAGTGCTCTCAAAAGTGGATGCTATTAAATCTGTCGCCGGTGAGCACACCTGGCCGGACAAAGGTTCGCTGTACGTCGCCACAACTCATACACAGGCTCGTTATGCGCTGCCAAATGTGATTAAAGGGTTTATCGAGCGCTACCCGCGTGTCTCGCTGCATATGCACCAGGGGTCACCAACACAAATTGCTGAAGCAGTGTCTAAAGGCAATGCCGATTTTGCGATAGCGACCGAAGCTTTACATCTTTATGATGATTTAGTGATGTTGCCTTGCTATCACTGGAACCGCTCGATTGTTGTCACGCCTGATCATCCTCTAGCATCAAAAGAGTCCGTCTCTATTGAAGAGCTGGCGCAATATCCGCTGGTTACCTACACCTTTGGTTTCACCGGGCGTTCTGAATTAGATACGGCATTTAATCGTGCGGGACTAACACCACGTATCGTGTTCACAGCAACTGATGCTGATGTGATTAAAACTTACGTGCGCCTGGGATTAGGGGTCGGGGTTATTGCCAGCATGGCGGTGGACCCGGTATCAGACCCTGATTTGGTGCGTATTGAAGCCCAGGGCGTATTTAGCCACAGCACCACTAAAATTGGTTTCCGCCGCAGCACGTTCTTGCGCAGTTACATGTATGATTTCATTCAGCGTTTTGCCCCGCATCTGACTCGTGATGTGGTTGATACCGCTGTAGCATTAAAATCTAACGAAGATATTGAAGCGATGTTTAAAGATATTAAATTACCAGCAAAATAATATCGCGAGGTATCTTTCCATGCGCGAAAGATACCTCTTCTCATTTGCATAAAGAATATGATTTACCTCTCGCCATATTTATTCCCTTCTTGAAACTCTCATTTCCCACATAATATAAGTGGTTAATCTGTCTCAATTAAGAGACAAACGTAGATAATAAATAACCACTGCGCAAATTTAGTGTTTCAATTATTTATTTCAGGTCAAAAGATTAAATATTTTCCTGCAACTGGAAAGCAATTTCGCTGGCTTTTGTACTAGAGTTTCTTTAGGATTAATCCCAGCTGGCGATTAATTATACCGATTGTTTAATGATTTATGATAAGTGGTGCCGATTGTATGAGGTTAGCAATGCCTTCAGGAAGTGAAGAACCGCAAAAGGAAACAGGGCTTAAGCGTAAAGCCTGGATGGCGGTGTTTCTCGTATCAGGTCTGTTCTGGCTCGTTGTCGCGTTGGCAGCCTGGCATTTTTGGGGGTAATTATGACAACCCTTGCTCAAACAAAAGTGCAAAAAAGTGTACGTCAGCAAGATGACAAGCTGCAGAAAGAAGCAAAATCTGGTGAAGTTCAGGTTCCTGAGTCGTGGCAGTTGACTCAACAACAAAAAGAATTTATCGATCTGTTTTCAACAGACGAACATATAGAACAATAAGAGTTATTTTTATTTACCTTTATTTAACTTGCGGTCAATCACACTTTTTTATTATATGTGATTAACACCTCACTCTTTAAGTAATCACTACACACAGCAATATTCAAGCAGACTGATTAATTATTCAGTCATAGTGTTTACCAAAAATAAAGAGAGTGGATTATGGATACTCACTGTAGTGCCAAATACTGGTCATGGCTTAGCGTATTTTCCGTTTCGTTTGCATTTTGGGCCCACATGGTCTGGATGCTTACTCACTAATTATTCCAACACCCCGGTCTCCTCCGGGGTGTAATCAAATCTCTCTTCTGTCTTTACACAACCCAATTTATCAATTTGGGTTGTTATCAAATCGTTACGACATCTTTGTGTTATCTTTAATACTGTCCCTGATCTTAGTCAGGGATACCGCTATCCTAAGAAATTTACGGAGGAGCTATGTCGTTAACCCTACGAGAGGCCAGTAAGGATACTTTACAGGCGCTAAATAAAACCTATCACTATTACAGCTTGCCGCTGGCCGCAAAGGAACTTGGGGATATCACTCGGTTACCCAAGTCATTGAAAGTTCTACTTGAAAACCTGCTGCGCTGGCAGGATGAAGACTCCGTCACTCAGGATGATATTCATGCCCTGGCCGCATGGCTGAAGAATGCTCATGCCGATCGTGAAATTGCTTATCGCCCCGCGCGTGTTCTGATGCAAGATTTTACTGGCGTACCGGCAGTGGTTGATTTAGCCGCCATGCGTGAAGCCGTAAAACGTCTGGGCGGAGATGTTGCCAAAGTTAATCCACTTTCTCCTGTTGACCTCGTTATTGACCACTCCGTGACTGTCGATCATTTCGGTAATGATGATGCTTTTGAAGAAAACGTTCGCCTGGAAATGGAACGTAATCATGAGCGATATGTTTTCCTGCGCTGGGGCCAACAAGCATTTAGTCGTTTTAGTGTGGTACCACCAGGAACTGGAATCTGCCACCAGGTCAATCTGGAATATCTTGGAAAAGCAGTATGGAGCGAAATGCAGGGTGATGAGCTGGTAGCTTATCCAGACACGCTGGTGGGCACCGATTCACACACCACGATGATCAACGGCCTTGGTGTTCTGGGCTGGGGAGTGGGCGGTATAGAAGCGGAAGCTGCCATGCTGGGTCAGCCTGTTTCGATGCTGATCCCGGATGTTGTCGGTTTTAAACTTAACGGCAAATTGCGGGAGGGCATTACTGCGACGGACCTCGTGCTCACCGTTACGCAAATGCTCCGTAAACACGGTGTGGTTGGTAAATTCGTTGAATTCTATGGTGATGGCCTGGACTCATTGCCACTGGCCGATCGCGCAACCATTGCCAATATGGCACCAGAATATGGTGCAACCTGCGGTTTCTTCCCGATTGATGCCGTTACGCTGGATTACATGCGCCTGAGCGGGCGCAGTGAAGAGCAAATAGCACTGGTGGAAGCCTATGCTAAGGTTCAGGGTATGTGGCGTAATACGGGCGATGAACCCGTATTTACCAGTACACTGGCCCTGGATATGGATGAGGTTGAAGCAAGCCTCGCTGGGCCGAAACGCCCACAGGATCGTGTTGCACTGGGTGACGTGCCGAAAGC
The DNA here is from genome assembly GCF_021282405.1 of Buttiauxella cochleicola. Lineage (NCBI taxonomy): Bacteria > Pseudomonadati > Pseudomonadota > Gammaproteobacteria > Enterobacterales > Enterobacteriaceae > Buttiauxella > Buttiauxella cochleicola. The sequence goes on from NZ_JAJSOU010000001.1 coordinate 301,932, forward strand.
CTTTAGCGCTAGCAATGAGCTTGAAGTAAATAGCAGCCAGAAAGATCGCGCACCTGTGGATTACACCATGGGCGGGAAGAGCTATCAGTTGCCAGACGGGGCGGTGGTTATTTCGGCCATTACGTCTTGTACTAACACTTCAAACCCAAGCGTTCTGATGGCGGCGGGCTTGCTGGCTAAAAAAGCCGTGACCTTAGGTTTAAAACGCCATCCGTGGGTAAAAGCTTCACTGGCACCAGGCTCTAAGGTTGTTTCGGATTATCTGGCAAAAGCGAAACTTACTCCTTATCTCGATGAATTAGGTTTTAACCTGGTTGGTTATGGCTGCACCACCTGTATTGGTAACTCCGGGCCGTTGCCTGACCCCATCGAACAGGCAATTAAGAAGGGAGATCTGACTGTTGGTGCCGTGTTGTCAGGAAACCGTAACTTCGAAGGGCGTATTCACCCGCTGGTGAAAACTAACTGGCTGGCATCGCCACCGTTAGTGGTGGCTTATGCCCTTGCCGGAAATATGAACGTTAATCTGACCACCGACCCACTTGGGTATGACCGCAAAGGTGATCCTGTTTACCTCAAAGATATTTGGCCGAGCAGCCAGGAAATCGCCCGTGCAGTCGCACAGGTATCAACGGAAATGTTCCATAAAGAGTACGCTGAAGTCTTTGAGGGAACACCAGAATGGCAAAGTATCGAAGTAGACCATTCAGATACTTACGGTTGGCAGAGTGATTCTACTTATATTCGTCTGTCGCCATTCTTTGATGATATGGAAGCTACGCCGAAACCATTGCAGGACATTCATGGTGCCCGCGTGCTGGCCATGCTGGGAGATTCAGTAACTACCGACCACATTTCACCAGCCGGAAGTATTAAGCCTGATAGCCCAGCAGGGCGTTATCTACAAAACCATGGTGTTGAGCGCAAAGATTTTAACTCCTATGGGTCGCGTAGGGGTAACCACGAAGTGATGATGCGTGGGACTTTCGCCAACATTCGCATCCGTAACGAAATGGTGCCGGGTGTTGAAGGGGGAATGACGCGTTTGCTACCTGGCGATGAAGTCATCTCAATTTATGACGCTGCAATGAAATATCGCGACAAAGGCATTCCGCTCGCGGTGTTTGCCGGTAAAGAGTATGGCTCCGGTTCCAGCCGTGACTGGGCGGCAAAAGGCCCGCGTCTGCTAGGGGTGCGAGTGGTTATCGCTGAGTCATTTGAGCGTATCCACCGTTCAAACTTGATTGGCATGGGTATTTTGCCACTGGAGTTCCCACAGGGAGTGACTCGTAAAACGTTAGGACTGACCGGTGAGGAGTTTATTGATATCAGTGGGCTCAACGATCTGACGCCTGGCGCTACGGTTCCGGTGATATTAACCTTCGCCGATGGTAGAAAAGAGGTGGTGGAGTGCCGCTGCCGTATTGATACCGGCAATGAACTAACATACTTCAAAAATGACGGCATCCTGCATTACGTTATTCGCAACATGCTAAATTAGACAAAAATCTCCCCCAGCGATGGGGGAGAAATCTCTTAATCTTCAGATAGCAAATGGCCCATTTTGGCGGCCTTAGTATCCAGGTAATGCGCGTTTTTCGGATTACGGCCGACAATCAGCGGCACACGTTCAACGATATTAATTCCCGCTTCACTGAGAATTTCTACCTTGCGTGGGTTATTGGTCAACAACCGTACAGCATCAACACTTAATAGCTTAAACATGTCAGCACACAGCGTGAAGTCACGTTCATCGGCGGCAAAGCCGAGCTGGTGGTTGGCTTCGACCGTATCGTAGCCTTTATCCTGCAATGCATAGGCGCGGATTTTGTTAAGCAGACCAATGTTACGGCCTTCTTGACGGTGATATAACAAAATACCGCGGCCTTCTTCTGCAATCTGGGAAAGAGCTGCTTCAAGCTGGAAACCGCAATCGCAGCGCAGGCTGAATAGGGCATCTCCCGTCAGACACTCAGAATGTACTCGCGCCAGAACAGAATCATTCCCGCTAATATCACCAAAAACCAGAGCAACGTGGTCTTGTCCAGTTGCCAGTTCTTCAAAGCCCACCATCAGGAAATCGCCCCATGGGGTTGGCAGTTTGGCTTCTGCCACACGTTTAAGCTGCATGTGATTCTCCAGGTACTTATGTTGGCACTCATCGCGCCTGCCAGCTGTCTGGCTTGTTTAATTACTTCTGGCTATTTTGCCACAACGGCGGGTACTTCACCTAATTGACTGCCACGGCTCCTATTTTTACGCTATGCGTTACTCTACGTTTTCCCATCGGTGCGCTTTTTCAGGTATTCTTGATATTCAAATTGCATAAGGATAAGTGATGCGGGCAATAGCAAAGCGAACGACAATGGGTGCCGGAATACTGTTAATCATGCCTTTAGCCGTATGGATTTCGGGGTGGCAGTGGGTTCCCGGTGGAAATAGTGTCTGGCTTAAAATGATGTATTGGGTGACCGAAACCGTAACCCAGCCCTGGGGCATTATTACTCATGTTTTGCTGTGCGGTTGGTTTTTATGGTGCCTGAGGTTTCGCTTAAAAGCAGCACTGATGCTATTTGCCATACTCGGTGCGGCTATCCTTATTGGGCAGGGCGTTAAATCTGTCATCAAAGATAAAGTGCAGGAACCGCGTCCGTTTGTTGTGTGGCTGGAAAAAACGCAACATATTCCAACTGATGAGTTCTACAATTTAAAGCGTAAGCAGCGTAGCGAACTGGTAAAAAACCAGCTTGAAACGCAACAGGAAGTCCCGGGTTGGTTACGTAAACACTGGCAAAAAGAGACCGGTTTTGCGTTTCCGTCAGGACACACGATGTTTGCGGCAAGTTGGGCCTTATTGGGTGTTGGATTGTTGTGGCCTCGCAGGCGAACTTTGACAATTGCTTTGCTGTTAGTTTGGGCAACAGGTGTAATGGGCAGCCGGTTGCTTCTCGGGATGCATTGGCCACGGGATTTAGTGGTAGCCACAATCATCTCCTGGGCGTTGATAACATTGGCAACCTGGCTTGCTCAAAAATTATGCGGCCCGCTTTCACCGCCGCCGCAAGAAGCTGATGAAATAGCCGAACGGGATGATGAGCCTTGAGATTATTGATTTAATCCCCATTTCTTATGAATTGGACGCTCTCTATGGATTCCCCGAACACCCGGGAAATGGTAGTTTATACCGTTGGGTAAAAGCATTCGGGCATAATTTAGTCGCGTAAGACCACATGACGGGAAGTAATGTGAAATACTTATTCATTTTCTTACTGGTGCTAGCGATTTTTGTGATTTCTGTCACTCTGGGCGCGCAAAACGATCAGGTAGTTAATTTCAACTATCTGTTGGCACAAGGCGAATACCGTGTCTCCACTTTGTTGGCGACTCTTTTTGCTGCGGGTTTTTTACTGGGCTGGCTGATTTGTGGCCTGTTCTGGTTGCGCCTGCGGGTATCACTTGCGCGCGCCGATCGTAAAATTAAACGCCTGGAGCAGCAAATTACTACAGAATCTGATGTAACTGCGGCTGTTGTACCGGCTGTGAAGGAATAACCTGCCATGCTGGAATTGTTGTTTCTGCTACTTCCTATTGCTGCCGCCTACGGCTGGTACATGGGGCGAAGAAGCGCACAACAAGATAAACAACAAGAGGCTAATCGCCTGTCGCGTGACTACGTGGCGGGGGTTAACTTCTTGCTGTCAAACCAGCAAGATAAAGCTGTTGATCTGTTCCTCGATATGCTCAAGGAAGATACCAGTACCGTTGAAGCCCACCTTACGCTTGGTAACCTGTTCCGCTCTCGTGGTGAAGTCGACCGCGCTATCCGTATCCACCAGTCTTTAATGGAAAGTGCTTCACTAACCTACGAGCAGCGTTTGCTGGCTGTACAGCAGTTGGGCCGTGATTATATGGCGGCGGGATTGTACGACCGCGCTGAAGATATGTTTGCCCAGTTGATCGATGAAACTGACTTCCGAATTGGCGCGTTGCAACAATTGTTGCTGATTCACCAGGCAACCAGCGATTGGCAAAAAGCTATTGAAGTAGCAGAACGTTTGGTCAAGCTCGGGAAAGATAAACAGCGTACTGAAATTGCCCACTTCTATTGTGAGCAGGCGGTGCAATTGATGGGGAGCGACGACCTTGATCGAGCCATGTCGCTGCTTAAGAAAGGGGCTGCTGCCGATAAAAATTGTGCGCGCATATCTATCATGATGGGCCGCATCTTCATGGCTCGTAACGAATATGCAAAAGCTGTTGAGACATTGCAGCGCGTTATTGATCAAGATAGCGAATTAGTCAGCGAAACGCTGGAAATGCTACAGACCTGCTATCTGCAATTAAATAAACCACAAGAGTGGGAAGCGTTCTTAAAACGCTGTGTTGAAGAAAACACCGGAGCAGGTGCAGAGTTGATGCTGGCTGAGATTCTCGAACATAAAGAGGGGTCTGAAGTCGCGCAAGTTTATATCAACCGCCAGCTCCAGCGTCATCCCACTATGCGTGTGTTCCATCGCCTGATGGATTACCACTTGCAGGAAGCAGAAGAGGGGCGTGCAAAAGAGAGCCTGATGGTGCTTCGTGACATGGTTGGTGAACAGGTTCGTACTAAACCGCGCTATCGTTGTCAGAAATGTGGCTTCACGGCTTTTACTCTTTATTGGCATTGTCCTTCTTGCCGGGCATGGTCAACGATTAAACCTATCCGCGGCCTGGATGGGCAGTAACCGGTATTTATAAAAAAAAGAGATATTTTAGTTACAACATACTAGTGATCTTTCTTATAAAACTCACCTCTGCATCGAGTTAATTATGCCTCGCAGGGTGTAATGGCAACTGTAATTTTGTGTGTACCACGAGTAGAATGCTTGCCGTTTATCTCTTTGCGGCGCAGTGCTGTCCAACATCAGAAGGTTTAGCCATGAAATCAACTGCATCATCATCCTCCCGTGTTGCCACCGATTCTCCTATTGTCGTCGCACTTGATTACGATAATCGTGATAAAGCCTTAGCATTCATCGATCGCATCGACCCACGTGATTGCCGTCTAAAAGTGGGCAAAGAGATGTTTACTCTGTTTGGACCGCAACTGGTGCGAGATATTCAGGCGCGTGGTTTTGACGTATTTCTCGATCTGAAATTTCACGATATTCCGAATACGACGGCACATGCAGTTGCCGCTGCGGCAGAACTCGGTGTCTGGATGGTGAACGTTCATGCCAGCGGTGGAGCACGTATGATGATGGCTGCACGTGAAGCTCTGCTGCCATTTGGCAACGATGCGCCATTACTGATTGCTGTGACTGTTTTGACCAGCATGGAAGCAAGCGATCTGGCCGATCTCGGCATTGCTGCCACTCCAGCCGAACACGCTGAGCGTCTGGCCCGTTTGACACAAAATTGTGGATTAGATGGTGTGGTTTGTTCTGCTCAGGAAGCTGTGCGTTTCAAGAGTGAATTGGGCCAATCATTTAAGCTCGTTACACCAGGCATTCGCCCGGTTGGAAGCGATGCAGGCGATCAGCGCCGCATCATGACTCCGCAGCAAGCACAAACGGCAGGTGTAGACTTCATGGTAATTGGGCGCCCGATCACCCAATCTGCAAATCCGTCTCAGACCCTGCGTGATATCCGCGCTTCATTGCTGCAAGGTGAATGATGAAAGACGATAACAGCCGTTTAGTTTACTCAACTGAAACAGGTCGTATTGATGAGCCTGCATCGGCTCCCGTTCGCCCAAAAGGTGATGGGGTTGTGCGGATCCAAAGACAAACCAGTGGCCGTAAAGGCAAAGGTGTTTGTTTGATCACCGGTATTGATGCGGATGATGCTGAACTTGCCACATTAGCTGCTGAACTTAAGAAAAAATGTGGTTGTGGTGGTTCGCTAAAAGATGGTGTTATTGAGATTCAGGGTGATAAACGCGATCTGATTAAATCGCTGCTGGAAGCTAAAGGTATGAAGGTAAAATTAGCAGGTGGTTGATTCGTTTAAGATATAATACAAATAATCAGGCCACGGTAAATATACCGTGGCCTTTTATTATGACTGCTGAAAGTCAGACCTGAATATTAAAGATTTTATAATTTGTAAAAGCATTTATGCTTTTTCTGGTATCAAGCTTTATTTACCTACTTGATGACCGATAATACCACCTACAGCTGCACCACCTAACGTACCCAATGCACTACCGTCAGTTAAGACAGCGCCACCAACAGCGCCGGCACCTGCGCCAATCGCTGTGTTACGGTCACGTTTGGACCAGTTGGAGCAGGCGCTCAGAGATGTAGCAACGGTTAAAGCCAGCACAACGGCAGCAATTTTTTTGTTATTTAAGGTCATAATACTTTCTCCTGAATTATTGATTCACGGAAATAGTCTCTGATTAAGTATAGTGGCAATTAACCAACTTAAAGAGCGTTCCGCGAAACTGCATGACGATATAAGACCTAAAAGATAACCACAGTGATTGTCACTTCCTGTTATATCGCTGATAAATATTCTAATTTGTATTGGAAATAACAATAGGTAAATAATCTTAAAGGATAGGCAGGATAATTCTGATAAGAGAACTGCCTGCTGGGCCGCAGGCAGCTAAAAAGATTCTCAGGCGATCGGGAATTGTTTAACAATATTCACCTGTATCCCTGTGTCCTGCAATTGTTGACTAGCGACTCCGCTAAGCGCATCGTCTGTAATGACGCGGTTAATGTGCGAGATCGGGCCGAGAGTGTATGGGTGCATAGCACCAAATTTAGAGCTATCAGTCAGTACAATAGTTTCACTACCTTTTTCTAGCACGGTGTTAACCACATCAGCGCGCATCATGTCGCGGCTGGTAAATCCGGTTTCCGGTAAAAAGCCGTCGATACCGATAAATGCTTTGCTGAAGTGCACTTGCTGGATAAATTGCCGCGTCAGAGGGCCAACCATGCTTTCACTTTTCTTCTGGTAAATGCCACCAAGCAACACAACTTCACAATCGGTATCTTTCAAAAGATGCGCAATGTAGCTGCTGACGGTAATCAGGGTGATTTTTTTCTGCTCGGCTAACGCGCGAGCCAGCAGTGCATTGCAACTGCCATTTTCGATAAAAATTGTTTCACCATCGTTTACCAATGTTGCGGCAAAATCAGCAAGATGACGTTTCAACGAATAATTGTTCATCATTCGGGTTTCGACATCTTCACTATCTAGCGGAACGGCATAACCGTGAGCACGTTTCAGGTAACTTTTCTTCTCCAGGAGATTGAGATCATGGCGAATGGTTACCTCTGAAACACCGGTTTTTTTTGAAAGATCGGCCACACTCATGCGGCCTTGATCAATCACCATCTGTAAAATAATTTGTTGTCTGGAGTTCATGTCAGCCAATTGTTAGGCGGCGCATGATGCACCGCCGGTATTATCAAAGTGTATGTTCAGTACGGGCTATAATATCATCCTGCGCGTCTGGAGATAAGGCAGTAAAGAAAGCAGAATAACCTGCTACGCGCACCACCAGGTCACGATACTTATCAGGATGTTGTTTGGCATCAATCAGTGTTTCACGGGAAACAATGTTGTATTGAACATGCCAGCCCTTATGCGCTTCAAAGAAAGTACGCAGCATTAGCATTAATTTTTCACGATCGCGTGGGTTATCTAATGTTGCCGGATTCAGCTTCTGGTTAAGCAACACGCCGCCCAAAATCTTACTGGTTGGCAATTTGCCGACGGAGCTAATAACCGCTGTTGGGCCAAGACGGTCGGTGCCTGAAGCCGGGCTTGCACCTTCTGCCAGTGGCGTTGTTGCTTTGCGCCCATCAGGTGTTGCCATAGTTGCAGCACCAAACGGTACGTTCGCTGATATCGATGAAGTACCCGCATAGTAAGTTCCGCCGATAGGGCCACGGCCAAAACGAGTATTGTGATACTGCTTCAACTCGTCAATATAGGTTTGGTAAGCTCGAGCTAACAGTAAATCAACCTCATCTTCATCGTTGCCATATTTTGGCGCGCCATTTATCAGACGCTGGCGTAGCTGTTCACCTGTCAAACCCTCAAAGTCATTGGCCAGTGCTTCAGCAAGCTGTTGTTGGCCAATCGCTCCTTGTTCGAACACCAATTTTTTAACTGCTGCAAGGCTGTTTCCAAGGTTGGCAATACCGACTTGCAGGCCAGAAACCCAGTCATATTTTGCGCCACCTTGCTTAATGCTTTTACCACGCTCAATGCAGTCATCCACAAGGGCTGAGCACAGAATGTCGTGAGCATTTTCTTCCAGGACCGTATCCACAACACACTCAATTTCTATGGATTTCTGGGTGTAATACCGAATTTGATCATCCCAGGCATTCATCACCTGATCAAACTGTGTGAAGTTCCCTGCTGAGAGTGCATGTTCTTGCGGCAGGAAAACTTTACCGCTGGTAGCATCACGACCATGTTCGAGTGCAGCCAGCATGACACGGGCAAAGTTAATGAAACTCATGCCTGTGCAACGGTATCCCCATTTGCCGCCGACAGCTGTTTCAATACAACCAATCGCTGCGTAGTCGTATGCATCTTCACGGCTGACACCGAGTTTAATAAACTCCTGAATCACGATTTCATCGTTGTTAAATGCAGGCATCCCGAAACCACAGCGAATCACCTGAACGCAGGCATCAAGGAAGTCATTACTCATTCCGGCATGGTAGCGCACACTCAAGTTTGGCTGTGTTGAGCGTAATTGCCCACATGATTCAAGGATGGCGTATGAAAGTGGATTCACCGCATCCACAGCTTCACCATTAACCAGTGTCTGGCCACCAATGGTGACGTTTTGATAAAGCGGGCTGCCGGCAGAGGCTTTAGAGTGAGAACCAGAGCGGATTTTGTTCACTTCCAAAAGTTTCAACCAACAGCTTTGCAGGAGTTCGATAGCCTGGTCGCGACCTAAGGTTTGTTCAAGTTCGACATCACGGCGATACCACGGATAGAGGAATTGATCGAGGCGGCCAAAAGATACGGAGTGACCGTTAGATTCTATCTGCAATACCAGCTGTATGAAGTAGCTCAACTGCAAAGCTTGCCAGAATGAGGTTGGTTTATGATGAGCAATGTGTTCGCAGTTTTCAGCAATGGCTAGCAGCTCATCACGGCGTGCCACTCGTGACTCAGTGTTCGCCATTTCTTTGGCAAGCGCCGCGTAGCGTAGAATATGCTCGCTTAATGCAACGAAAGTAATATCAATAGCTTTCAGGAATTGCTCTTTGTGCAGATCTTCCCAGTCGGTCAGATGTAGATGCGAACGACGTTCGGCTACTTTTGCACGTAAACCATCAATGCCTAATTCCAGCAACAGTGGGAAGTTGACCGCGAGATGCGCATCGCCTGAAGTCATATTTCCTTCGGCTTTAATGATGCCACTCGCCAGTAACTCCTTTTGCTCGTCGGTGAACATTCCGTAGCAGCGATCCTGCACGGTTTGCCCACGCCACCATGGGCAAATTTCATGCATCACCGCTTTATCAGCATCTGAAATTGAGAAACCAGCACCAGGGCGGTCGCCCAACTCATCAATTTCAGTTTCAATCCATCCCACGGTGTATTCAGGGAAGAATGGTGCCCCGCGAACGTGGCTTGCCTGGTTACCAACGATCAGTTCATCGTGCTTAATCCAGATAGTGCGCTCAGCAAGGTGGTGGGCGAGCGCGAGAGCGCGGCGCACAGGTAATGGTTTATCCTGATGCTGTTGATAAATCGCTGTGTAATGTTGCGCACGCTCAGTACAAACTGGTGGCTTAACGATATGAATCAACGCTTCTTTATGGTCTTTGATACGTTGGCTTAAGGTGTTCAGGTTCAGTTGGGTCATCGGTTTATCCTCTTATCCAGGCGGTCATCCCTTTTTGGCTTGCGTACTGCTCAGCAAACTGCAGCAGTTCTGGCGCATCAAGGGGTTGGTGCGCGGCCAGATAAGGGATATTCAGGAGCTTGTATTTGTTGATACCTAGGGTGTGGTAAGGCAAAAAATGAATCGCTTTCGCACCGATTTCATCGGCGGCAAAATCAGCGATCGCGCGAATTGATTGCTCGTCGGCATTAAAATCGGGGATCAACGGCACACGAATCGTCATTTGTACGTTGCGTGCGGCCAACTTGCGGAAGTTGTCCATTACACGTTCGACGCTGCCGTCGGTCCATTGTTTGAAGCGCTGTGCATCAACATGCTTAAGGTCGGCGAGCAGGAGATCCAGATGGTTAATCGACGGCTCTATGTATTTCCACGGCACATAAAGGCAAGACTCAACGGCGGTATGAATTCCTGCCTCTTTGCTTCTACGCAGCAGTTGCTCAGCCATTTCAGGCTGCATGAATGGTTCGCCGCCAGAAAGCGTAATTCCACCAGCGCTGCGGTCGTAAAATGGTTTGTCGCGGAGCACTTTCTGCATGATCACATCAACACTTTGTGTCTCACCGCATACGCTTAATGCCTGAGTAGGGCAGCAATCCGTTAACGTGGCCATATCGTCAGTCGAAAGCTTTTCACGCGCGATGATCAAAACGTCATCAATACGACTAATTGCATGTGGTGCTGTCTGTGGGCAAAGATCGCAACCAGCAAGGCACAGACGCTCGTCAAACAGCACATCCTGCCCACGAGCACGGCTTTCAGGGTTCTGGCACCAGCGGCAGCCCAGAGAGCAGCCTTTAAGGAATACGACTGTGCGAATCCCTGGACCATCATGTGTTGAGTAACGTTGGATATTAAATATCATAAGCCCGCCTTAATCTTCTTTCGTAAATTAGATTACTTTCGAATGAAAGTTTTATTGATTTTGATCAGATAAAGAACAGACAGTGGCGTTATGATGTCGGCAATGAGATAGATGACCAATCCGGAGAGTTTATGGAACTGTATTTAGATACTGCTGACGTTGCCGCAGTGAAGCGCCTGGCGCGTGTTTTGCCGTTACAGGGCGTAACAACCAATCCCTCCATCGTCGCCAAAGCGGGGATTTCTTTGTGGGAAGTACTACCAGCCTTGCAGGATGCATTAGGTGGTAAAGGCAAACTATTTGCTCAGGTCATTGCCGCGCAGGCTGATGAAATGGTGAAAGAGGCTGAATTACTAGTGAAGCGTGTCCCGGGTCTTGTTGTGAAAGTCCCTACCACGGTAGAAGGTCTGGCGGCGATGAAGCAGTTGAAGGTAATAGGCATTCCGACGCTGGGTACTGCGGTATATGGTGCAGCTCAAGGATTGCTTGCCGCATTAGCTGGGGCTGAGTATGTTGCGCCGTACGTCAACCGCCTGGATGCGCAGGGTGGCGATGGTATTCAAATGGTGCAGGATTTACAGCAGTTGCTGACGCTACACGCCCCACAATCTAAAGTTCTGGCCGCTAGTTTCCGTACACCACATCAGGCAATGTCATGCCTGCTGGCAGGATGTGAAGCAATTACGCTACCTGTTGATGTCACTGAACAACTGTTAACGACACCGGCCGTGAATGCTGCGATTGCAACTTTCGAGAAAGACTGGCAAGGCGCATTTGGCTCATTGAGCCTATAAAAAAGCCGGTTTTCACCGGCGTTAGATTCAAATCTCCCAGGGCGACTTTTTCAAGTCGCCTTCTTTTATCTCTTCACCATTAGCGATATTCAGCAATTCCGTTTTCAGGATTTCCAGATTGTTAATAGCAGACGCATGATCGCCTCCCACCAGAATATCCAGCACGGTATCAATACGTTTTGCGAGTTGCAGAGGGTCCACTGAAGGCATAGTGCGTCCTGGTCAGTTGCGGAAAAGTGTTGCCTTCATAATGCAAAAAAAGGTCTGGAAAGAGAAGGCTCAATTGGGAATTTTTACCCTTACACATCAATCAATTATTGAACAACATATAAGTAATAATTATTAAACAGTCCGATACATTCATCCAGGTGCGGTAGTGGATTAGTCTGATCCTGCGTGTAACGCGCTTTCATAACATGAGGATAAGATAATGACAGTAATTAACCAGCCAACCTGCAAATTGTTCACGGACACTACTCGATTCACCCAGTTGTCGGGTTATTACGAGGCAGAACGTCGCACTGTGTGGATGATGTTAAGAGCGCAGCCCCGTCCTTGCTTCAACCATAAGCTAATCGAAGAAATTATGAACCTGCGGTATCTGGTTCAACAGGAGGGTTTTGTGGTTGATTTTTGGGTGACCGGTTCTCTGGTGCAGGGAATGTATAACACCGGCGGCGATTTGGGCTTTTTTGTTGAATCAATACAGCAGGGGCGTCGCGAGGCATTGCGCGCGTATGCAAGGGCTTGTGTCGACTGTGTCCATGCAGCCTCACGAGGGTTTGATTGCGGTGCAATTAGCCTTGCAATGGTTGAGGGTAGTGCATTAGGTGGGGGATTCGAAGCAGCATTAGCACACCATTTTGTGCTGGCACAACGAGATGCCCGTCTTGGTTTCCCGGAGATTGCTTTTAACCTCTTCCCTGGAATGGGGGCCTATTCGCTGGTTGCACGCCGCTCAGGCATGAAACTCGCTGAAGAGCTGATTTATAAAGGAGAGTCTCACACCGCAGAGTGGCATCAGCAGTTTGGTCTGGTTGATGAACTGTTTGAACCCGGTCAGGGTTATCTTGCTACTCGTACTTTCATTGATACATTGCAGCCTAAACTGAATGGTGTTCGGGCTATGTTGCGTGCCCGTCAGCGTGTACTTCAACTGCCTCGCTCGGAGTTGATGGATATCACCGAAGACTGGGTTGATGCAGCATTTTGCCTCGAAGCTAAGGATATCGCTTATATGGAAAGGTTAGTGCAAATGCAAAATCGTCACAGCGCTACAGCTTTGCGTAAAGCCAGTTAACACGTGAGCCAACGCTCGAATACGGCTGAGGGCATTGGTCTAAATCCTGCCGTTCGTTGACGCCATTCTTCCTAAGAAAGGCGTCTTCTTTCTGGTGTTAACGCCTCAGCAACTCAAGAAATGCCTGCAAAACAGGTGAATCATTTTGTTTATCCCAGGCAACGCCAATACCCATCGCCAGATGATGAGTCTCTTCCTTCAGTTTACGGAAAATAACGCCTTGTCGTTTGATGCACTGCAACGATGAAGGGACCAGAGCAATACCTTTTCCTTCCGCAATAAGCCCGAGCATGATGTGATGATCTTGCGGTTCCGGAATGATATGAGGCTTGAAATCAATCTTGTGGAAAAACGCCTGGCAGTAATCATAAAAACCGGGATTTAACCGCCGCTCAAACCAGAACATCGGCTCGTCACGTAGTGAGTCAAAACTGATGAAGCGTTTGTGCGCAAGTTTATGACCTGCGGGTAAAGCCACCACAAGTGGATCTTCTAAAAGTTTTTCAACAGCAAGACCTTGAACGTCCGTGTGCAAGCCGATAAATGCCGCATCCATCGTCCCTTTTTTCACTTCACGAATGAGATTGATTGAATGATCTCCTGATGTGTGGATTTGCCAGGCAGGAAAACGTTGGCGCAAGGCCTCTGTCACATCAGGGATTGCACTTCGTTCGAACACTGTTGTGTAACCAACAACAAATTTCCCCCCAATGTTACTTCGCATCTCTTTTACGACGGCAATCGCTTTTTCTGCCTGAAGGAGTGTGCGTTTCACTTCTGGTAAGAATGCGGCCCCCGCTTCGGTGAGGGTGACACCCTTCTTGCTACGAAGAAATAACTGCACTCCGAGTTGGTCTTCGAGTTGCCGAATTTGCCTACTTAGTGGAGGCTGAGAAATATGCAGACGCAATGCGGCACGACTGAAATTGAGCTCTTCACTCACAGCCAGAAAATAACGAAATTGTCGTAAATCGATGGATTCGTTCATACCAAAAAGGTATCACAAAAAGGGTATTGGATGCGTTGCTCAGTAAAATTTAGAGTTCGTTCACTATTCAATAGAAGAGGGTTCCAAAATGGAAAGTGAACGTTATCTACGAGGCCTGGGAAAATTAAAAGAGGTTGATGGACATGCTGGTGAAAATGTCATTAAGAGCCTGAGTGATATAGCACCGGATTTTGCGCGTCTGCTGATTGAATTTCCATTTGGTGATATCTACTCAAGACCAGGCCTCGATTTAAAAGCCAGAGAAATTGCTGTTGTTGCAGCACTGACCGCACTTGGAAATGCGACGCCACAGCTTAAAGTCCATATCCAGGGGGCGCTGAATGTTGGCTGTTCGGAACAGGAAATTATTGAAGTGATCATGCAAATGGCGGTGTATGCAGGGTTTCCTTGCGCGTTGAATGGTCTATTTGCGGCGAAAGAGGTTTTTGCACAAATAAAATAGCCAGGTTTCCCTGGCTCATTTGGTCGCAGAGCTTATCGCGCCGTTCTGGCCAGATAGCGTTTTAACCAACGTTCAAACACGGCAGCGGGCATGGGCTTCGCAAATAAATACCCTTGCCGTTCGTTGACGCCATTCTTAGTCAGGAAGGCGTCTTCTTTTTGGTTCTCAACCCCTTCGGCAATGACCTGTAAATTAAGCGCTTGGGCAACTGCAACGATTGCACGCACCAGCGATTGAGACACCGACTGCTTATGAATATCGCGTACGAAACTTTGGTCGAGTTTTATCGCGTCGATCGGGAAGCGGGCAAGTTGCGAAAGTGAGGAATAACCTGTCCCAAAATCATCTAAATGCACCTGGGCACCCAAGCGGCTGAATTGTTGAATAACCGAAAGTGCAAGGTCTTCATTTTCAATCAGGCAGCTTTCAGTAAGCTCTACATCAATCGGGCAGTATTCAAAATTAAGATCTTTCAGCGCTTGTTTCAGATCGCTGAAGATTGTTTGATCGGCTAACTGGCGGGCAGAAACGTTGACTGCAACGCGTAAATTAATGCCTTTATCACGCCATTTCGCCACCTGCTGAACCACACTTAACATCACCCATCGCCCAAGAGGCACAATTAACCCGGACTCTTCTGCATAAGAGATAAAATCCAACGGTGGAATCAGCCCGCGCTCCGGCGATTGCCATCGCACCAGTGCTTCCAGACTTCTGACTTCACCTCTCCAGGTCATTTTAGGCTGATAGTGAATAACAAGTTGGTCGTTATCGAGCGCTTTACGTAAGTTGGTGTCGAGCCACAAGTACTCAAACACACGTTGATTCATTTCTGGAGCAAATACGCAGAACTTGCCACGACCACTCTCTTTGGCGGTATACATCGCGGTATCAGCATTTCGAATAAGACTTTCACGGTCTTCACCATGTTGCGGAGCCAGCGATATACCTAACGAGCAGCCGGAATAAACTTCAATCAAACCAATGCGGAAGGGCTGTTTTAGTCGCGCCAGAATACGCGACGACATGGCTTCGAGCGTTGCCTGAGAGGTATCAGTGGCGAGAACAATAAATTCATCTCCACCCAAGCGCGCGAGTATCTGTCCTTCATCAAGGCAACTTAGAATCGCTAATGACACGGCCTGCAATAACTGGTCACCGAACATGTGCCCGTACGCGTCATTTACTTTTTTGAAGTTATCAAGGTCGAGATAAACGATCCCTACCTGGGTTTCACCACGGTTTTCAATCGCCGAGGAGATTAAATCATTGATGGCATTACGATTTGGTAGGCCGGTTATGGTGTCGGTATTCGCCAATACGCGCAGGCGCTCCTGCGCACGGCGTTCTTCGGTGATATCAGTACCAGAACAGATCAAATAGATTTCATTCTTACCGCTGCCGCTATGGACAAATTTGTTGCGAAACAAAAACAGCCGCTGGCCTTTACGGGTTTTTATCCAGCGTTCGACTTCGTAAGAATTTCCGTTACGAAAGAATCCGCTAATATTGCGTTTGGAAGCGGCGGCCTCACTACGGCTCATAAACAATTTAAAAACGTTTTGGCCAATAACTTCTTGTTCTTTAAGACCGGTATACTCTTCGCTCAAACGATTGAAGCGTTGAATATTGCCTAATCTGTCGAGAATAACGATGACAGAGTTTGCCTCCGAGACGACCTGTTCCGCGAATGAGAGTCCTTGCACCAAATCTCGGGCAACAGAAGGGGTGTCATCCCAGGCAGATGCCGAACCTGCCCATTCTTTTTTTGATACCTTACGACCCACTAAATGTACGGAAACTTCATTACCAAATAATGAAATCGACATAGTGACGCTTGAGGTTATTACCGTCATTTGGCGGATTTGTTCAGCCTGCTCGGGTTCAAGAGCGACCACCTGGCTGATATCAGAGCTTTCGCTGGCTGCTAGTTGCAGAGCGTTGCTATCGTTTGGTAAACGCCAGTATGGGCTGGTTGTCCCTAAATAACGGTAGAGCAGATTTTGCTCCAAATCGTCTTTCATGCTCTCTCCTGAACAGGGCCCGACATAGCGTGTCAGTCTGTTATTCATATTAGCAATATAAACCGATCTTAAAGCGACAACAGTGAGTTAAAGACATTGTTTTTGCAGAAGATGTGAAAAATCTGAATGTTCCGCACGTTGTTGACAGTTTTTCCTGACTTATAACCAGCAGAAAACGAGTTGTGGTTCTAATCATTTTCTGGTTGTGATTATGATCCTAAGTGTATTCACAATAAAAAAAGAACAAAAAAAAGCTGAGCACGAGGCTCAGCTTTTAAATTTAAATGACTAACTAACCGTCAGATTGCTGGACGCGCGATCACACTACGAGTTTCCATACGAACCTCTGCGATTGTCACATCAATGACATCTGTCACTTTGTAAGCCACTTCGCCGTTAATTTGCACGGTTCCTGGCTCCTGGCTGCATACCATCTCATCGCGGACAGCATGGATAAATGGGGCAGGGATAAAGGCAACAGCGCCATTTTCAATCAGACGTACGCGCATACCGCCACGGCTCACATCAATGATCTCTGCACTGAAACGAGTATCCGTTCCGGCTTTGTCACTCAAGAAGCGAGCATACAGCCAGTCACCGACATCGCGTTCAGCCATGCGGTTGAGGCGACGGCGCTCAGCCATCTGTACTGTAATTTCGTTTTGTGGACGGGATGCTGTTTCACCTTTGATTATCGCTTTCAACAGGCGATGATTGATCATATCGCCGTATTTACGAATCGGTGAAGTCCAGGTCGCATAAGCCTCCAGACCCAGGCCGTAATGCGGGCCTGGCTCAATGCTGATTTCAGCAAACGACTGGTAGCGACGAATACGAGTGTCAAGGAAGGAGGTTGGCTGCGCATCAAGCTCACGGCGTAATTTGCAGAAGCCGTTTAGTGTCAACACTTCTTGCGCATCTACTTCAAGGCCGTGACCTTGCAGCATAGTCGCCAGCTGTTCAATGTTTGCCGGGTCGAAACCGGTGTGGACGTTATAAACGCCGAATCCCAATTTCTCGCGCAACACAATGGCCGCACAGACGTTAGCCGCAATCATTGATTCTTCAACGATGCGGTTAGCGATGCGACGTGATTCCGCAACGATATCCAACACTTCGCCTTTCTCACCTAATACAAAACGGTAATCAGGGCGGTCTTTGAACACCAGCGCGTGGGTACGGCGCCAGTCGGCGCGGCTCAGGCAGACGCGTTCCAACAGACGGATTTGTTTAGCGATAGCATCACTCGGTGGCTGCCAGTCGCCTTTTTCTTCTAACCAGTCGGATACAGCGTCATAGGCCAGTTTGGCTTTGGATTCGATGGTCGCAACAAAAAAGTTAATCTCATTTTCAATGCTGCCATCTTGCGCGATAACCATGCGGCAGGCCACAACCGGACGCGTCACGTCAGGGCGCAGTGAACATAAATCGTCAGACAACTCGCGAGGCAACATTGGGATGTTAAAGCCCGGCAGATAGTTGGTGAAGGCGCGGACTTTAGCAATATTATCGAGTTTACTGCCTTCAGCAATCCAGGCGGTCGGATCGGCGATAGCTACGGTGAGTTGTAATTTGCCATCGGCAAGTTCTTCAACAAACAGCGCATCGTCCATGTCTTCGGTGCTGGCGCTATCAATGGTAACGAAATCCAGGGCGGTTAAATCTTCACGCACCAGGCCTTCGTCCAGCATTTCTGTCGCCACGCCGTCTGGCGCTTCACGCTCAAGATTGTGGCGTGACAGTGTCACCCACCATGGCGCAAGGTGATCGTCACCAAAGGTGATAAATTGTGTTAGGTCGGCGTAGAAAGCGCGGTCGCCTTTCAGCGGATGGCGTTTCATTTCCGCGACTGCCCAATCACCATTCTGGAAATCATGCGTGACATTGCGGTCAGCACGACACTGAATCGCATCACGCAGTAACGGGTGATCCGGAACGATAGACAGACGGTCGTCTTTACGTTGTACACGACCAACAAACCGGCTGAGGAACGGTTCGATAAGCTCTTCTGGCTCAGCGGTTTCGCGGTCCTTGTCGGTATGAATCACCGCGCTCACGCGGTCGCCGTGCATCACTTTTTTCATCTGCGGCGGCGGAATAAAGTAACTTTTTTGGGAGTCCACTTCGAGGAAGCCAAAGCCTTTTTCCGTGCCTTTTACCACGCCTTCAACGCGTGGAGTTTGGGAGTGCAGTTGCTGTTTAAGCTGCGCGAGCAGCGGGTTATCCTGGAACATGTTTTTTAGTTTTCGTGGCCAAAAGAGCGGCTGACAGTTTTACGCGAAACCACCCTTTGCGGCAAGCGCTGTTTGCCGCAAAGGTACGTGCTATCAATGTCTAGCGAGTATTGCCAAGCCCAATTTTCAATCGGTTTAACCAGCCGTACAACCCTGCACTCACCAGTAATTGCAAAGCTTCGCCTTCGCTAAAACCCTGTTCGAATAAAGGTTGAAGCTGGGCTGCGCTAAAACTTCCAGGGGCGAGAGTTATTACGCGGACAGCCTGGATTATCGCGCGTTCACGTGGGCGGTTATGGCTCCAGGCTTGTATCGCTCTTTCACCATTGCGCATTGCTTCAGGTAAACCACTTTCTCCACGCCATGCTTTTGCAAAATCCGTAAAACAACTGACGCTTCCGTTAATACGAGCGGTCAACAGACCAACCAAAATCTGATCATCACAGGCTTGAGCACTCGGAGGGAGTAGTAAATGAGTCATCTGGCCGAATAGGGAAAATGCCGTGGCATCGTGAAGCAGCAGCCAACTCATCTCTTGCAAGATATTTTGCGGTAGGCAGTCGTTGTGTACGTCCAGTTGCAGTGTGTTTGCGTAGCGTAGCTCAACTTCAGGCAAACCTGGTTGCCACTGCTTATCACCATCAAGGAATAACTCGGTAGGGGCATCCTGCTGCGTATCAAGCCCTGGTAACCAGCGTACTGGCAAGCTTTGTAGTGCCTGGAAAACTGCAATCACGCGAGCCTGAAAACCGATAAAGCCAATCAACTGGTTAAATGTCACCATATCATTTACTGAAAGAGCAACCTCATCAAGTTGCTGACGCGAGACATCATCAATCAGCGTCGGTTGGCTGGCCAACTGGCGGGCGTATTGGGTGATTTGCGTCAGACGGCGGTTACTTTCGCGCGATGAGTCAGGACCTGGTTGGGGGGCTAGTCGAGCTGCGTAATGATTACAAAGACGTTGAACACCGTAGACCTGTGCGACAGTGAGCGCGGTACTTAAGCGGTCATAGCAACTCAGCGTATGTAAGCGGGTCACAGGGCTATTTTCAGGCAACAAACATTCACTAATATCACGTGCAGCCGAAAGCCACGCGTACTCAGAGGTGAGTTGGTCAGCGCTAAGGTTCAAATCAAGTAAAAAACGATCTTCGAGAAACGCGGCTTCGGGAACTAACGGAAGCACGGCGGCATCGTTACGGCTGGACTGGGTTTCATGGTACCAGTGGCCTTTGCCTGAGATTCGGCGTTGTTCCATGGTCATTCCTTGGTCAAAGAGTTTACAAGCCCGGGGAAAACACCTGACGGCCTGGTTTGCTGCTTTATCCTGGCGTAAGCGCGGGAGGTGACAAAAGAATGATCGGTGATAATAAATATCGGAAAAGTATAACTACGTGAGGAATTTCAGAATTAACAGGCAAGATTGTGGGTGAGGCGAGGGAGTTAACGGGGCAGACAGACGCCTGCCCACGTTATGAACCGAACTAGTCTTTCAGTTCCAGTTCGTTCATTGCAGCGATGCTGAAACCGCCATCAACGTGTACCACTTCGCCAGAAATACCGGCAGACAGGTCAGAACACAGGAACGCTGCGGAGTTACCCACATCTTCGATGGTCACAGTGCGGCGAATTGGGGTAACCGCTTCGCAATGCGCCAGCATTTTACGGAAGTCTTTGATGCCGGATGCCGCCAGAGTGCGGATTGGGCCAGCAGAAATACCGTTCACACGCACACCTTCTGGACCCATCGCGTTTGCCATATAGCGCACGTTAGCTTCCAGAGATGCTTTAGCCAGGCCCATTACGTTGTAGTTAGGAATAGCGCGTTCTGCACCCAGGTAAGACAGAGTCAGCAGTGCTGAACCAGGATTGAGCATTTCACGGCAAACTTTTGCCATCGCAAC
Organism: Buttiauxella cochleicola; assembly: GCF_021282405.1. Taxonomy (NCBI): domain Bacteria; kingdom Pseudomonadati; phylum Pseudomonadota; class Gammaproteobacteria; order Enterobacterales; family Enterobacteriaceae; genus Buttiauxella; species Buttiauxella cochleicola. The sequence continues at coordinate 322,387 of NZ_JAJSOU010000001.1, forward strand.
AAAGCTGTAGGAGCTGATGTCGTGAGCAATTTTGAAGCCTTCACGGGTAACCGCATTCACGTAGTCGCCATCTAACTGGTCGCCAGGTGCGAAACCGATAGAGTGAACGAAACCGTCAAATTTCGGCCAGCTTTTCGCAAGCTCAGCAAACATCGCTTCGATGCTTGCATCTTCTGCAACGTCGCACGGCAGAACCAGGCTTGAACCCAGATCTGCAGCAAACCCTTCCACACGGCCTTTCAGTTTTTCATTCTGGTAAGTGAAAGCCAGTTCAGCACCTTCGCGGTGCATAGCCTGTGCGATACCGTAGGCAATGGAGAGTTTACTGGCGACGCCAGTGATCAGAATGCGTTTACCGGTAAGAAAACCCATAGCTTTGAATCCTTATAGTTTCTGCTAATTTTATGACTTTATAATCATCAAGTTGACGATGACTGGTCACAATTTTTCAACACGAAAGTGAAATTATATCCCACTCAACGCCTGTTGTGTCAGGTTATTTTTTTACGCTGAACGACTGGTTATCGCGTCACCAGAGGTCTGAACAGATGGTTGTGTGGAGGACGTGGCGGACGCATTGCCGACATGCCTGATGGATACTATGTTTTAGGGTGTTAATTCGCACTTGCCTGGTAAAATAATCACCGGAGATAAATGATGAAAATCACTGTTGAAACGCAGGTTCATGCACCCATTGAGCAAGTCTGGGATACCTACAATAACCCGCAAGATATTGAAAAATGGAATACTGCTTCGGCAGACTGGCATACCGTCAATGCAGAAGTAGATTTAAAGCCCGGAGGAAAGTTTTCATCACGAATGGAAGCGAAGGACGGCAGTATGGGGTTTGATTTTGCAGGTGTTTATACCCACATCATTCCGCATAAATTGATTGAATACACTTTTGGTGACCGGGAAGCGAAAGTCGAATTTACTAAGCAGGAGGGCGGTGTGAAGGTATATCTCGAATTTGACCCTGATACTCAATACCCCGTCGAGCATCAGAAAAATGGTTGGCAGGCTATTCTGGATAATTTTGCCCGCTATGTTGAAGCGAAAAAATAACGTGTTAAGGGTGGATCATCGCGAACGGTATCCACCCTTAATATGTTGGCTTTACCGATCTTTTCGCCACGCATCTGCTGTCAACGCTTCGCCGAAATGGCTGGCGATCAGGCGTTTGGTTAGGTCATGAAGCGGTGAGGCAAGAACTTCAGCGGTGCTGCCACGCTCAACGACTTCGCCCTGGTGCATCACAATCACTTTATCGCTGATGTGTTTCATCATGCCGATATGCTGAGTCACATAGATATAGGCAATGCCCTGTTTTTCCTGTAGCTCAAGCATCAGGTTAATCAGTTGCGAACGCATTGACATATCAAGAGATGCCAGCGCTTCGTCGGCGATAATCACTTTGGGACGCAGGATTAACGCGCGCGCCAAACCCAGACGCTGTTTCTGCCCGGGAGCCAGCATATGCGGGTAGTAGCTGGCGTGATCGGGAAGCAAGCCCACCATTCTGAGCGTTTCAATAATCTGCTTGTGACGCGCTTCTGGCTCAAGGTTGGTGTTCAGGCGCAGTGGGAAATCGAGGATCTGCGAAATACGCTGGCGCGGGTTCAGCGAGGTGCTTGGATCCTGGAAAATCATACGTATATGCTGGCTTCGGTAGGTATAGTCACCGTATTGCAGTAAATGATCGTTTATTAGCACTTCGCCAGTGGTGGGCTCAACCATCCCGGCAAGCATTTTTGCAAGTGTCGATTTGCCAGAGCCGTTTTCGCCGATAATCGCCAGCGTCTGTTTTTCACGCAAAGTGAAACTCAGCGGTTTTACGGCATCAACATGCTGGCGCTGGAATAAGCCGGTTCGATAGCGAAACGTTTTACTTAAATTTCGAACTTCGAGCAGCGTTTCGACCATTACTGACTCTCCATATTCAGCGGGAAGTGACAGGCATAAAGATGTGTCTTTGCCCCCATCAAGCGAGGTGTTTCAATACATTCACGCTGTGCATAAGGGCAGCGAGGCCCTAGTCGGCACCCCATCGGCAACTGTTCCAGTAAAGGAATCGCACCCGGCATGGTATTGAGGCGGCTTTTATGCGGCATCGGGCTGCCAAAATCAGGAATCGCGCGGATAAGCGCCTGTGTATAAGGGTGGTGCGGGGTGGCAATCAGCTCTTCACTGGTTGCGCTTTCCACGGTTTGCCCACAATACATGACGTTAATTTTATCGGCCCATTTGCTCAGCATCTGCAAATCATGGCTGATCAGCAAAATCGTGGTGTTGTTGTACTGATTTAACCGCGTCAGCAGTTTGAAAATTTGCAACTGCGTGGTTGGTTCCATCGCGTTGGTTGGCTCATCCGCAATTAACAAACGCGGTTGGTTGGCAAGGGCGATGGCTATCATCACCTTTTGACATTCACCGTCAGTCAGCTCGTAGGGATAGCTACGCATCGCATCTTTATGATCTTTAATCCCCACACGGTGTAATAACTCAATGGCCCGGCGTTTGCGCCAGCCAAATCGCTTCCACCAGCGGCCTTTATAGGTCCAGCCGGGAATATTTTGCATCAACTGACGCCCGACACGTTCTGATGGGTCCAGACACGACTGTGGTTCCTGGAAAATCATCGAAACGTTGTGGCCGACCAGCCGACGACGCTCGCGTGAACTCAGGCGCAGTAGATCGATGTCATCAAACCGCATACGGTCGGCGGTGACGCGCCAGTTGTCTTTGGTGACGCCGCAAATCGCTTTTGCAATCAGACTTTTTCCTGAGCCGGACTCGCCTACTAAGCCACGGATTTCCCCTTCATTCAGAGTCATACTGACGCGGTCGACGGCTTTTACCCAACCTTCGGAGGTCATAAACTCGATGGTCAGGTTTCGAATATCAAGTAATGGCATTATTGCACCCCCGCATTGATTGCGCGGCGTAAACCGTCGCCCAGCAGGTTGACCAGCAACACACTGATCATGATAGCCACTCCAGGCAACATTACTGTCCACGGAGCGACATAAATCAACTCCAGTGCGTCACCCAACATCGAGCCCCATTCCGGTGATGGGAGTTGTGCCCCAAGGTCCAAAAATCCTAGTGCAGCGATATCCAGAATCGCCATGGATAGCGCACGGGTAATCTCAGTCACCAGAATCGCCGCCGTATTTGGCATCACTGCAAACCAGAGAATATTCAGTGTCGATGCACCATCAAGGCGTGCGGCAACCACGTAATCTTTTTCCAGCTCGTCGTGTACAGCGCTATAAACAGAACGCACCATCCGCGGCAGCAGGGCGAGCCAGACGGCAAACATAGCGTGCAACAAATGTGGCCCGACAAACGCCACGACAATAATTGCCAGAAGAAGCGACGGGATCGACAACAGCGTATCGAGGATATGGTTGAGTACAGCAGAGCGAAGGCCATGTGTTGAACCGGCAAACACGCCCAAAATAATGCCGCATACTGCTGCAGCAAGCGTAACGACAAACGCACCGCCAACTGTTGGTGCAGCACCGCTTAACAGGCGGCTTAACACATCACGCCCCAGATCGTCTGTACCCAGGAAGAAAGAGACATCGCCATAGCGTGACCATGAAGGTGGTAACAGTTGATAACCCAGGAACTGTTGGTCGATGCCGTAGGGGGCAAAAACACCACCAAAAATGCACAGCAGCACCAAAGCGCCACAACCATATAGGCCGATCATCGCCGTAGTATCGCCGTAAAATTTTCGCCATGTCAGGCGCAGAGTGCTCGGCGGTCGCTTCTCGCGATAGACGCTATCGTAAGGCATACCATTCCTTATGTGTCAGAGGGTTTGCCATGGCACCCAAAATATCGGAAATAACGTTCACAATGATTACCAATGAGCCAATGACCATAACGCCAGCAGAAATGGCCGTGTAGTCTTGTTGGCGAATTGCGTTGATAAGCCAGCGCCCAAGGCCCGGCCAACTGAACACAACTTCAGTGATCATCGCCAGAGTTAACATGGTTGAGAATTGCAGGCCGAGGCGTGGAATGACCGGAGGCAACGCGTTGTGCAGCACATGACGATGAAGAATTGTCAGGCGTGATAAACCACGGGTTGCAGCTGCCTTAATATAGTTTTGGTCAAACACTTCAATCGTGCTTATACGCATCAGGCGCACCACTTCAGTGGTCGGTGCGACGGCTAATGCCACCACTGGCAGCACCATGTGACGTATGGCGCTGACGATCATCTCTTCGCGATAAGGAGAGTCCGATAGCCAGGCATCAACCAGCGCAAAACCAGTCACTGATTTCACTTCATAAAGCAAATCAAAGCGTCCGGAAACGGGCAACCAACCTAATGTTAGCGAGAAAAACATCGTTAGAAGCAAGGCTAGCCAGAATACAGGAATAGAAAAACCAACCAGTGCCAGAGCGCTTATCAGCCGGTCTTGCCACTTATTGCGCATAATACCGGCCAGCATTCCCACCGGAATACCTATCAGTAATGCCAGGCCAAATGCCAGAATGCACAGTTCCATGGTGGCAGGGAAAACAATACGCAGCTGTTCATTGATCGACTGACCGTTAATGCTCGATACGCCGAAATCCCAATGCATAATACTTTCAAACCAGAAAACCCACGCATTCCACAGTGATGCACCTTGCAGTGGGGCATGAGGGGTAAAATAGTTGAGGCTAAAACCGATAAAGGTCAGAAAAAACAGCGTCACCAGCAGCAATAGCAGGCGGCGCAGAGTGTAAATAATCATGGTTTTTTCACCTCAACATTCTCACGGGAAACACCCGCAAACGATGCATTACCAAACGGACTTAGCACCAGCCCTTTAATGTCGTAGCGATAGGCTTGCAAGCGCAGTGATGACGCCAGTGGCAGCACGGGCAATTGTTCGGCCAGAATGTCCTGAGCCTCGCGGTAAGCTTCGATGCGAGAGGCCAGCTGCTGAGACGACAACGCTTTTTGCAGCACTTCATCAAACTTAGGGTCACACCAACGAGCATAGTTGGTCTGCGATCGGATCGCGGCGCAACTAAGCATGGGGCGGAAGAAACTATCAGGGTCGTTACTGTCTGTTGCCCAACCTGCAAGCGTTAAGTCGTGATTCATATCCATTAAGCGAGCTTCCTGGAAACGGCCTTCGACAGGAACAATAATGACCTTCACCCCAATTTGCGCCATGTCCGCCTGGATAAGCTCTGCCGTTTTCAACGGGCTTGGGTTCCATGCCTGAGAGCTAGTTGGAACCCATAGACGCAATTCAAGGTTGTTAAGTCCGAGCGCTTTTAATTGCTGGCGAGCTTTCTGCGGGTTGTATTCGGTAATTTTGGAGTCGCTGTCATAAGCCCAGGAAGCGCGCGGCAAAATAGAGGCGGCTGTCTCGGCTGTACCGTAGTAAATCGACTGCATCAGGCGTTGGTTATTGATGGCCAGTGCCAATGCATGACGTACTGCTGGGTTATTCAATGGTGCTTTGTTGGTATTAAACGCCAGATAAGCAATGTTCATTCCCGGACGCAAAGTAAGCCGCAATCGCGGATCATCACGTAAAATCGTCAACTGACTGGCTGCTGGATAGGCCAGTACATCGCATTCGCCAGTAATCAGTTTCGATAAACGCCCTGTACCACCTGAACCCAGATCCAGAACAACTTGTGGCATTAATGGAACACCGCGCCAGAATTTCGGATGGCGTGCGAGGCGAATATATTGCCCCGCGCGATATTCACTTATCTGGAATGGCCCTGTGCCAACCGGCTGACGGTCCATTAACTCCTGACGGTCGGCCTTAGTCAGTTGATCTGCATATTCTGCAGACATCACGGATGCGTAATGTGTAGCCATATGCCACAAGAAAGAGGCATCCGGCTTTTCCAGTCGGAACTCAACGGTGTTGCTATCAAGCTTGCGAATACTTTTTACTGAGTCCGGGAATTGAAGGCTATCGAAGTAAGGGTAGTTGCCGCCGTTAACGTTATGCCACGGGTGTTTACGATCAAACACTCGTTGAAAGCTGAAAACCACATCGTCGGCATTGAGTGCGCGAGTAGGTTTAAACCATGGGGTGGTCTGGAACTGAACATTCGAGCGCAGATGAAAACGATAAGTCGCACCGTTATCCAATACTTCCCAGCTCTCGGCCAATTCTGGCACCAGGCGATAAGTGTACGGATCAACATCCAGCAACCGGTCATATAACTGTGCGGCAAGGGTGTCCACAGTCAAACCACCGCTGGCCATCTGCGGGTTAAAAGTATTGACCTGACCGCTGACACAATAAACAAATCCGCTGTTACGGATATCGGCTGGCTTTTCAATAGGTGTTGCAGCAAATGCCGCGCCACTCAGGCAGCTAACCGCCAGTAACAGGGAGGAGACAATTCCGCGCATAAGTTTTTGAGTTTTCTCGGGTGATAGCCAAAGTGTATCGCACTCTGGAGGGCTTCCCAAAATATGTCAGGCTATTTTGCTTTTTTTATAAACAAAGCCTGCAAAAAAGGCGGGGAGATGCTGTTTTTTGCAGCGTTAGTGGCCTTCGCAGAGACTAAAAACTCAATCTGATAGCTATTCAGATAGCATAATTTGGTGCTTTTTCAGTAAGGCGCGCAGTTGATGATAAGTGAGCCCGAGCAAATCAGCGGCTTTACGCTGGTTGTATTTCGCCTGCTTGAGGCTTTGTTCAACGAGTGTTTTCTCTTGATCATTTTGCCAGGCGCGTAAATCCATAGGCAAGGTTTGTTGCTGCGATTCGCTACTTTTTACAATAGTTACAGGTTGCCGCGCAAAGGGATCGAGGATGATTTCATCGACAGGTTCCTCACTGGATCCATGGCGATAAACCGAGCGTTCCACCACGTTTTTTAACTCACGGATATTGCCCGGCCAGGCATAATTCATCAGTGTTAATTGCGCTTCTTCGGTGAATCCAGGAAATAGAGGGAGCTGCAATTCGCGACACATAGTGATCGCAAAATGTTCGGCCATCAACATGATATCGGGTTGACGCTCACGTAGCGGGGGAAGTGTCACGACATCAAATGCCAGACGGTCGAGTAAATCAGCGCGGAATTTCCCTTCTTCAGCAAGTTTTGGCAGATCGGCGTTGGTCGCACAAACTAATCGTACATTGACCTGCAACGGCTGGCTGCCGCCAACACGCTCAAGCTCACCGTATTCCACGACGCGTAACAGTTTTTCCTGCACCATCATGGGTGCGGTTGCCAGTTCATCAAGAAACAACGTACCGCCGTCGGCGCGTTCAAAGCGGCCTGGATGGCGCTTCTGAGCGCCGGTAAAAGCTCCGGCTTCGTGACCGAAAAGTTCTGAATCAAGCAGGTTATCGTTAAGTGCGGCACAGTTCAGGGAGATAAAGGGTCCTTGCCATCGGCGCGAAAGGAAGTGCAGGCGATTGGCAATCAACTCTTTACCTGTTCCACGCTCGCCAATCACTAACACCGGTTTCTCTAGTGGTGCCAGGCGGGAGACTTGTTCCAGTACTTCAAGAAAGCTGTTCGCTTCGCCAATCAGGTTATCTTTGCTATCTGCCATGATTAAATTAACCAATAGTTAGTGAATATAACCACTATAAACGTTATGTTTAATGAGTCAAATTTAATAATTATGTTTAAAATCAATAAGATAAAAATTTGGCACGCCGCTTGCAATATTCAATTCGAGCAAGGTGCCGGGCACCTGAAATAATGACTAAAGAGGATTGAATTATGGGTATTTTTTCTCGTTTTGCCGACATCGTGAATGCCAACATCAACTCACTGCTCGAGAAAGCAGAAGACCCACAGAAGTTGGTGCGCCTGATGATTCAGGAAATGGAGGACACACTCGTTGAAGTGCGCTCTACCTCGGCTCGTGCGCTGGCTGAAAAGAAACAGCTTTCTCGTCGTGTAGAACAAGCAACTGCACAGCAAGCTGAATGGCAGGACAAAGCAGAATTGGCGCTGCGTAAAGATAAAGAAGATCTGGCGCGTGCGGCATTGATCGAAAAACAAAAAATGACCGACCTGATCGCCACCCTGGAAGATGAAGTGGTGCATGTCGATGAAACCCTGGCGCGCATGAAAAAAGAAATTGGCGAGCTTGAGAATAAACTCAGCGAAACCCGCGCGCGCCAGCAGGCGTTAACGCTGCGCCATCAAGCAGCCTCTTCTTCACGCGATGTTCGTCGCCAGTTGGATAGCGGCAAAATCGATGAAGCAATGGCTCGTTTTGAATCTTTTGAACGCCGTATTGACCAGATGGAATCAGAAGCGGAAAGCCACAGCTTTGGTAAACAGAAAAATCTCGATTCACAGTTTGCTGAACTGAAAGCCGATGACGAGATCAGCGAACAGCTGGCTGCGCTGAAAGCTAAAATGAATAACCAGGAACGTGGGTAATTCACTTTAACTGCGGCGTGCATGGCGCGCCGCAGCTGGCCTGACTTGTAAAAGGAGTACACATGAGCGCGCTTTTTCTTGCCATTCCGTTAACCATATTTGTGTTGTTTGTCGCCCCCATCTGGCTGTGGTTGCACTACAACAACCGTGCCGCGAATGGCGGGCAGCTCTCTCAGGGCGAGCAACAGCGGCTGGCGCAGCTAACTGATGAATCACGCCGTATGCGCGAACGTATTCAGACGCTGGAGCAGATCCTTGATGCAGAACATCCGAACTGGAGAGACAAATAATGGTGAACTCAATTTCCGGTCGTAAATTGTGGCGTATCCCTGAAAAAGGGATGGTGAAGGGGGTTTGCGCGGGTATCGCGCAATACCTTGATGTGCCAGTCAAATTGGTACGCCTGATTACCGTATTAGCGATGATCTTTGGCCTATTTTTCTTTGTGATGGTGGCCTACATCGCACTGACCTTTATCCTTGACCCAATGCCTGCGGGTGCCGACCAGGCAACTCCTCAACCGACTACGCGCGATTTGCTCGACGAAGTTGATGCTGAACTTGCGGCAGGGGAGCAGCGTTTACGTTCTATGGAACGCTATATAACCTCTGATACCTTCACGTTACGTAGCCGTTTCCGTCAGCTTTAATGTTCTCTATGGGGGCGATTGCCCCCGTTGTAATCGGGAGAAACCATGTCTAAATTCCAGACGGCTGCGAACAAGGCTAAGCCGGGCCTGAAAATTGTCGGTAAGTTAGTATTGCTGACCGCCCTGCGCTACGGCCCTGCAGGCGTCGCGGGTTGGGCAGTTAAATCCGTAGCGCGCCGTCCATTGAAAATGCTACTGGCGCTAACCCTTGAGCCCCTGCTGGCACGAGTACTGCGCAAAATTTCTGCTCGCACTCAAGGTGGCACTGCAAAGTAATCTTTTCTCCACACTTTTGATTTTCAATTCATTTGCCATTGATTCGGTATTAACTACCCATATTTATTACAATCAGTGAAGATTCTCCTCAGTTGAGAGACAACGGGCGCAACCAGGACGCATATGAACAGAATCAAGAATGAACTAAATGCCCTGATGAACCGGGGTGTGGACCGACATTTACGTCTTGCCGTAACCGGTTTAAGCCGCAGCGGTAAGACGGCTTTTATCACCGCGATGGTGAATCAATTATTGAGCGTGCATAACGGCGCGCGTTTGCCGTTGCTTAATGCGGTGCGTGAAGAACGCCTGCTTGGCGTTAAACGTGTGCCACAGCGTGATTTAGGTATTCAACGTTTTACCTATGACGAAGGTCTGGCGCAGTTGTACGGCTCTCCACCGAACTGGCCGACTCCAACCCGCGGTGTTAGCGAAATGCGCCTCGCGCTGCGTTATCGTTCTAACGATTCACTGCTGCGCCATTTCAAAGACACATCAACGCTATATCTGGAAATTGTCGATTATCCTGGCGAGTGGTTATTGGACTTGCCGATGCTTGCGCAAAATTACCTGAGCTGGTCGCGCCAGATGACAAGTCTGTTGACAGGAGATCGCGCTGAATGGTCGGTGCAGTGGCGCAAACTATGTGAAGGGTTGGATCCGCTGGCTCCTGCCGATGAAAACCGCCTTGCTGCAATTGCAGAGGCCTGGACTGAATATCTGCTGCACTGCAAACGAGAAGGTCTGCATTTTATCCAACCCGGTCGTTTTGTGTTACCTGGTGATATGGCTGGCGCTCCGGCGTTACAATTCTTCCCGTGGCCAGATGTGGATAGCATTGGCGAGTCGAAACTCGCTCAGGCAGACAAAACCACCAATATCGGCACGTTGCGGACACGCTTTGATTACTACTGTGAAAAAGTGGTCAAAGGGTTCTACAAGAACCACTTCCTTAAATTTGACCGCCAAATTGTGTTGGTGGATTGTCTTCAGCCTCTCAACAGCGGCCCGCAAGCATTCAACGATATGCGCCTCGCGCTGACGCAACTGATGCAAAGTTTCCATTACGGCCAGCGCACGTTGTTTCGTCGCCTGTTTTCGCCGGTTATCGACAAACTTTTATTTGCTGCCACCAAGGCCGACCATGTGACCGTCGATCAGCACGCCAACATGGTGTCGTTACTACAGCAACTGGTGCAGGACGCCTGGCAGAATGCCGCGTTTGAAGGTATCGACATGGACTGCATGGGGCTTGCGTCAGTTCAGGCAACACAAAGTGGCCTGGTTGACGTGAAAGGTGAGCAAATCCCGGCATTGCGTGGTAACCGTTTAAGTGATGGCGCACCGCTAACCGTCTACCCTGGCGAAGTTCCGGCGCGTTTACCAGGAAGTGCTTTCTGGGAGAAACAAGGTTTTCAGTTTGAACAGTTCCGTCCGCAAGTGATGGATGTGGACAAGCCAATGCCGCACATTCGGATGGACGCGGCGCTGGAGTTTTTAATCGGGGATAAATTGCGATGAACGAACCATTAAAACCGCGTATCGATTTCGCACAACCACTGGATGTGGAAAAAGAAGATATCTACAAAGCGCCACATGCTTTCAGCGAGCCGGAGGCTGAGAAGTTTACTCCAGCGCTCAACACGTTTGATGAGGTTGACGTTGACGATGGCGGCCAAGCAGAAGCCGTGATTGAAGCGGCTTTGCGCCCGAAACGCAGCCTGTGGCGGCGCATGGTTCAGGTCGGGCTTGGGCTGTTTGGCGTCAGCGTGGTGGCGCAAGGCATTCAGTGGACGCATACCGCTTATGTTACCCAGGACTGGATTGCTCTCGGAGGCGGCATTGCTGGCGGGTTGATTATTGCTGCCGGTGTGGGCTCAGTGGCGACAGAGTGGCGACGTTTATGGCGTTTGCGCCAGCGTGCTGAAGAACGTGACGAAGCGCGTGATTTGATGCATAGCCACGGCATGGGGAAGGGTAAAGCCTTCTGCGAAAAACTCGCGCGCCAGGCTGGGCTTGATCACGGGCATCCTGCACTGCAACGCTGGTACGCCGCGATTCATGAAACGCAAAACGATCGTGAAGTAGTGGAGCTATACGCCCGTTTGGTCCAGCCAGTGTTGGATAACCAGGCGCGCCGGGAAATCAGCCGCTCGGCTGCTGAATCCACGCTGATGATTGCCGTCAGCCCGCTGGCGATGGTGGACATGGCGTTTATCGCCTGGCGTAACTTGCGCCTGATAAACCGTATTGCCACGGTTTATGGCATAGAATTAGGTTACTACAGCCGTATCCGTTTGTTCCGTCTGGTATTGTTGAATATCGCCTTTGCCGGAGCCAGTGAACTGGTGCGTGAAGTCGGTATGGACTGGATAGGCCAGGATCTGGCGGCAAGACTTTCGACGCGTGCTGCGCAGGGCATTGGTGCTGGTTTGCTGACTGCCCGCTTAGGGATCAAAGCAATGGAGCTTTGCCGCCCATTGCCATGGATTGAAGGCGACAAACCGAAACTCGGTGACTTCCGCAAGCAGTTGCTGGTTCAGCTCAAAGAGACAATAAGTAAAAGTAAAACCAGACCTGTAGAGTAACAAACAGGCAATGCCGTGAGCATTTAGCTTTACGGCATTGCCCCCATTCAGCGACTTATCTGTCAACTTTTCTTAACACATCTCTTCTGACCATTCGTTATCTGGAGTATCATCACTCCACCCAATGACTCAGCTTATTGCAATTGAAGGACACCTCCATGCGTCTGGAAGTTTTTTGCCAGGACCGCCTTGGTCTGACTCGAGAATTACTTGATTTACTTGTGCTGCGTAGTATCGATTTGCGAGGAATCGAAATTGATCCAATTGGGCGAATTTACCTGAATTTCTCGACACTTGAATTTGACTCATTCAGCAGTCTGATGGCTGAAATTCGGCGAATCCCGGGCGTTACGGATGTGCGTACCGTGCCGTGGATGCCTTCCGAACGTGAGCATCGTGCGCTGAGTGCTTTGCTTGAAGCGCTGCCAGAGCCGGTTCTTTCTTTGGATATGAAAAGCAAAGTAGAGCTGGCAAACCCAGCGAGTTGTGCGCTGTTCGGACAAAACGAAGACAAGTTGCGTAACCATAATGCCGCAAGCCTTGTGAATGGTTTCAATTTTATGCGTTGGCTTGAAAGTTCTCCGGCCGAATCGCATACCGAACATGTGGTCATCAACGGGCAGAACTTCCTGATGGAAATCACGCCGGTTCATCTGGATAGTGAAAACGAAGAGTCTTCACTGGTGGGGGCTGTTGTTATGCTGCGCTCCACGGTGCGTATGGGTCGCCAACTACAAAATATCTCTAACACTGATGTCAGCGCTTTCAGTCAGATTGTTGCCGTCAGCCCAAAAATGCGCCATGTGGTTGATCAGGCTCATAAACTGGCACTGCTGAATGCGCCGCTGCTGATTGTTGGCGATACAGGCACCGGAAAAGATTTGCTGGCTCACGCTTGCCACCTTGGCAGCCCACGCGCGCAGAAACCTTATCTGGCGCTGAACTGCGGTTCGATGCCAGACGATGTTGTAGAAAGCGAATTGTTTGGTCACGCGCCAGGCGCTTACGCCAATGCCGTCGAAGGGAAAAAGGGCTTCTTCGAGCAGGCGAACGGTGGCTCGGTTCTGTTGGATGAGATTGGTGAGATGTCGCCGCGTATGCAAACTAAACTGCTGCGTTTTCTCAACGATGGGACTTTCCGCCGTGTGGGCGAAGAACACGAAGTACATGTTGATGTCCGCGTGATTTGCGCCACCCAGAAGAACCTCGTTGAAATGGTACAAAAAGGGGAGTTCCGTGAGGACCTCTATTATCGCTTGAATGTACTGACGCTGAATCTGCCGCCTTTGCGTGATCGCCCGCAAGACATCATGCCCCTGACCGAACTGTTTGTAGCACGATTTGCCGATGAACAAGGGGTACCGCGCCCGAAATTGGCAAATGACCTGAGTAATATGCTTACACGTTACGGATGGCCGGGAAATGTGCGCCAGTTGAAAAATGCAATTTATCGCGCATTAACACAGTTGGAAGGTTATGAATTGCGTCCACAAGATATTGTGCTGCCTGATTTTGACACCGTCAGTTTGGCTGTTGGCGAAGAGGCGATGGAAGGGTCGTTAGATGATATTACCAGCCGCTTTGAGCGCTCGGTACTGACACAGCTTTATCGTACTTATCCAAGTACGCGTAAGTTGGCAAAACGCCTGGGTGTGTCACATACGGCGATTGCGAACAAATTACGTGAATATGGTTTGAGCCAGCGTAAAACCGAAGATTAAAAAAAACAATGCCCCCTGATTTCGGGGGCATTCACACTGATGATAAATCTCTTCGTAGGTCGGATAAGCGCAGCGTCATCCGACAAAAAAGTTTACCACCCTTGTTAACACTTAAGCCTTCAGGGCTTCCAGTGCTGCAGCATAATCTGGCTCGTTAGTGATTTCGTTCACTAACTCGCTGAATACCACTTCATCTTGCTCATTAAGAACCACAACGGCACGAGCCGTAAGGCCTTTCAGTGCGCCTTCCGAAATGCCAACGCCATAAGCTTGCTGGAATTCTGGGTTACGCAGAGTAGACAGAGTAACAACGTTGCTCAGGCCTTCTGCGCCGCAGAAGCGAGACTGTGCAAATGGCAGATCCGCGGAAACACACAGTACAACGGTGTTCTCCATTTCAGTTGCCAGTTGGTTGAATTTGCGCACGGATGCCGCACAAACGCCAGTGTCGATGCTTGGGAAAATGTTCAGTACTTTACGTTTTCCGGCGAACTGGCTCAGTGCAACATCAGAAAGATCTTTTGCGACTAAAGAAAAAGCTTCTGCTTTGTTGCCAGCTTGTGGGATCTGACCTGCAACCGCTACAGGGTTGCCCTGGAAATGAACGATTTGTGACATGTTTGATTTTCCTTTTTACATATAATTAACGCCGCCGACAGTGTATGTCAGTATTCATCGTCTGAATATAAAAAACTGATAGTGCAAGTAAAAGTGTTCGCTGGCTATACTCTGCGGAGGATACAAACAACGACGACAGGCAAAACAATAATGAGATCAGTCAAGGTTTACCAGGAAGCATGGCCGCTGCACACGCCGTTTGTGATTTCACGCGGAACCCGCAGCGAAGCGGTGGTTGTGGTGATTGAGCTGGAAGAGGACGGTATCAAAGCAGTGGGCGAGTGCACGCCGTATCCGCGTTATGGCGAAAGCGTGGAATCGGTGCTGGCGCAAATCACCACGGTTATACCTCAACTGGAAAAAGGGATGACGCGTGCGCAATTGCAGGATGTTCTACCTGCGGGTGCTGCGCGTAATGCCGTCGATAGCGCGTTATGGGATTTAGACGCTCGTCGCAATCAGCGCACGCTTTCGCATATTGCGGGTATCGAACTCCCGGAACTGATTACAACCGCGCAAACGGTGAGTATTGCCGAGCCGGAACAAATGGCAGCGGCGGCCAAACTGCTGTGGGATAAAGGCGCGCGCCTGCTAAAGGTCAAAATTGACGACCGACTGATTAGCGAGCGTATGGTGGCGATTCGTGCCGCCGTGCCGGAAGCGGTGATCATCGTGGATGCCAACGAAGCCTGGAAAAGTGAAGGGCTGGCGGCGCGTTGTCAGTTACTGGCAGACCTGAATGTGGCGATGCTTGAACAGCCGCTGCCAGCGGGGCAGGACAAAGCGTTATCGAATTTCATCCATCCGCTACCCATTTGCGCCGATGAAAGCTGCCATACCCGTGAAAGTCTGGCCGAGCTGAAAGGGCGCTACGAAATGGTGAACGTGAAGCTGGATAAAACCGGGGGTTTAACCGAAGCGCTGGCCTTAACGCAAGCCGCTCGTGAAGCAGGTTTTGATGTGATGTTGGGCTGTATGTTGTGTACTTCCCGAGCTATCGCCGCCGCATTACCGCTGGCGGCGAAAGTCCGTTTTGCCGATCTCGATGGCCCAACCTGGCTCGCGGTGGACGTCGAACCAGGGTTGCATTTTGAAACCGGTAAACTTTATCCGTAACGGGAAATTATTTTTGCCAGTGTAACAAGCCCATCATGGCATCCAGATACCGCTCACTCGCTTCGTCAGCCGAGATGGGCGGGAATTCTGCGGTGATACAGGGCAAGTCCAAATCTGCGCACCAGCTTCCAAAAGAGCCCGGCGTTTCGTAGCCCACACTGGTGACCAGCGGCAATTCAAACTCCTTCGCAAGCCATGCGCCAAGCGGCGAATTATCAGGATCTTCAATGCAGCCCAACGGGTCGTGGAACGAGACAATCCATGCGGGTTTCAGCGTGTGGATCAACTGACATAGCGCCGCCGTTTCTGGCTCAGAACCCGGTTTTTTACCTGTAGAGAGCACCACATCACGTTCATCCGCGCTACTGTTCCAGCGATAAACCGTATCACCTGATTTCCAGTTGGCCGCGGGGAAATTACGATTCAGGTCTACACCATTGGCGTTAGCGCGCAAACCGAGCTGGCAACCGTCAGGATTTACGGCTAAAACCACATGATGGCGTCGATGTTCAGGTTTCAGCGTGCGTAACGCACAAGAAAGCGTAACCATGGCAGCATTTTCATCGCCGTGCGTTCCCGCAATAATTAAGCCGCTGCGTTGCTCATTCGGTGTAGCTGGGAACCAGATAAGCGGTGCGCCGAAAACGGATTTCCCATAACGTTCAGAACCTTGTGGCAAATGGCCACGTTGCGAACGGGGGCGGTGGGTTGGCATAGTTTTCCTTAAAAGTTCTATTTTTTATTGCTGATAGTAATAGCAGTGATTTAAATAAAACTCATCAGAAACAATCTCCTGTCAGACCAGTTCAGCCTTTACGCTATTGTTCACAAAAACCTACCGCAGAGGCGATTTTCGTCACGTTATTTATTTTAGTTATTGGCAAAACAGTTGATTGCGTTACATTGTTTCTCTGTCACTGGCGTGAGCGTAGTGCTGTCCCAAACAAAATTATTCATAAGGGTAAAACATGAAAAAGCGTTTTTTGACTACTTGTTGTGCGTTAGCTATCGCCAGCCTCTTTTCTAACGCCTGGGCGGCAGATGTCCCCGCTGGTACTAAACTTGCCGCCGACCAGAGTCTGGTTCGCCATATTAAAGATGAGCCTGCGTCTCTTGACCCAGCCAAAGCAGTAGGGTTACCAGAAATTCAGGTAATCCGTGATCTTTTTGAAGGGCTGGTGAATCAAAACGAGAAAGGGCAACTAGAACCTGGTGTTGCGACTAAATGGCAAAGCAATGATAACCGCACCTGGACCTTTACTCTGCGTGATAACGCGCGTTGGTCTGATGGGACACCTGTAACAGCGCAAGATTTTGTTTATAGCTGGCAGCGTCTGGTTGACCCTAAAAACACCTCACCATTTGCATGGTTCGCAGCTCTTGCTGGTATTAACAACGCACAAGCCATCATTGATGGAAAAATGCCTGCTGATAAGTTGGGTGTGACGGCAGTTGATGCCAGAACGCTACGAATTCAGTTGGATAAACCAGTACCGTATTTCCCAAATCTTACGGCCAATTTCTCGTTCTACCCGGTCCCTAAAGCTGTAGTTGAGAAATTTGGGAACGACTGGACTAAGCCGGGTAATCTGGTGGGTAACGGTGCATACGCGCTTAAAGATCGCATCGTTAACGAAAAGCTGGTGGCGGTACAGAACCCTCATTATTGGGATAATAGCAAAACGGTTATTACCCAAGTGACGTTTATTCCGATCAACCAAGAGTCTTCGGCAACGAAACGTTATCTGGCGGGAGATATTGATATTACTGAATCGTTCCCGAAAAACCTCTACCAGAAATTGCTAAAAGACATCCCAGGCCAGGTTTACACCCCGCCGCAGTTGGGAACGTATTATTACGCTTTCAACACCCAAAAAGGCCCGACCGCCGATCAACGAGTGCGCCTTGCCCTGAGTATGACTATTGATCGTCATATCATGGCTGAAAAAGTGCTGGGGACTGGCGAAAAACCTGCGTGGCGTTTTACTCCGGATGTAACCGCTGGCTTTAAACCGGAAACTTCGCCGTTTGAGCAAATGAGCCAGGAAGAGGCTAATGCGCAGGCGAAAACTTTATTGCAGGCCGCGGGCTACGGACCGACCAATCCGCTTAAACTCACCCTTTTGTACAATACCTCGGAAAACCACCAGAAGATTGCTATTGCAGTGGCTTCAATGTGGAAGAAAAATCTGGGTGTGGATGTGAAGCTGCAAAACCAGGAGTGGAAGACATATATCGATAGCCGTAACACCGGTAACTTCGATGTTATCCGCGCTTCATGGGTAGGTGACTACAACGAACCCTCTACCTTCCTGTCATTGCTAACGTCATCCCATAGCGGCAATATCTCACGCTTCAACTCGCCGGAATATGACAAAATTCTGCAGCAAGCGAGCCAGGAAACTACGGATGAAGCGCGCAATAAAGACTACAACCAGGCTGAGAAAATCATCCAGGAAAAAGCGCCAATAGCGCCTATCTATCAGTACACCAATGGCCGTTTAATCAAGCCATGGTTGAAAGGTTATCCAATTAATAACCCTGAAGATGTCGCATATAGCCGCACGATGTATATCGTGGCTCACTAGATTAGCCCATCCTTCAGTGATGCCGGTCAGTTACGCAACTGACCGGCTTATTCTTCACTGTCGTTTGCTCTATCAAGAAGCGGATGTCGCGTAGCCACCAGCAATAAACCAGGTGATAAATACAATCGCTGCAACAATGATTGCTATTGGAAACAGTACGCCAATTTTCATTTTTCTCTCTTTGCTAGTGTTGGTATGTTTGCCACCGGTTGCGGCCATTTTCTTTTGCTTTATACAACGCGGCATCTGCTTGTGCGATAAGGCGTGTCGAGGTGGTTCCGGGTATCAGAGTGGCGATACCGAGACTGATAGTAACATAAGGCATTACGGGTGAGGCTGCGTGCGGGATAGAGAGGGCCTGTAGGTTGCGCCTGATTCGTTCAGCTACTTCAATTGCCTGCTGCTCCTGCGCATCGGGTAGTAAAATAATAAACTCCTCTCCGCCAAAGCGAGCAACAGCGTCATGTGTTGAACGAGTAGCATCCACCAGACATTGAGCGATTTTCACCAGACATTCATCACCAGCCTGATGGCCATAATGGTCGTTGTACTTCTTGAAGTAATCGACATCCAGCATAATCAATGAAAGTGGCATACCGCATAGTTGCTGGCGCTGCATAGCCTTTTCGAGAAGAAGATGAAAAGATCGACGATTGGCAATACCTGTAAGTGGATCATTATTCGCCAGGTCTTGTAGCCGTTTAATCAATTCTCTATTTTCTTGCTCACGACTAATCGCCAACACAAACCAGCCACGCAAGATTCGACGGCCAGACTCAAAAAGCCCCGCCAGAAGAAGATAGAGAAGCGCATTCAGTACGGTCAGATCAGAGGGATAAATAAAATTACAGACCAGAATCGAGATCCAGATTGGCAGGGTGAAACTCAGTAAAACTCGGCCATCAAAATAAAGTGAAATTAGCGCAGTGAAAATCAGCAATGCTGCAAAGGGGAAAACAATCCGCGAATCGCCGCTTGCCAGGAATACATAAAAACATCCTACCCATAATGCGCTGATACAAAGCAATGCCCCGTACAGAAATTTGCTTAACCACTCGGCATGTTGATCGTGTGCCATGCGCAAAATGAAAATGGCTGATGATGAGACTGCGAGAATTAGCCCCATAAGGATTTCCAGTATGGGTACTGATGCCGTAACGCTGGCGATTTGCTGCGAGGACGAGAAGTAATGCCTGCCTAAAATAAATAAGCAGAACAACAAATTAATCCATAGAAACCACGGGCCACTGACAGTGATTGCCCGTTGGCGCATGGTCTTAAGGCGGAGGTCTAAATTGGGTGAAGCCCTACGTCTTTCTGACAAACATCATCTCCGAATGCCGCGAGGCATGATTGGGTCTAAAAAACTGCGGAAATGTAACATTTTTTATTCAGCAAATTCAGCGTGTTTGAATATTTTTCCGAGTTACATAACAAAAGAAGACGGCTAGACTGACAACAATATTGTGGTAACACGTGGAGATAATGCAGTGGAAACCATTGAGGGATACCAGTTAAATGTGCCGGATGCCGTGTTCGCCTGGCAATTGGATGGTAAAGGCGGGGTCGATACCATTGAGGATACCGATACCATTGATGCCGAACATCCTGGTTGGTTGCATTTGAACTATACCAATAGCGCAAGTGCAAATTGGCTGGCAACTACGCCGCTGCTGCCAAATTATGCTCGTGATGCCCTGGCGGGAGAGAGCCTGCGTCCGCGAGTGACGCGCATTGGCGAGGGCACGTTGATTACGTTGCGCTGCATTAACGGCAGTACCGATGAACGCCCGGACCAACTTGTTGCCATGCGTTTATATATTGATGAGCGGCTTATTGTGTCAACGCGTCAGCGCCAGGTTTTGGCTCTTGATGATGTGGTGAACGATCTTAAGGAAGGCGCTGGCCCACTCGATTGTGGAAGCTGGTTAGTGGATGTCTGCGATGCGCTGACCGATCACGCAAGTGAATTTATTGAACAGCTGCATGACAAAATCATCGACCTTGAAGATAACTTGCTGGACCAGCAAATTCCACCGCGTGGATACCTTGCTCTACTGCGTAAACAGTTAATCGTCATGCGCCGTTATATGGCACCTCAGCGAGATGTTTATGCGCGCCTTTCGAGTGAGCGTTTACCCTGGATGACTGATGATCATCGTCGTCGTATGCAGGATATTTCCGACAGGTTAGGGCGTGGGCTTGATGAAATTGATGCTTGTATCGCGCGCACTGCGGTTATGACCGATGAAATTGCTCAGGTTATGCAGGAAGCTATGGGAAGAAGAACCTACACCATGTCACTAATGGCAATGGTTTTTTTGCCCAGCACTTTTTTGACAGGGCTGTTTGGTGTGAATTTGGGCGGTATTCCTGGCGGCGGCTGGCATTTTGGCTTCAGCCTGTTTTGTATCATGTTGGTGGTTCTTATAGGCGGTGTTGCCTGGTGGTTACATCGTAGTAAATGGCTGTAAAATTTAACATTTTTAACATTATGAAGGCTAAAAAAGGCGGCTATAGTTGAGCAAGGTCAATAAATGGAACGCCGGTTCAAGGCAATATCTCTCTCGCAGGTGAATGCAACGTCAAGCGATGGGCGTTGCGCTCCATATTGTCTTACTTCCTTTTTTAGAATTACTGCATAGCACAATTGATTCGTACGAGCCGACTATTAGTCGGCTTTTTTTTGTCTGCAATATGTGGTCTATGCTTAAAAGGAGTATTTACAGGAGGCAGTGATGACTGTTTATCGAAGATTAAATATGAGTGACCCGTCGTTTCCGAGTGAACCTACTCCAGTACCTGACCCGATCCCAAGACCGCAGCCGATACCAGACCCACCACTAGATCCCGACCAAAGACCGATTATCGAGCCACCACCGCATAGTTAGAGTAGAGTTTTCCCTCTCTCAGGCGAGAGAGGGAAGAGAGGATTATTTGATTTCGAGGATATCGAGGCGTTGCAGAGGGGTTTCGCTGTCTTCGTCTTCTGGCTGCCAGCCTGCAGGTTGCATCGGCAACTCTTCGCGGTCGAATGCTAAATCTCCGCCATTAACGACTTCAGCACCATGTTGCAAGCCTTTAAAATCGAACAGTTCCGTGTCACACATGTGCGAAGGCACAACGTTTTGCATAGCACTGAACATGGTTTCGATACGGCCAGGATAGCGTCTATCCCAGTCACGCAGCATTTCACCAATGACCTGGCGCTGCAGATTCGGCTGCGAACCACACAGGTTACAAGGAATGATCGGATATTCACGAGCAATTGCAAAACGCTCAATGTCTTTCTCACGGCAATAAGCCAACGGACGAATGACGATATGTTTCCCGTCATCACTCATCAATTTTGGTGGCATACCCTTCATCTTGCCGCCGTAGAACATATTCAGAAACAGCGTCTGAAGGATGTCGTCACGGTGATGACCAAGCGCGATTTTCGTCGCACCTAACTCAGTCGCAGTACGGTAAAGGATGCCCCTGCGTAAACGAGAGCACAGAGAACAGGTAGTTTTGCCTTCCGGGATCTTATCTTTAACGATACCGTAAGTGTTCTCTTCGACAATTTTGTACTCAACACCAATGCTTTCCAGATACGCAGGCAGGATATGCTCAGGGAAGCCCGGTTGTTTTTGATCGAGGTTAACGGCCACCAGGCTGAAATTAATCGGCGCGCTTTGCTGTAAGTTTCGTAGAATTTCCAGCATGGTGTAGCTGTCTTTACCGCCTGACAGGCAGACCATAATACGGTCGCCTTCTTCAATCATATTGTAATCAGCGATCGCTTCACCCACGTTACGACGCAGGCGCTTCTGTAATTTGTTCAGGTTGTATTGATCTTTCTTTGTAATTTCTTGTTTATCTTGCATTTTATTGATTTGCCGGTTGTTTCAGGGGCACCACAGGGGCACAGCCTATAGCGCGAGTTTTTGGTTTAGCATGCTGAACCGATCGCCGTTCATATCCTGTATCCAGGTTGAATCAATGTCATAAACCATATGGGTATTTTCATGGTCCATATGGCTGGCGATAAATGGCGGGTTTCTTCCCGTTTTAAGCATCCAGCATGCATAAGTGTGGCGTGTATGGTACGGATTGCCACGGCGAATGCCAGCACGTTTTACAGCTGCGTTCCATCCGGGCTAAATTGAGGAAGGTTTTTGCTCATCCAGCCAGATTCCGGGAACAAAAATGAAGCGTATTTGTTGCGGTTGTCTCTTCGCGTATTCAAAATGATTAAATACGCAGCACATGCGAACTCTCTTGCTCAGTTGGCTTATTTCTGCGCAATTGTTGTTATAATAATCAGTAGCATGAAAATACCACCTCAATAAATACTTATAGATTGCATGGGTAATTTCACTTATGTATTATGCCGCGCCGGCCGTTAACCCTCTTCAGAGTGTGCGATTATTAAATCTAATGTGTCGGTAGTATTACCAAACCGCCACTAGCTCATCGGGAAGAGCGGCAATCATAGGTTGTAGTACGGGGTTCGAGGCTCCGGTGGCGGACCAAAGCGGTCATCGTATAATGGCTATTACCTCAGCCTTCCAAGCTGATGATGCGGGTTCGATTCCCGCTGACCGCTCCAAACTAAACTCTCCTGAAGTCTACCCATCTTTAGTTTCCCATCTGCATGATCAATTTCCTGAGCAGCAGAGGCGGCATTCACTGATATAAATCCCATGACCAAAGTAGTAATAAGTAGTGTTTTCATATCTAGCACCTCATTTAACAATATGTTTGAAACTGGGTTTTATCAGGAGTAACTTCATCCGTCTGTATATTCAAATATACAAACCTAAGCTGTCATGAGACTGACCGCTATATGACAAAATTGTCAGGGTTGTAGATTGGTTAATTTTTTTGAATACAGGTTCAGCTCGTTAATAATGCAGTCAGGTTCTTCACGCAGAGGCATATTGTCTATGTCCAGAACCCCATCATTTTTTTGTGGATCATCAGTCTGCAGGTCTGCAAACAGTGGGGTAAGATCCTGCTGTGCTTCTCCTGGTATAGCCACCAGCTCGAACGTTTTATTTCTTGCCGCGTCGTTAGTCAGAGCACTGACCAGAACCTGGGCTATTTGCTCCCGGGATATCACACCATCTTCCGGTGTTCCTGCATGGCGACGATCTCCCTGAAGCATAACGATTCTGTGTTCATCATCATTGTTGTAATCAAACCAGCCGGGCCTGACGATGGTATAGGGATGACCACTCGCCCTTACCAGACGCTCGGCACGTCTTTTCCAGTCATGAACCTCAGTGCGTTGATTCCAGGTGCTGAGTCGTTCAGTCACGCCAATTGTGGTCATTAGGCCGATACGAACAGGCGTATCCTTGAATATTCGTAAAATATTGCGCACTCCGCCGTAATCTACCGCTCTGGCACCAATACGACCCTGACCATCGGAACCGAGAGTGAAGATGATGGCATCAATATTTTTCGGCAAATCGGTGAGCGTTTCAGGCATTGAAACATCGCCGTAAAACACATCCGTTCCACGAGGAAGTTGTTTCACTTTGCGTTTATTTCTGACCAGAGCGACGGTCTGATGGCCCATTTCAATAACGGTATTCACGACATGAAGACCAATACTTCCTGTCGCTCCTGCAACGAGTATTTTCATGATAAACCTTCTGATAATTCAGACTTATTTTCGATACGGTCAGAATATCAATTATCATTATTGTCAGTAATAGGGCTAAAATGATTGTGTCTATGAACACCCTTCATGAGTGTGCGATGAAGGGAATGCCTCCATAAGGAAATCGCCGATGCTCAAAGAAAACTTCAACGAACTGCAAATCTTTCTTGTGGTGGCAAGGGAGCGAAGTTTTACCAAAGCAGCGGGCAAACTGGGCGTTTCTCAGTCTGCACTCAGCCACGCGATGAAGGCCCTGGAGGAAAGGCTGAATATCCGCCTTCTGACCCGCACTACCCGAAGCGTTGCCCCTACAGAAGCCGGTGAAAGAATTATTGCCTGCCTTGAACCCCGTATTGCCGATCTTGAACAGGAGCTCGAATCGCTTGTTCAACTGAACGGCAGTGCCTCCGGCAATATCCGTTTATCTGCCGGGGAGCATTCCGCGCGAAGTCTGGTATGGCCGAAGTTAAAATCCTTCCTCAGGGAATATCCGGAAATCAATCTCGAACTAGTGGTTGATAACGGTTTTGTCGATATTGTTGAGGGGCGTTTTGATGCGGGGATCCGCCTTGGCGAAAGCGTAGATAAGGATATGATCGCGGTGAGGATTGGACCGGAAATGCGTATGGCAGTGGTGGGAGCACCGTCCTATTTTGCCGCTAGCCCCGTACCCGAAACACCGCACGAGCTACAAAACCATCGGTGTATCAATATGCGCCTGCCGACTGCCGGTGGACTTTACCATTGGGAGTTTGAGAAGGATGGGAAACCGTTACGGGTCAGAGTGGAAGGGCAGGTAACGTTTAATCTGCAGGCGGAAAGAATTGATGCGGCTTTATCCGGTTTTGGCATCGCCTGTATACCTGAAGACAGGGTGCAGGATTATATAAAGTCAGGAGAGCTTATTCAGGTTCTGCAGGACTGGTGTCCGTCTTTCCCCGGATATTATCTTTACTACCCGAGCCGTAAGCAGCATCCGCCAGCTTTTGCGCTGATGATCGATGCACTTCGCTATCAGGAATAAAGGGTCCGCCAATCTCAGCGGACCCGTCCGGATATTAACGGCCTACGCGGGCCTGGTGCTCAGGAGAGTAACGTTCGCCAACGACTTTAATCGTTTCAAGCGCCTGGGTTATCTGCCGTGAGTCATCCTGCGAAAGAATGATGTCGGCAGCCCCCAGGTTTTCTTCCAGCCGGTGTAGTTTGGTGGTACCAGGGATAGGAACAATCCACGGCTTTTGTGCCAGCAGCCATGCCAGCGCAATTTGCGCAGACGTCACGCCTTTCTCTGCAGCCAGTTCACCCAGCAATGAGACCAGCTTTTCATTGGCTTCAATCGCCTGCTCGGCGAAACGCGGCACTTGGCTTCTGTAATCATCCTTCCCAAAAGTAGTTCCTGGCTTAATCGAGCCCGTAAGGAAGCCTTTACCTAATGGGCTGAAAGGCACAAAACCAATGCCCAGTTCCTCCAGTAAAGGCAGGATCTCCCGCTCAGGCTCGCGCCACCACATTGAGTATTCGCTTTGCAGGGCCGTGACAGGTTGTACGGCATGGGCACGACGAATGGTCTGCGCACCCGCTTCGGACAGACCGAAATGTTTAACTTTGCCTTCAGCTATCAGGTCTTTTACCGTACCCGCAACATCTTCAATCGGGACATCCGGATCGACACGGTGTTGATACAGCAGGTCAATGACATCAGTCTTAAGACGGCGTAATGATCCTTCCACAGCTTCACGGATATGCTCCGGACGGCTGTTTAAAATCTGCTGCTTGTTGTCGTCGCCAAAAGTAAAACCAAACTTAGTGGCAATGACCACACGGTCACGAAACGGTTTTAAGGCTTCGCCGACAACCTCTTCATTAAGGAAGGGGCCATATACTTCGGCGGTATCGAAGAAGGTGACGCCACGTTCAACCGCAGCGCGAATGAGCTCGATAGCCTGACGGGTATCGGTCGCCGGGCCGTAGCCGTGGCTTAAGCCCATGCAGCCGAGTCCAAGCGCTGAGACTTCGAGCCCGGATTGACCCAGATAACGTTTTTGCATTGAATAAATACCTCTTTTATCGGGTCTTAAACATCAAGTTTGCGGCCAGTCAGCCATTCCACCATCGCCGGGTCGCGGTGAGAGAAGAAGGCACTGGTTGCGGTGTCGAGGGCGGCAATTTGCAGCATATCTTCAGAGCTGAGTTCAAAATCGAGAATGTTGATGTTCTCTGCCATGCGTTCTTTACGCACCGATTTCGCCAGTGAAACGATGCCTCGCTGGAAGATCCAACGCAGAACCACCTGACCCACGCTTTTGCCGTATTTCTGACCAATCGCCGTTAATACGGGATGCTGGAACAGACCATTCTTACCCTCCGCAAACGGTGCCCAGGCTTCTGGCTGAATGCCACGGCTTTGATTCCATGGAACAGCATGCAGCTGCTGGTTGAAGGGGTTAACTTCAATCTGGTTTACCGCAGGGGCAACTTTGTTGAAGGCGATAAGGTCGGCCAGTCTGTCAGGATGGAAATTGCTGACACCAATGGCGCGAATTTTTCCTGCCTGCTGCAGTTCTTCCATAGCACGCCATGCCCCATGGACATCGCCATAAGGCTGGTGGATCAGATACAGGTCGACGTAATCAAGTTGCAGCCGATTCAGGGAGCGTTCGAACTGTGCTTTAGCGCCTTCGTAATTGGTATCCTGTAGCCAAAGTTTGGTCGTTACAAAGAGTTCGTTACGGGCAATACCGGTCTGTTTCAGTGCGTTCCCGACCTGGGTTTCATTCTGGTAAGACGCAGCGGTATCGATCAGGCGGTATCCTGTATCTATGGCATCAATAACGGCTCTTTCGCATTCTCCGGCATCCGTCATCTGGAAGACACCAAAGCCCAGCAGGGGCATTTCAATACCGTTGTTCAGTTTTACAGTTTGCATGACGTTATCCTTCAGCTGTTGTGTAGGAAAAGCATAACGCAAAGTAATTTATTCGATTAGATGGGGTAATTAGCTAGGGCTTATTAGATGTGTTCATTAATTTTGAGGGGCTGAAGGTCCGCTGCGTGCCAAAAGCGGACATAGATTGAACCTGGCTGTAAAATGATTTTTTAACTTAACGTGCCGTGCTGTTTGCCATGAAGCGATAATAACGTAAAAATGAATGAGCGTTCATTCATGGCTGACTTGTGATTCTTTCTAATCAGTCTGTTGTCAAAACAAACAAAGGCAAATTATGACTAGTAAAACGCTCAGACTTTTATTTCCCCAATGGCAAGGCGGTAATAACCCACCCTATCACCTTGGGTCGCTTCTTCTCTCGTATCTTTCCCCCGAATCGGATGGCCCTCTTGAGTCTGTTCCGGTCGATGAGCCCACAACGGAGCCACTGGCGGAAGTAGATGGCATTACAGCTAAACCTCAAATTATCAGGCAGCTCAACGATGCAGCCACTCTGATTGAGAAACATAATCCCGATTCAATTGTCGTTTTTGGTGGGGATTGCCTGGTATCACTGGCTCCTTTTACACATCTGCTCAATAAATACGGTGATAAACTGGGTGTGCTATGGATTGACTCTCACCCTGACGTACAGACTGCTAAACAGTATCCAAACGCTCATGCCCATGTTCTTGGAGCACTAATTGGAACAGGTGATAAAGATTTAGTTGCTCACGTAACCACCAGGCTTAATCCCTCAAAAATAATGATTGCAGGTATCCACGATCCACTGGCTTATGAAGCTGAATACCTTGCTCGTCATGACATTGCGACTATCGGTCCTGAACAAGTCAAAAATGGTGGGAAAGAAGTTTTGGAGTGGATTCACAGGGAAAGCATTGAGTATCTGGCGATACACCTGGATCTCGACGTTCTCGATCCGTCACTTTTCCGTTCTGTGCTTTTCGCCATGCCAGGCAGAGGCGAGCACGATTTTGGCGATGTAGCAGAAGGCAAGCTGACTATTGAAGATGTACTCAATCTGATAGCTCAGGCTACCTCAAAAACGGCACCGGTCGGCCTTACGATTGCTGAACATCTGCCGTGGGATATGATGAACCTCAAGAAAATGCTCAGTGTATTACCGCTGATGAAGTGATATCTGATTCCAAGAGCCAGAACTACAGAGCTAAGTCTGGCTCCTCGAAGCAAACAGCGTTAAAGTCCGGGCACCTTATAAAACATTATACTCGACATGTTAAAGAAAACTGAAACCTACCATAAGCTGATTACCGCTGCTGCTGCCTGTTTTGCAGAAAAAGGCTTCAGTGCGACAAGCGTGCGTGAAATTTCTACCCGCGCTGGGATCAGTCAGGGAGCAATGTACACGTATTTTAAAAGCAAGGATGACCTAATAAAGGCTATCGTTCTTGAAGAGCAGAATTCAGCGCTGACAGCCCATAATGCTCCATCCAGGGGTACTCATTTCGACCGCCTTTGTGCGCAGGTTACTTCGTGCATCAGCGATGTAGGCTACCCAGTTACACATCAGTTGTGGGTTGAAATCATGGCTGAATCTGCGCGGAACCCTGAACTGCAAAAAACGTATATTTCCAGTGATACCATCATGCGGCAAAGTATTGCAGGGATTATCGCAGAAGGTATTACTGCAGGAGAGTTTCGCCAGGACATTAGCCTGGAAGAAACCACGATTATACTGTTTGCCTTTATCGACGGATTAATTGCACGCAAAGCGATAAACGCGTCTTTCTCTTTCAGTCGAGACCTGCCAATGTTTTTTGAGCTAATGTCAAAATTATTGAAATAATGCCAAACAGGTCAGTCATAACTGATAGCACATGAATCGAAAATGTCCGCTTTTCGCTCAAAGCAGACTGTCACGTCCCCATTTTTTTTGAAAAAATTGATGTTTGTATTGAGCCCTCAATAATGAAAGCTCAATGCTATTTCGTCCTACTGCAGATTTTTATCTTTCAAAAACTGACCGACTAAATCAGCAATCTGCACATTATTGAGGTCAGAGAACGGGAAGTGAGTATTTCCTTTGATTCCTACCTCTGGCAGATGCGTTACCGTCACATCCCCGCCATGCTTGTTCACCACGTCGCGCCACTCGCGAGCCATCGCCAGACGTACCCGCCAGCTGTCCTGCGCGGGCATGGCGACAGGTTTATCCGGTATGTTATCGCCGTAAATAATTAGAATCGGGATTTTGGTCAGTGCCATAAATTGCGCCATTGGCACAGGCTCACCCTTCAGCGTGTCGAACGCGCTTGGCATAGGGGCAGGGAGTTCTTTTTCGGGGAAGACAAAGCTGCTGCCAGGCTCGAAGGCGACAATGGCTTTAACCTTGTCGTTTTTCATCGCCGTATACCAGCCCGGTCCGCCACCCTGAGAGTGGGTGAAGAGGATAGCGGGGCCGGATTTATCCACGACGGCGGACATCGCATCAGAGATGACATTGATATCAAACGGCCCGGTATTTGGGGTCATCTGACGGAAATACTGATTCAGTGCTTCTTTGTCGTGAGAGAACTGAACGCCCTTAAAATACTCTGGCCACACGCCAACGCGGAACTGATTGAACCACATCTGTTCATCCGGTTTAGGCGTAACAGTACCTTCTACAGTCGTACGTCCGGCGCTGCCCCGACGTGGCTGATCGACAAGATAAGTTGAGTACCCGCGACGCAGGAAGATGTTCTGGAACCCTTCGCGACCATCCGGTGTGCTTTCCCAGGTACGGGAGAACTGACCTGCGCCGTGCAGCATGACGATAGGGTATTTATGCGGATTCTCCGGGATTTGGTAGAACACAGACGCATGATCGCCATGGTAGGTTTGGCCAGCAGAGTCCAGCGGCTTCTTCGCGTCAAATTTACCAGGGGCGGTGTTGATAGTACCGCCAGCAGAAAAGCTTCCCTGTTCCTGAATGACCAGCGGCTCGGCATATACCGACTGAGCCACCAGACCACCCGCCATCATGCAAATGGCCAGCGTTTTTAAGATCGTCTTCAAGATTACATCCTCTGTTATGTTTGCTGTTCAATCATATCTGAGTTGTCAGCGTTAATTATTTAGCACCCCTGATTGCCCTTATTTGGCAGACTCATGAATGCGGACGATTAACTGCGTATTGTTTCTAACCAACTGGTGACCGTTTCAGTTGTTCTTCGCTCCTGGTCGCATTCAATGACCAGCGGTTTTTCCCTACGCGCAGTTGGGGCGAGACGGGCAAGGATGTCGTCGCTGTCTCCTTTACCGTAGCCACCGTGAGTTATAAAGGGGATCAGTAATTTGCCCGCAAGGTTGTGGCTGCTGAGAAATGTTTGCACTACAGGCGGCACGCTGGTCCCCCAGATCGGAAAGCCTAAATACACGGTCTCATAGCGTGATATATCTGCGACGCTATTTTTTAATACCGGTTTTACTCCCCGCTCACGCTCATTTTTTGCCTGCTCAACGGTCTGGAAATAGTCTTCCGGATAAGCCGTTGCCGGTTCGATTTCAAACAGATCGGTGTTCAGGCTACGTTGAATGACGCCCGCAATCACCCGTGTATTTCCGCTGCGGGAGAAGTACGCCACCAGAATTCGACTTTTACCCTGCACGTTTGCGGTTCCGGTGGCTGCTGATGCCAGAGAAACGTTCGCCAGCGTGAGTCCGGCAAGTGCGGTGATCAACATTCTGCGGTTGGGATCATGCTCCATAACCACCTCCTAATTGCTTGCGAGCGCCTGTTGCAGCGCCTTTTCGGCTCGAGTTGCTGCATCGTTTTCGCCATGTTCACGCAGAACCTGTGCCAGTTGGCGCAGCTGCGCTGACGTCAAGCCGACACGCATGCTGGCTCGTGTATGCGATAACAGCTGGGCTTCAACGCCTGGCGTGGCCGCTAATGCGCCAACCGTTGCCAGCTCGCGGCTTTGCCAGTCGAGGTTATCGCGGGCGAAAATGTCGCCGAACAGATGCGTTTGCAGGAATTGGTTAATCACTGGGGCAAAATCAAACAGCGGGCCCTGGACGGGAGCGCCTGAGATTTTTGTCTGGTTTGCGGTACCGACACGGCGAAGCTCATCCCCGACTGGGATGGTGGCGACCGGTTCTTTGCCCTCAACGTCTTCGATGCCACGTTGTTTACGTGCTTCGACGACCTTCATCAGTTCACTAAGCGCATTCAGGCTACGGGGGAAGCCCGTATAGGCATAAAGCTGGACGAGAATCTCTTTGGTTTCGTTTATGGTGAGTCCTGCATCAAGTCCCTGATTAAGGGCTGCATTCAGCTTATCCATCTGACTGCTGGCCATCGATGCCGCAATCAACGGGATAGCCTGTTGGCGGGCTGACAACGTATCTGAAACCTTTTGTTCGTGGTTCACTTCTGAGGCTCCTTTATTGACGGGCGCAGCATGTGCTGCGAGACCAAAACCAAAGGTCAGCAGTACCGCTGCCGCTAATGCTTTAATGGGCGTGGTATTGTTCATCTGTCACTTTCTCCATCCAGTTAACGCTTTTGCCATCCACAATCCCGGTTATCGCCAGATGCGTCATCGCGCTGCCGGGGGCCGCCCCGTGCCAGTGTTTGACGCCCGCCGGGCAAGAGACAACGTCACCGGCGCGGATAACCTGCACCGGCTGGCCTTCTTGTTGGGTGAGCCCAACACCCGAGGTCACAATCAGCCGCTGACCTGCCGGATGCGTATGCCAGGCGGAGCGGGCACCAGGCTCAAACGTGACATAAGCCCCGGAAACACTGATGTCGTTATCCGGTTTGAAGAGAGGATCAACCCGGACGCGACCGGTAAAGTTCTCGGCAGGCCCGTACACCGCATTCTGACTTCCTGCGGGGGCGATATGGACAGCAGGATTTTGCTCCGCTGCCCAGGATGAAAAGGTGAAGAAGGGCAGTAACAGCCCGAGGTAACGTAAATGCCCGATCATGCAAAGCGTCCTTATCAATGAAGAGGGAATTGCCTGCGATGATTTTATCGAGCGAGTAATGACGTCAGGCTGACGCCCCCCTGACAATTCTGTCAGTTAACCCTTGTCCCGACTCAGCGCTGGATTGAGCATTACCCGCCACTTTATCCGCTTGTATCGCAAAGGTGAGGCCAAATGTATTGATGCCACCTTCACTTCGCGCAAAGACATCTCCCCGGTGCATAATGGCGACAGCACGCACGATCGACAGGCCCAGTCCATGATGGGTATCACTCCTGGATCGGGAGGTGTCGACGCGATAGAACCGCTCGAAAAGCCGGTGTAAGTGCTCTGGTGCTATCGGATCGCCCGGGTTTGAAACTTCAACACATGCCTGATGACCTTTTTCGCTTAAGCGCACCGTAACCGTGCTGTTGGACGGTGAGTGTCTTGCGCTATTTTCCAGTAAATTAGCCAGTGAGCGGTGGAACAGTCGTCGGTCGATGTGCACGGTGACGTCGCCCTGAACATCCAGAGAGAGCTGTTTTTCAGCAAAAGAGGGTTCAACATACTCCGCAGTTTTCAGGGTTTCTTCTCTCAGGGACACCTGCGTAAGCTGGGAAGCATGTTCACCCGCGTGAGCATGCGACAGGAACAGCATGTCGTTAACTATAGATGTCATACGTTCAAGCTCTTCCAGATTGGAACCCAATAACTCTTCCAGTTCATCTTGCGAACGTCGGCGTGAGAGCCCCAGCTGCGTCTGGCCGATCAGATTAGTCAGCGGAGTCCGGAGTTCATGCGCAACATCGGCATTGAAGCTTTCGAGCTGCCTCCAGGCGACCTCTTGCCGTTCCAGCACGCCATTAAAAGATGATGCTAACTGCTGTAATTCGTCAGGTAATGCTTCGGTATTCAGGCGCTGACCATGGTCCCCGGGAGCGAGTTGCCGGGCCTGTTTACTGAGCGCCCTAACCGGACGAAGACCGATCCTTGATACGATGTATCCCAGTAAGGCGACAATCACGACGCCCAGTGCGGTAATGATCAGCAATGTACGCGTGAACGCATCAAGTGTTCCCATGTACGGTGTGGAGTCGATAGCAACCACATAGCGCAGCTCAGGCCTTTCACCGTTGGCGGGGATGGTTTTCACTAACAGAAACAGCGAGCATGCACCTTCTGATGCACCGGGCACTTTATTAAACCCTTCCTGTAAAGAAGACCACTGAACACCCACTGGTGGTGTTCCCCCGATGCTAAAGCGTGGGTTATCGCTCACTATCCAGTAGCGAACGCGTTCACCTTCAGAATTGGTTAACACGGTGAATTTATTGGCCAGCGTTGACCAGCCGTCAGCCGAGGTTCGGGTGGTGATCCACGGACTCATTAATGATTCCCGGAATAGCAGCTCGTTGTGCATCTGCTTTTGCAAAGAATCATGCAAGGAGCTTCTGAGCAGGATACCGATAATGGATACAATGAGCAGCGCGGATAAGGCAAACATCAGCGCCAGGTGAACGGAGATAGAACGCTTAGGCATACTTATCCCCTTCATTTATTCGGACCGGACTTCGAGGACATAACCCATGCCACGAACTGTATGCAGCAGTTTGATATCGAACGGGGCATCCACTTTGGCCCGAAGTCGTTTAATGGCCACTTCAACCACGTTGGCATCGCTGTCAAAATTCATGTCCCATATCTGCTCCGCAATCATCATCTTTGACAGAATCTCTCCCTGATGCCTGGCCAGAAGGCTTAACAGGGAAAATTCTTTCGCGGTCAGCTCCAGTCGCGTTCCGGCACGAAATACGCGGCGAGCCAGTAAGTCGAGATGCAGATCGTGAATTTGCAGTTGGGTGATGTCTGCGCCATCCGTAGCGCGGCGACGCACCAGTGCCTGAATACGCGCCACCAGCTCAATAAGCGAAAAGGGCTTGGGCAGATAATCATCCGCGCCAAGACGCAGTCCTTTAACGCGCTCGTCGACCGATCCCCGTGCCGAGAGCATCAATACCGGCGTCTGTTTGGCTGCTCGCACACCCTCAAGTACCCGGTAGCCATCCATCCCCGGCAGCATCACATCCAGTATTATCGCGTCGTAGTCGAACTCCAGCGCGTAATGAAGACCTTCAGCGCCATCTGCAGAGACATCTACCGTAAATCCGGACTCACTCAACGCACGGTTGAGATAGGTTGACGTTTTTTCTTCATCTTCGACTAACAACAGGCGCATAACGGGACTTCCTCTTAACTTTTCAATGGTGCTTCAACATCGGAATAAACCTGCACGGCATCCGGCAGACGTTGACCCTGGATAGTGATGGCATCCAGTGAGCGGGTAAGCTCGGTCATCTCTGTAGCTGTCATCGACACGGTGGTAGCTGCTGTGTTTTGCAGCATATGGTCTTTATTGGTGGTGCCAGGGATGGGAACAATCCAGGGTTTACGCGCCAGGAGCCATGCCAGTGCAATCTGACCCGGTGCGGCATTTTTTCTTATCGCCCAGGTTTTTAGCAGCTCAACGAGTTGTAAGTTGTGCGGGAGATTGTCGGGTGAAAATCGCGTTTCTATAGCACGTATATCACCGGCAGCGAACCGGGTATTTCCATCAATCCAGCCCGTTAAAAACTGTACGCCGAGTGGGCTCCATGGCACAAAACCAATGCCCAGCTCTTCACATACCGGAAGTACCTGCTTTTCAGGGCCGCGCCAGAGCATGGAGTATTCACTTTGTACGGCGGTAACGGGTAATGCCGCATGGGCGCGTCTCAACGTGTTGATGCCCATTTCAGACAGACCCCAGTGCAGGACTTTTCCTTGATCCATTAAATCTTTCACCACACCGGCGACATCTTCGATAGGGATCTGTGGATCAACTCGATGTTGATAAAGTAAGTCGATACGATCGGTACGCAGGCGTTTGAGCATATTGTCGACGACCTGCCTGATATGTTCCGGCCTGCTGTTAAGGCCCGGCAGACGCTTCCCCGTCTGTTGGTCAATGTTCCAGCCAAACTTAGTGGCGATAACGATTTTTTCCCTGAATGGGGCGACGCCTTCCCCGAGAATTCTTTCGACTTCAAAGGGACCGTAGGCTTCAGCAGCGTCGAAGAACGTCACCCCTTCATCAAATGCCCGGTGGATAACATTGATCATCTCAGGACGCCATGGAACAGAGGTGTCGTATTTACGACTCATGTTCTGCACGCCCAGACCGATAGCTGAGACTTCCAGCTTCCCGAGTTTACGCTTGCCCGGAGTAGCATTGCGTTGGCTGGTTTGTCTGGATGAATCGACCTGAGAGGATGGACTCGCCGCCGATACGTGGGGGAGCAGCGAGGCGGCGGCAATACCCGCCCCGGCGACTAATAGCTTGCGTCGCTCTGGCATTGTTAGGTCATTCTGGCTTTTCATTGATCGCTCCGTTTCTCAGAAAATTGAACATGAATCACATTAAACGAGACCATTCTGCCTCCTGATTGCCAACATAAAGCTGACAGTTACCTGACAGCGTTGTCAGAAACACTAACCATCCCGGACTCTTTCCTGACAAAAATGTTATTTCCTTGTCACGATGCTGACAGCCCTCTCTGCCTAATCTGAGCCTGCAAATTTGATTCCGCGAGCCTTCATAAACAGGCTGGCACTCATCGGGAGAGACCATGAAATTCACGCTTATCAGTGCAATGCTACTCACGGCAATGGCCGGAGTGACCTCAGTCAATGCGGCTGATTACAAAAAAAATCCATTCACACTGGCCTATGACGGTGCCATCACCGAGAACGTCAAAGGCAAGGTCAACATTCATCCGGTGAAATACGATCTGCATGGCATCCAGATCGCCGCGAATGTCTATACCCCTGCTAACTATGATCCCGCTAAAAAATACCCTGCCGTGGTGGTCGCACATCCTAATGGTGGCGTAAAAGAGCAGGTCGCCGGGTTGTATGCCCAGCGTCTCGCCGAACATGGTTACATCACGATTACCGCCGATGCAGCTTATCAAGGTGCTAGCGGTGGCATACCTCGCAGCGTGGATAAACCGGCTAACCGTATTGAGGATGTTCACGGCATGGCTGACTACATCAGCCAGTATCCGGGGGTTGATACTGCACGCCTCGGTCTGCTGGGCATTTGCGGTGGTGGCGGTTATTCACTCGTTGCGGCCGAAACTGACAAGCGGTTCAAATCGATAGCAACCATCAGCATGTTTAATTCAGGCCTTGTGCGCCGCAATGGTATGCAGGATTCACAGCTGGATACTATCCAGCAGCGTCTTCAGCAGGCTTCTGACGCACGTGCTCAGGAAGCCGCCGGAGGAGAAGTGCTTTACTCCGGCGATGCCAACCTGACTGATGAGCAGATTGCTAAATTACCTTTTGCCTTGTATCGCCAGGGTTACGAGTACTACTGGAAAACCCACGCGCACCCGAACTCTACGTTTAAATACACCACCAGCAGTCTGCTGGATTTGATGAGCTTTGACGTAACGGACCATATCAATCTCATCAATAAACCGCTGCTGATGATTGCCGGTACAAAAGCCGATACGCTCTATATGACTGAAGATGCGTTCGCGAAAGCCACCGGTACGAAGGACAAAGAACTCTTCCTGATCGATGGCGCTACCCATATCGAGACGTATTGGGTGCCAAAATACGTTGACCAGGCTTTGCAAAAGTTAGACGTCTTCTTCGATAAGAATATTTAATCCGCATCTGTCGATACCCCGGTGGGTATCGACTTATCCAGAATTTATCGTTCAGATTAACGGAGTCGGGATGAAAGATAATTACGCCTGGTTAATAGCCACTATGAATGAAATTCATAAAATCATTCGGGCAGGGGATAGTTGTTTTTTACCTGAACAGTCAATGCCATCAAGGCGCTGGCTGCCGTAAACACCGCAATTATCCAGCCCATCGTCCAACCATAGTGCTGCGAAGTACGTGATATATACAAACGGAGAGCCCGTGATAAAGGCGTAGGCTGCAACGTAATAGAACGTCAGGCATAGCGTATAACATTTGCACGATATCTGTTGATAATGCGCAGCCCACCGAGCCGATGATGAATAGGCCTAAACCGATAAACAGTGGCAGACGACGCCCGTAACGATTGCTAATCGGTCCCCAAATCAGTTGCGCAATGCAAAAGCCGATAAGGAACCCTGTGATCGTCAGTTCAGCATCACCCTGTAAATCTTTCGCCATGACGGGCATAGCCGGAAGATAGATGTCGGTTTGAAGTGGTCACCAAAAAGGAGCCATTCTGTATTGCCTATGACTTATATATTGATGAGAAAGATCCGGGGCATTTCATTTTTATAGAGGAGTGGCCTGACCGCTCGGCTCTGGATGCACACTGCGCCAGCGAACATTTCAAACGTCTTGTGCCCAGGATTAATCAATACACTCGAAAAGAAGCGACTTATATCCTGATGAACTCGGTTGGTATCCTCAACTGAAAGCCTGCAAGCTTTCTGTTCGCCGCCCCGATAACTGTGCGTTATTTATTCATGGGCGTGCTAGGATGAACTCCCTTCATTGAAAGGCAAATCACTTTATAGCTCCAGGCTTACTCGCAATGCTTTTCACAGGCATATGAAAACTCACGCAAGAAAAACGAACAAAATTTAACCTATACTTTATAGAAGACTCTTGCAGCTGTTAAATCCCTGATGCCTGACACCCCATCCTGAGAGAACGTTTCTGATCTGATTGAACAACTGCTCCTGTGCGTTCACATCGCCTGATGAGCAAATTCATGAAATTAAACTTTAAACAGTGGTTTACCGCGAGTAAGTCACTGGAATTGCATCCAAAAACCTCTGATTGGTTGGGCACTGAGCCTGCGAATGAAAGTCCTATCAAAGCTGAGCTATTTTCTGCGGCCCAAATGGAACGCTATGGCCAGAAGCTGGCGCGTTCCCATAAATTATCGACCACCAAGTTGCCTTACTACTTACTCAAGCGCCTGGAAGATAATGAAGCCATCATTACCCGTAATTGCTACCTACTCAACGCGGGTGAAAAGTCAGGAATTACGCCCGCTGGCGAATGGCTGCTGGATAATTACTATCTTATCGAAGAACAAATCCGCGTGGTTCGCCATCACCTACCCAAGAATTTTGGCAAGGGGTTGCCGCCGTTAGCCGCGCCACATAATTGCCCGCGTATTTATGACATTGCCTCTGAAGCCATTGCCCACGCTGATGGCCGTTGGGATGCTGCCAGTCTGACAAGCTACATTGCAGCATATCAACAGGTCACTCCTCTAACACTCGGAGAGCTTTGGGCGCTACCGGGAATGTTGCGCCTGGCGCTTATCGAGAATTTACGCCGGGTCAGTATCGAAGTCGCTGACGCGCAGGAAGAACGAAACCTCGCCGATGTCTGGGTAACGCGTATTTTTGAATGTGCCGAGAACACGCCAGCAGATTTGATTATGGTGATTGCGGATATGGCTCGTTCACGCCCGCCATTGAGCAGTGCTTTTGTGGCTGAGCTCGTTCGCCGCTTGCAGGGGCGGGGGAATATGCTTTCTTTGCCGCTGACCTGGGTTGAACAGCGCCTTGCTGAAACAGGCGTCACCACCGATTACCTGATTCACCGCTTCAACCAGCAACTTGCTGCCAGCCAGCTATCGGTTAGTAACAGCATTGCCGGTTTGCGTCTGCTAAGCGAAACCAACTGGGCAGACTTTGCCGAAGCCATGAGTCTGGTCGAACAGACATTGCGCCAGGATCCCGGCGGTATCTACCCGGCTATGCATTTTGATACTCGCGACCACTATCGGCACATTATCGAGATCCTTGCCCGGCACAGCCACCACAGTGAACCGGAAGTCGCGCGTCACATTCTTGAGATGGCACAGTCAGATGGTAACCATGTTGGTTATTATCTTATTGGGGAAGGGCGCTCGAAACTGGAACATCAGCTTGGGGCCAATACGTCTTGGGTCGTCCGACTACGCCACAGCTTTAATCAAATTCCGCTGCTTTCCTGGCTCGGTAGCCTGAGCCTGTTGACCACCGCATTTACCGCCGATGTTTTATCGCATACACACGAACAAGGTATGAACTGGCCGCTTGCGCTTCTTGCCCTGCCGCTGGTCGTGCTGGTTAGCCAGTTAGCGATCAATTTACTCAGTGAGGCGACGACTCGCTTTCGTTCGCCGCTCCCGTTGCCACGTATGGATTTCTCGACTGGTATTCCGGCCGAGTTTTGCACCATGGTAGTGATCCCTTGTTTGCTAACAAGCCGCTCGGGGATAGACAAACTGCTTAACAGTCTGGAAGTGTGTTACCTCGGTAACAATACGGCCAATCTGTATTTTGCATTGCTGACGGATTTTGCGGATTCCCCCGATGAAAACTCGCCGGAAAACGCCGAGCTTCTGCACTGGGCTGAAGCGCAAATGCAGAATCTTAACCGCCGCTATGCCTCCGTTCCCCAGCCGCTTTTCTTTTTGCTTCACCGCACGGCGCAGTGGAATGAACAACAAAACGTCTGGATGGGTTATGAGCGTAAACGCGGCAAACTGTCGATGCTCAATAGTTGGTTACGCAAACCCGCAGAACAGTTTTCTGAAGTCCACAGCAATGTAATTAGCCCGCCTGCGGGGGTGAAATATGTCATCACTCTGGATAGCGATACCGTCCTGCCACGCGATACCGCCCATAAGCTGGTCGCAACTATGGCGCACCCGCTTAATCATCCGGTCTACGATCCGGTAAAACAGCGCGTCGTCAAAGGGTACGGTATTTTGCAGCCAGGGCTTGCTGAAGAGATCCCGCGTAACGGGCAGGGGCGCTATGCGGCTATGTGCAGTAACGTGCCGGGTAACGATCCATATTCGATGATGTCATCGGATATTTATCAGGACCTGTTTGGTGAAGGCTCGTTTGTTGGCAAGGGTATTTACGATGTAGATACTTTTACGCAAGCCACGCGCAATACTTGCCCGGAAAACCTGGTGCTGAGCCACGATTTATTGGAAGGGTGCTATGCCCGTTCCGGCTTGCTCAGTGAAGTGCTGCTTTATGAGCAGTATCCCAATAATTACCTTACCGATGTGGCAAGGCGTACCCGCTGGATACGCGGCGACTGGCAACTGCTGAACTGGCTTAAACTCAACCCGAGAAAAGCGGATGGCACGCGCGGCAAAAACCCGCTAACTACGCTTTCTCGCTGGAAACTGCTGGATAACTTGCGTCGTAGCCTGGTCGCACCGTCATTTCTTGTGTTGGTGTTTTGTACCCTTTTGCTGGTCCCGAATCCATTTTACTGGATATGCGTTTTGGCTGCGGTGCTGTTACTTCCCACTGTGCTGGTTATCGCCCAGGATATTCTCAATAAACCCCCACGGCGGCCATTCTTGCAACATCTGATTCTGGTGTCATCGGGTGGGCTTAAACGCCTGATGCGCATTGGCCTCGGGTTTATCACGTTGCCTCATGAGGCCGGTTATTCGCTGCATTCCATTGCGGTGACTTTATGGCGCCTCGGTATCAGCCATCACAATCTCAACCAGTGGGCCAGTTTCGACCAGAGCACTGAGAGCGCGAAAGCCTCGCCGGTGCGTTTTTATCGCGCAATGTGGCTCAATGTTGTTGCCGGTTTGGCATTGATTCTGCTTGCGGCATTCCTGGCCCCGATGATGCTATTTGTTGCGCTCCCCGTCGGTGTGCTGTGGTGTCTGGCCCCATTATTATTAAGCTGGCTGAGCCGTGAACCTGCCCGCGCGTCCATCACATTTAATGCTGAAAACAAAAGCCTGCTGCGCCAAAGTAGTCGCGAGATATGGGCCTTTTTTGAAACGTTTGCCACTGAGAAAGAAAACTGGCTCCCGCCGGATAATTACCAGGAAATTCCCCAGCCGGTGATTGCGCATCGCACATCGCCAACCAACATTGGTTTGTCACTGATGGCCAACCTGACGGCGTGGGATTTTGGCTATATTCCGCAGGGTGAAATGCTGCAACGCATCACGTTGACGCTCGACACGCTGGATAAAATGGAGCATTACCGCGGCCATTTATACAACTGGTACGACACGCGCACCCTGGTGCCGCTGAACCCGCGCTATATCTCCAGTGTCGACAGCGGCAATATGGCAGGGCATTTGCTCACCCTCAGCGCAGGGCTAACGGGGCTGCGTAACCGGCCAATACTGAACACTAAGCAATTGCTAACGGGCCTCGATGACACATTACAAATTCTCGAGAAAGCCTGGGGGCAGCATGCACCGACATCGCTGCGTCAGCTTCGCAATCACTGCAAAACCGCTGCAACACTCCATCCGGCGTTACTCTTTCCTGAATTGAAAAATATGCGAGCGCAAAGCAATCGCCTTCACGCACTTTGCAATCATGAAGAGGGACGCATCCGCCGCTGGGTGGATCATCTCCAGCGTCAGTTAGTGCTTATCTGCCATGAATGGACTCATTTTCTCAGTTGGCTCCCCGCAAACTGGCAGGGTGAATCGTTGCCAACACTTTCCTGGCTGGCACAGGCCAAACATACAGGCGAGGGCAGTCCTTCAGAATCGGTGATCCGCCAGGCACGTACACGCCTGGATATTATTACGGAGCTGGAACAACGCCTGACTGAGCACGCGCGAATGGACTTTGCCTTTCTGTATAACGAGGTCACCAGCCTGCTCAGCGTGGGTTATAACTGCGACAATAATAAGCTCGATAACAGCCATTACGATTTGTTGCCTTCGGAAATTCGTCTTACCAGTTTCCTGGCAATTGCCACTAACCAGTTGCCGCTGAAAAGCTGGTTTGCGTTAGGACGGCTGTTTACCACCATTGATAACGAAACGGCGCTGATGTCGTGGAGTGGTTCAATGTTCGAATATTTAATGCCGAACCTGGTGATGCCGACTTATCCGGGAAGTTTACTGGAAGAGATGAGCCAGTCGGCAGTCAAACGCCAGATTGACTGGGGTAAAGAGCGGGGCGTGCCGTGGGGGATTTCAGAGTCGGGCTATTACTCCTTTGATGCGCTGCAAAATTACCAGTACCACGCTTTTGGTGTGCCGGGCCTTGGTTTGCGACGGGGACTTGCAGATGACATGGTCATCGCACCGTATGCCACCATGATGGCGCTGACGGTTTCGCCACATAAAGCCTGTGAAAACCTGCTGAAGCTCGAGAAAAATGGTGCTCGTGGGGAGTATGGTTTCTACGAAGCGCTGGACTACACGCCTTCGCGCCTTGCCAGTGGCCAGATGTACGCCGTGGTTCGTTCATGGATGGCGCACCACCAGGGCATGGCGTTCCAGGCACTTTCCCACGTGTTGTTGGGTGCTCCGATGGTCGACCGATTTATGACCAGCCCATCATTCCAGTCGGCTCGTTTGTTACTACAAGAACGGGTTCCTGATGCGGTTGAGTTGTACAGCCCGCGTCGCCATTTCGAATCTCACGAAGGGGTTTTGCAACCGGTTCAGTACGAAACGCGCGAGTTTACCGACGTAGACAGCCTGATCCCTGAAGTTCAATTGCTGTCGAACGCTGATTACCACCTGATGGTTAGCCAGTCTGGTGGCGGATACAGTCGCTGGAAAGACCTGGCGTTAACCCGCTGGCGCAGCGATGCAACCTGCGATAACTGGGGTGCGTTTTGTTATATCAGTGACCCTGTCACCAATGAAGTGTGGAGCAATACATGGCAGCCGCTTGGTGAGCCGGTCAGCCAGTACGATGTGATATTTACCGATGCGGGGGCCGAGTATAAATTGCTGGCGGGAACGGTCAGCGTTAAAACGCAGATTGTTGTCTCACCTGAAGATGATATTGAGCTGCGCCGCGTCACGCTGCTGCATCGTGGGCGGCAACCGCGCACCATTGAGCTGACGACTTATGCAGAAGTGGTGCTGGCGCCGAAAGAAAGTGATCTGGCACATCCGGCATTCAGTAACTTGTTTATTCAGACCGAGCTGCTTCCCGAACAGCACGCCATTCTCTGCCACCGCAGGCCTCGCGCTCCTGATGAAGCTTGCCCGTGGATGTTTCATACCATGGTGGTACATGGTCAGGCTCCGAACGACACCTCATTTGAAACTGACCGTGCAAAATTCCTTGGGCGAGGAAGAACCCCTGCCAATGCGCTGGCAACCCAACAAAGCGGCGTGCTGAGCAACAGCGTTGGGCCGGTGTTGGATCCGATTCTTGCCATTCGTCAGACCATCGTTTTACAACCCGGATTGCCGGTTACCGTCGATATTATTTATGGCGTGACGGAAAGCCGCCAGCACAGCCAGGCGCTGATTGAGAAATATCACGACCACCCGATAGCCGATCGTGTATTTGAGCTGGCGTGGTCACATAGCCAGATAGTATTGCGCCAGATTAATGCCAACGAAGACGATGCAACGCTCTTTAACCGACTTGCCAGCGCGGTGCTGTTCCCTGGCCCTGAACTGCGAGCGGATGCCAAAACACTGTGCCGTAACCGTCGCGGGCAGTCAGGCCTGTGGGGCTGGTCTATTTCAGGCGACCTGCCGATTGTGATTCTTAACATCACCAGTGATGAAAGTATTTTGCTCATCACCACGATGATTCAGGCACACCATTACTGGCGTTTGAAAGGACTGGCCGTGGACCTGGTTATCCTTAACGATAACCCTGGGGGTTATCAGCAAGAGCTACAAAACCAGATAATAGAGTTGATTATGGCCGGGTCTGAAGCCAGCCAGATAGATAAATCCGGCGGTATTTTTGTGCGCAACGGCGAACATATGTCGGCGGAGGATCGGCTTTTACTACTGAGTGTGGCGCAAATTGTGCTCGATGACCGGGCTGGCGGCCTGAAAGAACAGCTGAACCAGCGCCTCCAGGCGACCATTCCTGCACAACCGGCCTTTACACCTCGCCTTGGGATCCCCACTAATCAACACGATCCGTGGCAGCCAGATACCCGTGCGCTGGTGTTTTTCAACGGACGCGGCGGCTTTTCGGAAGATGGCCGCGAATACCAGATTACGCTGGATGAAAATGACCAGACACCTGCGCCATGGTCCAACGTGCTGGCGAACGCCAGTTTTGGCACTGTCATTTCAGAAGCGGGCCAGGCCTATTCCTGGTATGAAAATGCACACGA
Organism: Buttiauxella cochleicola; assembly: GCF_021282405.1. NCBI lineage: Bacteria > Pseudomonadati > Pseudomonadota > Gammaproteobacteria > Enterobacterales > Enterobacteriaceae > Buttiauxella > Buttiauxella cochleicola. Next base: position 365,977 of record NZ_JAJSOU010000001.1, read on the forward strand.
ATATCGGCTTACACCATGGGAAAACGACCCCATTAGCGATCGTTCTGGCGAAGCGTACTATTTGCGTGACGAAGAAAGCGGTGCAGTCTGGTCACCGACCACCTTGCCGGTGCGCGGCAACGGGCACTATCTTTCCCGTCACGGCTTTGGCTACAGCGTTTTCGCCCATCGTGAAACCGGTATCGATACGGAGTTAACAATACTGGTGGCAGAACATGCACCGGTAAAAATCGCCATTCTGACGCTCAGTAATACTTCAGGGCGCACCCGCAAAATCTCCGTGACCGGTTATGTGGAGTGGACGCTGGGTGAATCGCGCAGCAAATCGGGCATGCATATTGTGACTCGCGCGTCGACAACCGGGCGTGGCTGCGGCGTGTTGGCAAATAACTTCTACAACAGCAACGGCTCGGAGAGAACGGCATTCTTCGCGGTGACGGGTGTGCATTGTTCAGTGACGGGCGACCGTCGGGAATTCCTTGGGCGCAATGGTTCGCAGCGCGATCCGGCGGCCATGAAGCTACGCACATTGTCTGATAAAACGGGCGCGGGGCTGGACCCATGCGGCGCAGTTCAGTCAGCAACCACGATGATTGATGGTGACCAACGGACATTTATTTTTGTGCTGGGTATCGGGCAGAACGCGCAGGACGCAGAAGTGATGATTAATCAGTATCTGAGCGAAGACGCCGCGCGTAGTGAACTGGCGAATGTTCACAGCCACTGGCATCACATGCTCGACAAAATCGTCGTTTCTACCCCGGACCCTGCGGTTAACTTACTGGCCAATGGCTGGTTGCTTTACCAGACCATCGCTTGCCGCCTGATGGCTCGCAGCGGTTACTATCAGTCCGGCGGCGCGTTTGGTTTCCGCGATCAGCTACAGGACACGCTGGCTTTGAGCCATGCAGCACCGGAACGGCTGCGCGAGCAAATTCTGCTGTGTGCATCACGTCAGTTTGTTGAAGGAGATGTTCAACACTGGTGGCATCCACCATTAGGGAATGGGGTTCGCACCCGTTGTTCAGACGATTACCTCTGGTTGCCGTTATCTATTTGCCACTACGTTAAAACCACCGGCGATATCGGTTTGCTCGAACATCGCTTGCCGTACCTTGAGGGGCGTGAGTTACAACCGGGCGAGGAGTCGGCTTATGAACAACCGGTTATCAGCGCGCTTGAAGAGACGCTATGGCAACACGGGGTAAAAGCCATTTGTCACGGCTTGCGATTTGGTCAACATGGTTTGCCGTTGATGGGGGCGGGCGACTGGAACGACGGCATGAACCTCGTCGGGTTAGAAGGCAAGGGTGAGAGCGTCTGGCTTGGGTTCTTCCTCTATGATGTTTTGCAGCAATTTGCGCAGCTTGCCGAACAAATCAACGATGACGAAATCACCGCAATGTGCCGTAAAGAAGCTGAAAAACTGCAAATCAATCTTGAGGCGGCGGCCTGGGATGGGGCCTGGTATCGCCGGGGCTATTTTGATAGTGGAGAAGCTTTAGGCTCGCAAAGCGCAAAAGAGTGCCAGATAGATGCTATCGCCCAAAGTTGGGCGGTGTTATCCGGTGCGGGAAGCACGGAGAGGTGCGCGCAAGCGATGCAGGCGCTGGACTCACGCCTGGTGGATAACGAGGCGGGGCTAATAAAACTGCTTACTCCGCCATTTAACGGAAACGGGCCAAACCCTGGCTACATTCAGGGTTACCTGCCTGGCGTGCGTGAAAACGGTGGGCAATATACTCACGGAGCGATATGGGCGGTGATGGCGTTTGCCCGTAGCGGCAATATCGAACGGGCCTGGCAGCTATGGTCGTTGATTAACCCGATCAATCACGGACTCACTGCGGATGCCATTGAACGTTATAAAGTCGAACCCTATGTGATGACGGCAGATATTTATAGCGTTGCGCCGCACACCGGGCGTGGTGGCTGGAGCTGGTATACCGGTTCGGCCGGTTGGGCATATCGGTTAATCATCGAAACCTTGCTGGGTATTCAACGCCAGGGTGACTCAATCACCGTTCATCCATTACTGCCACGCGACTGGCCTTATGTAAGCATGGTTTATCGACATGGTTCGAGTGATTATCAGATAAATGCGCAGCGCGGCGAGGGCGAATATCAGGTCATGCTGGATGGAGTATCGCAGTCAGGAAATACTATTCCGCTGATTGATGATGGGCAACGGCACGTTGTAGAGATTAACTTAGGGACAGAAATCTAATCCAAAAAATGGTGAAGCCAAACCAGAGGTTTTCCGCTATTCACCATATAGCTGAATGCTGAGTACATTTGTAATGGCGCTTCCATTCCAGTGATACTCTAAATGTTGCGCCTGATGAACATGAGTAATCAGGCAAGGCCGATAGAGTACATAGCAAAAATGCTCTGTATGGCGAACGGAGCGATAATGGATACCGTCCGCGTTTTGGGACTTCTGAGTCTGAGCAAAGGCTTTTGCCTGGCTGTAGTCCGTGGCGTGATAGATAGGTGAGGAGAGGAACGGTTCATCTGTAATATCAGACAAGGTTGCGTCGAATGTAGTTAACAGTACGCGCATCTGCACTTTCTGTGCAGGTTCGCAGGTATAACCTAATACACGCTCCTGGTGGTACACCGTTTCTTTGATAGCGGTATCTAACTTAGGAGCACAATAATAGCCGCCAAAATCATCAGTGGTGAATCGTGCTCCCTCCGGATTTAAATGGGTGAATGCCGCCATTACATAACTGCTTCCATGAATACCCACCAGCCAATCGTGTTTTGGCACCAATGACAACTCTCCGGCCTCTTCTTTTAACCGGTCATTGGTCATTGCCTCTATAGCCCAAACAGCCTCAAGCTCGTCGGTGCTAGCCACGTCTTCATACAAATCAATTGTTGGATAGCGACTTGGGATTATCCGATAGGCTTTCTCCCCTTCGAACTTGGTAAGTGGCGGCTTTTGCATTAAGCCATTCCCCCACGCCATGCATGCAGCCGTTTGGCAACCTCATACAGGTCAGCCACGCGGCCACTTTTCATCACATCCATGGCTGTGCGTCCAGCAAAGAAAGGATGGCTATTAGGTTTGCGCACCCAACCATAAACGCTGTCGTCAGCTGTAAACAGCAATCGCAGACACTTATGAATATTGAGGATGTAGCTCATTCGTTCCTGCATGTCCAAGGTTAGACGAATGCCCCCACCGGATTCTTTGTATTTGTTCAATGTTGAACGCGATGAAATACCCAGTAATTTCAGTTGTTCATCAGAATTGCAGTGCCATTTATCCAGAATGCGAAACACCACAGGTAGCGCTTTGCTGGGGTCAATGGCGCCATTTAGATGGTCTTTCTGTGCTGTGTTAGCCATATGTCCTCCTATATAATCTGTGCCTGCCAAAAACTGAGACATGAGTTAACTTAATTACTAGCATAGAGGAATTGTTCATATATGTACAATTAAGAAGTAGCTAACCACATGTGGAAGCAAGATCTGACGCAGAAATGATCTGCCTTCAGAGTCAAACGCGGGTAGGAAATGATGCCCGGTATTATGGGATGAGGGATAATTGCCAAATAAACAGAAAGACTTATATATTGTATGGATATATTTTAAGGGAAAAGAAACTAATTAGTTACTCGCTTTATGTCGTTGTACGCAACAGGTGTGATCATATATTTAACAATTAATTAAAATCTAGACACCGTAAACTAATATCAAACATAATATTCACTCACAGTTACAATCGGCGTGATTAAATACGTTTTAATACAAATATAAAAAAACCATTTCAAAATGTGTAATCAATAAGGGGATTCCTATATACTTCGAGCCCTCTAATTTAAAACAACTCTGGGATCATGAAAAAAACACATCTTATTTCTTTAATCGCAACACCACTTGCATTAGTGCTTTGCGGGATATATTGGTTCAACAGTACTCCATCTTATGTAAAAGATGCAGAGGCGCGGGTGGGTTCTTATCTCAGTTATTCCTACGGACCGACGACATGTAAGAGTGATGCGAAAGAGTTGAATGCGTGGACGATGAAATGCCAGATAGCATCAGGTAAAAAGGATTTAAATTACACCGTTTATCCTGCTGAGAAAGCACCAGAAGGCTCATCCAGATCATTTTATATTGTTGCCGAAGACGCAGCTGCTAAACAGAGCGCAAAAGCTGAGTTAATGGTCTATCTCGACATCAACACCCACGCTAGCTAATACATTGATATTTTAATGCTTTTGGTGAAATGGCAATGTATTGGTGGTGGGGTTTTAGAATCAACGCAATATTATAAATCGAGGTGATTTAACTTAAGTCACCTCAAGTATGTCCCTTCAATTTGATCGATCAAATAATGAAAATGTGCATATTTATCAAATGTATTGATAATTAGCATCAGCCAAACTAGCACTACAACAACAAGAATTACTGTTGCTACTTTAAATCCCCATGTCATTGAAAATCATCTTCTTATTTATTTTTATACTATTGCCTGATGGTATCATTTCGGCATGTTATTATTTTGTGTTAACTATATCAAAAATGTTTAATACCGGTGCATAACACCGGCAAGAGTATTTATTTAGAGCAATATACGCGAGCATCGCGAGGGGTATAAATCCCCAGAGTGATAAAGCCCAGGAAACCGTCAGCAAATGTCTGCTGCACTTCAGTGCGAACAACTTTATCAGCGCCACCACATACAGCTGCAGCATCAACAGTTTTTGTTTGACCAATTCCGCTAACAAAGAAATGGTGTGTGGTGGTTTGCTGTGGTTTTTCAGCAATATCCTTGTTAATCGTAAATGTTTGTTGAGCACAGCCAGATAACACCATTGAAGCAACAACCGCTATCATTAACTTTTTCATATATACCTTATTTTTATTGTGGTCATCATAAACAGCTTCGCATTGTATATCTGGTTATTAAATACGACTAGCAATGCTTAAGAATTATCTCGGGTATCGTTTGATTTCTGTTTATGTTCCGAACAAACAGTGGGACCGACGTTTATCCATGGTCGCTTTATGATTGAAAACTCCAGCGCTATTTTGCCTGAAACTGCCGCGTTGCCCCCTCAAATCTGCTAAGATGCGCGCCAGACGCTGTCTGACAGCCCATTAATTGAGAGTATAACTGTGACATCTTTTTCTACCCTAAACGTTCTGCCAGCAGAACAACTCGCCAATCTCACCGAACTTGGTTACCACACCATGACGCCTGTTCAGGCGGCTGCATTACCCGCGATACTGGCTGGGAAAGATGTCCGTGCTCAGGCGAAAACCGGCAGTGGTAAAACTGCGGCCTTTGGCCTTGGTTTGTTGCAACATATTGATGCAAGCCAGTTTATTACTCAGTCGCTGGTGCTGTGCCCAACGCGTGAACTGGCCGATCAGGTGGCCAAAGAATTACGTCGCCTTGCGCGCTATATGCCAAATATCAAGGTGCTGACGCTATGTGGTGGCCAGCCATTTGGTGCCCAGCGCGATTCGTTACAACATGCGCCGCATGTCATTGTCGCAACACCAGGTCGTTTACTGGATCACTTGAAAAAAGAGACCGTTAAGTTAAACGCTTTGCAAACGCTGGTGCTGGACGAAGCTGACCGTATGCTGGATATGGGCTTTGCAGATGCAATTGATGAAGTCATCAGCCATGCACCGCAGGATCGCCAGACATTATTGTTCTCTGCGACCTGGCCTACCGCGATTGCATCAATCAGTTCCCGTGTGCAGCGCTCCCCGGAAACTATCGAAATTGATTCAGTAGACGAACTGCCGTCTGTTGAACAGCAGTTCTACGAAATCTCGCGCAGTGGCAAAATCAGCCTGCTGCAAAAACTGCTTAGCAAGCATGAGCCCGCGTCTTGCGTAGTGTTCTGTAATACCAAAAAAGATTGCCAGGCAGTTTGTGATGCGTTGAGTGAAAGCAATCAAAGCGTGCTGGCGCTGCACGGCGACATGGAACAGCGTGACCGTGATCAAACGTTGGTGCGTTTCGCCAATGGCAGCAGCCGGGTGTTAGTGGCAACCGATGTTGCGGCTCGTGGCCTGGATATCAAAGCGCTGGAAATGGTCATCAACTACGAACTATCCTGGGACCCGGAAGTTCACGTTCACCGCATCGGCCGTACCGCACGCGCGGGGGAAAGTGGTTTAGCTATCAGTCTTTGCGCGCCAGAAGAAGCACAACGCGCCAGCGTGTTGGCAGAAATGCTGAACTTGTCCCTGAGCTGGCAGCCTGCACCAACCGGTGGCAGCATCAAACCACTTGAAGCGACAATGGCGACGTTGTGTATTGATGGTGGTAAGAAAGCGAAAATGCGCCCGGGCGATATTCTTGGTGCGTTGACAGGTGACATGGGGCTGGATGGGGCGGATATCGGTAAAATCGATGTGCACCCAATGCACGTTTATGTTGCTGTTCGTGAGTCTGTTGCACGCCATGCGTGGAAACAGTTGCAACAGGGCAAGATCAAAGGCAAATCCGTCAAAGTACGTTTGCTGAAATAAGTCTTTAAAACCTCTCCCTGCGAATCAGGCAGGGAGAGGTATTTATTATTCCTTCGCGACCGCATCCAATACCCGCACCAACTGTGTGACAAAACCGTATTCGTTATCGTACCAGGCCACGGTTTTAACCAATTGCAAATCGCCAACTTCGGTCACTTCCGTCTGTGTTGCATCAAACACTGAACCAAAATTCGTGCCGACTATATCGGACGACACAATTTCCTCATCGGTATAGCCAAACGATTCATTACCCTCAGTTGCTTTTTTCAGCGCTGCGTTAATTTCCTCTACCGTCACCTTTTTCTCAAGAATAGACACCAGTTCTGTTACTGAACCAGTAAGTGTCGGTACGCGTTGCGCATGCCCTTTGAGTTTGCCTTGCAGCTCAGGTATCACCAGACCAATAGCCTTCGCCGCACCTGTAGTGTGCGGAATAATATTTTGTGCCGCAGCACGAGAGGCACGTAGATCTTTACCTCGCGGTCCATCCACCAGTGATTGTGTACCGGTATAAGCATGGATGGTGGTCATAGTGCCAACTTTAATACCAAAGTTGTCGTGTAGCGCTTTTGCCATTGGCGCCAGACAGTTAGTGGTGCAGGAGGCGACGGAGAGGATTTTATCTTCCGGCGTAATAGTGTTGCAGTTAACGTTAAAGACGATAGTTTTCATATCGCCAGCGGGAGCGGAAATCAGCACTTTCTTCGCACCTGCGTCCAGATGTGCGCTGGCTTTCTCTTCGGAAGTATAGAAACCAGTGCACTCGATAACGATCTCAACCCCCAATTTCCCCCACGGGATATTTTTCGCCTCTTTTTCGGCATACACCGCAATTTTCTTACCGTTGACGATTAACGCATCTTCAGTGTAATCAACTGTTCCGTCAAAGTTATGATAGCTGGAGTCATGCTTAAGCAAGTAGGCAAGCACTTTGGGCGAGGTAAGATCGTTGATAGCGACAATTTCAACTTCGCTTTTGGTTTCAAGAACACGGCGTAATACCAGACGACCAATGCGACCAAAGCCATTGATACCGATTTTATTCATGATATGAACCCCACTTTTAATCATCAGGAATTGCTTAATCCTTAATCAACTCTAGTGATAGTTCATAAACCGAGGTGCCGCAAACAGGGATTGTCAGGGGAAATGTTAGATAATTTCACCGGATGTTAATGATTTTCTAAGAATTAGCCGCTATCCTGGAAAAATCATTGTGACTAAGCAGGACACCTTAATGCGCAGCAAATACACCTCGTTACAGATAACACTTCATTGGCTGGTTTTTTTATTGATAGTGGGGGCATATTGCGCGATGGAACTGAAAGGTTTTGCACCGCGATCGTATCGTCCAGTCTTCAACGCAACTCATGTAACTTGTGGGATCAGCGTGTTCTTTTTGATGATTGCCCGCTTGCTGGTGCGCATTAAATATCGCGCTCCCGCGATTACACCGAAACCGCATCCTGCTATTACGGGAATGTCCCATTTGGTGCACACGATTATCTATCTGATGTTTATTGTGTTACCGATTCTCGGCTTTACAACGGTGTACTTTAAAGGCAGTGACTGGTCGGTGTTTGGCATTCCTATGCCGCATGCGATTGAACCTGATGAAGATATGGAATTTACCATCAAGAGTTACCACGAGCTTATCGCTAACATCGGCTACTTCGTGATTGGCATTCATGCATTTGCCGCATTGTTCCACCATTATGTGTGGAAAGACAATACATTGCTACGCATGCTGCCAGGGAAAAAGGGCTAAATTTAACGGAGTTGGCCCTGGAAAGGGTGTCGTCCCACTGAAAATGCGCATAGTGCACCACTGTTAATCGATCATGCCCATGAACTCGTGCTTGCAAATCCTAAAACGCGAATAAGCGATGTAGGGGCTACGTAAGCACGATATAAGTCCCGAGCGGAGGCGTCGCTGGTTTTTACAAAATAGCGGTGTAGTTAGCTATCCCAGCACTACTTCAGTTTTTGCTGGAATTGATCAACTAAAATGCAAATAAGTGCGCAGATGGATGCGAATCCACAGGCAGGTATGTACGCAATTAATACCAGTCTGTATGTTGTTTAATCACATATTCCTCAATGTGGAGCACCAAATGCCGGATTACCGCTTTTTTAAAAAAGGTAAACAAACCGTAGTATTAGAAAGGTCTGACACGGACGGAACCGCTCGGTTGACTGAACAGGGTTACGAAAAACAATTCGAAGAGGTCAGTGCCATTGATGAAAAACACGCGCTTGCACGCTTTGCTGATATCCGCAGGGAAAAGCGAATAGACCAGCATAATTTTTTAGCGGGCGCTATAGCCATGCCCTTAATAGGGATTCTGACGGCAGTTGCTATTAATCTCTTTCGCAAAAAGTAGCAGAGCATAAATCCCGTTGGTGTTATGACGCCGGAACAGCCACAACACCAACGGCTACTTTTTCTCACCTTCATTCTTCCATTTGTACCATCCCTCGGTGAAAACAATCGCTCTGCTATGATTCCATCATGATTTAAACATTCGGCTTGTTGACGTATTTTCAGACTGACATTTATCAGCGGTGCTTTAATATCTCTGACAATAGTGTACCATACCCCCCTATAGTATCAGGAGGTCAAAATGCCACATTCACCTGAAGACAAAAAACGCATTCTGACTCGCGTGCGACGCATACGTGGCCAGACTGAAGCAATTGAGCGCGCCCTGGAAAATGGCGATCCTTGCATCGCAATCTTGCAACAAATCGCAGCGGTTCGCGGAGCGGCGAACGGCCTGATGGGCGAAATGATGGAGATCCATCTAAAAGACGAGCTGGTCGCCGGGGAAACCTCTGAGGATCAGCGTGCTGTGCGTATGGCAGAAGTCGGTAATTTAATTCGCTCTTATCTAAAATAAAATCCATCCCACCTGACGACGGAAGAAGAACATGAAATCACGTGCAGCTGTTGCATTTGGCCCAGGCAAACCGCTTGAAATCGTAGAAATTGATGTAGCACCGCCACAAAAAGGCGAAGTGCTGGTAAAGATTACCCATACTGGCGTTTGCCATACCGATGCTTTCACCTTATCTGGTGATGATCCTGAAGGCGTGTTCCCGGCAGTGCTGGGCCATGAAGGCGGCGGTATCGTTATGGAAGTGGGCGAGGGTGTTACTAGCCTGAAGCCTGGCGATCATGTCATTCCTTTGTACACTGCAGAATGCCGCGAGTGTAAGTTCTGTAAATCAGGCAAAACTAACCTGTGCCAGGCCGTTCGTGCCACTCAGGGTAAAGGTTTGATGCCAGACGGCACCACGCGTTTTTCTTATAATGGCGAACCGATTTACCACTACATGGGCACCAGTACTTTCAGTGAGTACACTGTGGTGGCAGAAATTTCTCTGGCAAAAGTTAACCCGCAGGCACCATTGGATAAAGTGTGCTTGTTAGGTTGTGGTGTCACCACCGGTATCGGCGCGGTGCACAACACGGCGAAAGTAAAAGAGGGCGATACTGTTGCAGTATTTGGCCTGGGTGGTATTGGTCTGGCGGTGATTCAGGGCGCGGTACAGGCGAAAGCCGGGCGTATTCTGGCCATTGACACCAATCCAGAGAAATTCAAACTGGCGACCGAAATGGGTGCGACTGATTGCATCAACCCGAAAGACCACGAAAAGCCGATTCAGGACGTGATTGTCGAACTGACCGACGGCGGCGTGGATTTCAGCTTTGAATGTATTGGCAACGTCAATGTAATGCGTTCCGCGCTGGAATGCTGCCATAAAGGCTGGGGTGAAAGCGTAATCATCGGCGTTGCGGGCGCAGGTCAAGAGATCAAAACTCGTCCGTTCCAGTTGGTAACCGGCCGCGTATGGCGTGGTTCTGCATTTGGCGGAGTGAAAGGGCGCACACAGTTGCCAGGTATGGTGGAAGACGCGATGGTTGGCAAAATCAACCTTGACCCGTTCATCACGCACCGTATGCCGCTTGAACAAATCAATGAAGCCTTCGATTTAATGCACGAAGGGAAATCGATTCGTACCGTTATCCATTTCGGCGATAAGTAACCGTTAAAAACCCCTCACTGATTGCATCTAAAAGCGTATCAGTGAGGGTTCTACTCTCTCAACTGCCCACTATTTTCCCGCATCCAGTCAGCTAACGAATCAAGCGTAGGGCGTAGCGACTTCCCTAATTCCGTTATCTGATATTCCACTCTCGGTGGCACTTCAGCAAAGACTTGCCGGGTCACCAATCGTCTGGATTCAAATTGGCGTAGCTGGCGCGTCAACTCTTTTTGAGTAATGGGATGAACCGCACGCTGTAGATCGCTAAAGCGCACTGGCTCATCAATGACCATCAAGCGGTAAAGAATCGGGATCGCCCATTTCCCAGAAATCAGATTCACGAAACTGACCATCGGGCAGCTTTGACCTGCCGTGGGCAAGGCCGGAAAATTATTTATCACGTTTGCTCCTGTGAATAGTCAATACATCCCATCCAGTGCCTTAGTATCCAAATGGTGCCTACTATCCAAAAGATACTATAGCGTAAATAATGGGCTGACTAGTCAATAGTGAGGTAACGGCAATGGGAAGACTTCAAGGTAAATACGCATTAATCACCGGTGGCACCAGCGGTATTGGGTTTGAGACGGCGCGGCAGTTTCTTGCAGAAGGGGCAACGGTTGCTATCACCGGACGTAGCGAATCAGGATTATTGGCCGCGAAAGAGCAACTGGGAGATGTACATATTATTCGCAGCGATGCGGGAAATATCGGTCAACAACGTGATTTGGCTGAACAGATTGCACAATGGTGGCCGCGTCTCGATGTGTTGTACGTAAATGCCGGCGACGTATCGCATCATCCACTACAGCACTGGGACGAAAGCAGTTATGACCGGCTGATGAATACCAATCTGAAAGGGCCGTTCTTTTTGATTCAGGCGCTATTGCCACTTCTGGCTAACCCATCGTCAATAATTGTCTGTGGTTCTGTAAGTGCACATATTGGTTTGCCACAAAGCAATGCTTACGCGGCCAGCAAAGCCGCAATCCTTTCTCTGGCGCGAACCCTTTCTGGCGAGCTGCACTCGCGAGGAATTCGGGTGAATGGATTAAGCCCTGGCCCAACAGAAACCCCGGCTTTGGGTAAGCTTGGCAATGGTGCTTCGCAGGAAGTACTCCGCGAAGAGATTCGTGCGCTCGTGCCCATCGGTCGTTTGGGTACGGCTCTCGAATTGGCAAAAGCTGCCGTCTTTCTCGCATCCGATGAGTCTGCCTTTATGGTCGGCAGCGAATTATTAATAGATGGTGGGGTAGGTAATTTGTAAGAGCGATTGAAGAGCTCAGTTCGATTTACCACGTTTAAATCGAACTGAGTTATAAAGTCTTAGAGTTGATAAGTCCCGGCGCGGCGCTCTTTCACGTGGAAATGCTGCTCACGAAAATCGGCGGCGGAATCCTCGGCAGCCTGACGGATTTCGTCACTATCAGCCTGATGGCGTAGCAACATGTCAGCACTTTTGACGACCAAATAAAAATGACCACGTGTTTGCGCTGTAGTCTGCCCGGAGAACAACGCCGTGCCTATCAGCAACAAAATCATCCCTAATTTTGATCTCAATTGTTTAACCATTACCATCAACCTCATTAACGTGACGGGCACACTGTATAGATAATTCCGTCTGGTTACTATTCAACTTTTAGAAAAAATGCAAAAGAATTGTCAGCAGTGTAAAAGGTTCAATAGTTAAGATTTGGTTTACGAATGGTTAATAATTGATATGTCATGCTGGCAAGCTTTCGTGTTGGGAAAGCCCGCAAACATGGCTATAAAAAGAGGGGTTAATGCGCGACCGACTTTGAAAATAAGTTAATGACTAACACGCCAATAATAATCAATGCCATACCCGCGATCGCCGGCCAATCAAGTTTCTGTCCCAAAAAAATCCAGCCCACCGCGCCGATTAATACAATTCCAGCACCTGACCAAATTGCATAAATAATCCCGGTAGGGATGGTGCGCATGGTTACCGATAGGCAATAAAACGCCACGCCGTAGAACACAATTGTGACCACGCTTGGCCATAAACGGCTAAAGCCTTCGGAGAGTTTTAGTGAAGTGGTCGCAATCACTTCGGCAATAATTGCCACAATCAGCCAGATATAAGTCATGTTCGTTTCTCCCTCACTATTCAGGCCGTCAATGTAAAGATCAAAGCCATTTGTGGCAAGAAATGCCCTCGTTGTCACAGAAAATTCTCATTTTGTTTCCTCGCTGTATATCCTGTAACAGTTGTAAATGTCAGCTGAAAACACTGGTTTTAATGTTGATGATACAATTTCATGGATTGTAAAAAACCTTAATTCTAGAGTTATATCCTTCCTGGATTTATCTTATTACATTATGATACCGGTAACATTTGAGGCCTTACTGTAGATGCATCTGACCTCCTGTGGATGGCTGCACTAGGCTTTACGTGACCTTTGGGGTAAAAAATGGACTGGTTTGTTGATTACTTTTCAACGTATCTCTACGGTTTGAAAGTTGTCGCTATTACGCTGGCGATATTGATGTTAATTAGCGGAATTGATGATTTATTTATCGATATTGTTTACTGGGTTCGCCGGGTATGGCGCTCGGTTACGGTATACCGCAACAATGATTATCTGGACTATAAAGCCCTGCATGAGCCACAAGAAAAAGCGTTGGCTATTATGGTCCCTGCATGGAATGAAACTGGGGTTATCGGCAATATGGCGCGTCTTGCCGCCAGTTCACTGGACTACGAAAACTACCATATATTTGTAGGGACTTACCCTAATGACCCGGATACGCAACGTGATGTAGATGAAGTCTGCGCACGTTTTCCAAATGTTCATAAAGTGGTATGCGCACGGCCTGGTCCCACCAGCAAAGCGGACTGCCTGAACAACATTCTGGATGCTATTTTACAGTTTGAAAACAGCGCGCGTTTTAATTTCTCCGGTTTTATTCTTCATGACGCAGAAGATGTTATTTCTCCTCTCGAATTGCGTCTTTTTAATTATCTGGTTGATAGAAAAGACTTAATTCAGATCCCGGTTTATCCGTTTGAACGCAAATGGACGCACTTCACAAGCCTGAGTTATCTGGATGAATTTTCAGAGCTGCATGGTAAAGATGTACCGGTACGCGAGGCATTAGCGGGGCAAGTTCCAAGCGCAGGTGTGGGCACATGTTTTAGCCGCCGCGCGGTTTTGGCGTTATTAGCTGATGGTGACGGCATTGCTTTTGATGTGCAGAGCCTGACTGAAGATTACGATATTGGTTTCCGTCTGCGTCAAAAAGGGATGGAAGAGATTTTCTGTCGCTTCCCGGTTGTTGACGCAAATGACAAATCAGCCAAACCCTTTGGTCAACGTGCCCGAACTGCCAATGTTATCTGCGTGCGCGAATATTTCCCTGACACCTTTGCCACAGCCGTGCGCCAAAAGTCTCGCTGGATAATCGGCATCGTGTTCCAGGGTTTTAAAACTCACCGCTGGAGTTCAAGCCCGGTTCTCAACTATTTCCTGTGGCGCGACCGTAAAGGGGCGATTGCAAACTTCCTCAGTTTTGCGGCGATGCTAGTGATGTTGCAACTGGTTGCCATCATCATTTATCAGCGCACGGTCGATGGAGCATGGCAATTCTTATCAATATTTGTCGGCGGTTCATGGCTGACGATATTGCTGTGGATTAACTTACTGCTGATGTCTAACCGCATCATTCAACGCATGATATTTGTGACAGGTTATTACGGGCTGGGACAAGGCTTATTGGTATTACCGCGCCTGTTCTGGGGCAACTTGATTAACTTTGTGGCGAACTGGCGGGCGATTAAGCAGGTTATCCAACATGGCGACCCACGTCGCGTGGCATGGGATAAAACAACTCACGATTTCCCGACCGTAAGTGTCCAACGCTCTGCTCAACCTCTGGGTTATATCCTGGTGGATTCTGGTGTGATTACCCAGGCTGAACTGGAAGAAGCACTGCAAAAGCGTATTCCAGGGCTAAAACTGGGCGGAAGTCTGGTGCAACTGGGCTATATCACTGCGTATCAGCTTGCTGTTGCTCTGGCAAAACAAGCTGAAGTGCCGATGGAGTCAATCGATCCTCTCGCACTTGATGAATCATTGATTAAGAGCGTTCCTGCAAAAGTGGTGCAGCACCATGCGGTTCTGCCATTGCGCATGGAAGGTGACACCCTGGTTCTTGCTTGTGAGAACTCGATCGATCCGGTTTCATTGTCGGCGTTGGGCCGCAAACTCGGGCGGAATGTGAGCTACGTTATTGTGCCGCGAGGCCAGGTAGTTATTGGCCTGCGCCACTGGTACGGCGATGAGCAATCGACGAAAGAAAAGCAATTGCTCGACAGTGCCGTCACAGAAAACCTTTTAATGCAGGCGCAGGCCGATGAGATTTGGGACAAATATGTCTCCGGGCAACTTCTGTTTGCTGAAGTGTTAAGCAATGAGTCTCACCTGAATGAAGCTGTTCTGCGTGCTGTTCTATTACGTTATGAACGCAGCGATTTGATGTTCGGCGAGTTTCTGGTGCAAGAAGGGGTGGTGAGTCAACACGTTGTCGATCACGCGCTGGCACAGCAAAAGAGATTGCAACCATCGTTGAAAGACCTGCTGCAAAAAGCAGGTATCAGCGTGATGCAACAGGCTCGACTAGCCAGGGAGGCAGTATGAAGATACGGCTAACCCCGCTGGCAGCCCTGGTTTGCGGTGTTCTACTTGCGGTACCAGCTTTGGCTGCTAAGGAAGGATCTAAACAAGATCTGGGACTCAGTGATTACCTTTACTTCAAGGTTTATCCGCATATTGAGCGGGCACATGAAGCCCTGAAAGCGAATGATGAAACTCGCGCGTTGCGCAGTTTTGAGCATGCTCATGCAATGGCACCCGAGAGCGTGCGCTTGTCGTTATGGCTTGCTGAGGCTTATCGGCACTTCGGCCACGATAAGAAAGCTCGGGAGTTGCTGGAAAGTGAGCTTGCGAAAAGGCCACAAAACTCTGACTTACATCGTGCACTGGTGGCGATTCCCGTGCCTGTTCCAGAAGTCAAAACTTACGAGCAATTGCTGGCATTCCAGAAAAACTGCGATGCCTCACCGGGCGTTCAGTGTCGCAGTGAGGTGGGTAACTATGCTCTCAAACTCAATAAGCTAGATATAGCCCGCGCGCAGTTGTCTGACCCGAAATTCCGTCACTCAAAAGAGGGGCAGCAATTGGCGGACAACTACACGCAGCGGGCAATTTTCTTGCAACAGTGGGGGGCAGCAGATCAAGGTTTTGCCCTGTTGGACAGTGAGGCGACGCTGAGTGACGCACAGTATCAACAATGGTTTGCAATTCTGTTACATATGCAGCGCGACCAACGAATCCTGGATTTGCAAAGCCAGGGAGTGATGAACAGTGCTGGAATGCAACTGGCTTACGCGCAGTCATTGGCTGAGCGTAATGCACTGACTCAGTTACGCCGTTATCTCGCAAGCCGTAAACCCGTATTTGATTCAGCCATCGAAGAACGTAATTGGATGTGGTTATTGGCAACCTATAGCCAGCAACCGGGGCACACAGTTGCGGGATGGAGCGTTAAACATCCAGAAAACAGACAGTATGTGTTATCGACGTTAGTGCCGATCCGCATCCAAAAAGGTGACTGGAAAGGGGCGAACGAACTGCTCAATACCTTCCCGGAAATGCAGGCGCTCGATCAGCGTTTAGCATTAAGTCTGGCGCAGAAAGACACGCAGTCCAGCATGCAGCTCATTAGTAAAATCACGCAAACTCGCGGTTTATCCGCGCAAGAACTGGAAACTGCCAGCTTTCAGCTGGTTTCTATGGGCCAGGGAAAAGTGGCTGCTGAATTGCTATTGCGTTACTGGCCCTTTAATCAGGCCGGTAAGTTGCAGCATTCACTGACTACACGTTTGTATAGCCAGCTTGCAGCACACCCTGATTGGTTGACCGCTGAAAACAAAGCTCGCCTTGCCCGGCCTTTGCCAACCGCCACGCAACGCATGGCGCAGGCACGACTGTTCCAGGGGCAGGAAAACTGCGCGCAGGTGCGCAACATATTAGGTGATTTATCTGCGCAGTATGACGCTGAAAGCTGGTCACACCTTGCGCAATGCTATCCGGGGCAGCCGGGCCTCGCGCTTTACGCTGCCGAACAAGCGGTTGCGCGTGACCCTTCGCCATTTTACCAACGTCAGGTGGCATATCTGGCTTACGCTACACAAGATTACGCACTTGCCAAGGCGAGTTGGGCACAGGTTCCTGTCACAGAAATGGTGGATAACGATGTGCACGCTGCAGCGCTCAGCGCAAAACTTGCCGGTGATGAGAAGGTCTTCGCCCACTGGCAGAATATTGCTTCACAGCGTGGAATGTCGGATCTGAAACTGGAATCGACTCCGGTGATGGATGATGCTGCACGTGGTTTTGCACTATTAGCGCAAGGTAAGCATCACGAAGCCCGTGATGCGCTGGAAAAAGCCCGTGAAACCCACACGGACTCGCCAGAAATCCTACGCCAGTTGGTGTATCTCAATGAACGACTGGACGATAAGCCGAAAACGAAGCAGTACAGCGAGCAAGTTGTGGATGACATTGATAACAGCATCACGCCACAACAACAGCTGAGCGACAAACAACAAGAAGACCGTTTTGAATTCCGCCGGATTCACGAAGATAGTCAACGTCGCTGGACTTTCACCTACGATGGTTCATTCGGTTTAACGCCAGATTCACTTAATAGTGGAGGCAGCAATAACGGGGTTCAGCAGGGGAAAAGTTACCGGAGCTATCAACAATTTGAGGCTGAGTACCGTATCGGTAAAAACCAACTCATCGACGGCGATCAGCTTTCCGTTTACAGCCGTGTGTTTGCAGGTAGTGACAGCAATGGCCAGCAGAACTTTATGCCGGTATATGAGCCAATGTTGGGGGTTGGTGTGCGTTGGAAACCGCTTCGTGACCAGGTTATCTATCTGGCGGCTGAACAACAGATCCCGTTGGATCATCATCACGGCCAGGCTGACGTTATGCTGCGTGCCAGTGCCTCGTTCTTTAACGGCGGTAAATATAGTGATGATTGGCATCCGACAGGCAATGGCTGGATGGCACAAAATCTCTATCTGGATGCGGCGCATTTCGTTAAAGCGGATTATCAGCTTTATACCGCCGATTACCGCATGAGCTGGCATCAAAAAATCAACGGCAAACAAACTATTGAGCCTTACTGGCACGCCCAGTACAACGCCAGTACTGACACTCCGTACAGCGACAACACCCTGGGCGGTGTTGGTGTGAGACTTAATACCTGGTTTGGAGAGATGCACTACAGCGCCTTCCCACATAAAGTCAGTGTGGGGCTTGAGTATCAGCGTGCGTTCTCCGGGCACAACCGCGATACCGACTCCAAAAATAATCTTTTCCTGACTCTGGGAGCTCGCTGGTAATGAAGATCCTATTAACCGCGTTACTGCTGGTTGCCCCTTTTGCCAATGCCATGAATGCGGTGATGTATCAGCCGCAATTGCGTGATACCACAGTGACTGATGCCCAGTGGCAGAGCGTGTTGAACAAACTCAAAGGGCAGGGAATTGATACCCTGGTATTGCAGTGGAGCCGCTACGATAATGCATTTCGCGATGGCGAGTCTCGCGCCTGGCTTGAACATAAAGCGCAACTAACCACTACCAACGGTATGAAGCTCGTTATCGGTCTTGCTGCAGACGGTCGATTTTTCGAACGGCAAAAACAGCCGCTTCCTGCGCTTGAAAATTATCTCAATCGCCTGCGTGCTGATGATGTGGCGGCAGCAAAACGTTGGGTAGACGTACTGGGTGAAAAGTCGATTGCAGGTTGGTATATCAGTAGTGAACTCGATGACCTGCGCTGGCGCAACCCACAAATGCAGCAAGCAGCGCTGAGCTGGCTGAGTAAAACCCGTCTGTCATTGGCGGCAGTTGCTGATAAACCCGTTGCGGTGAGTAGCTTCTTTGCAGGAAATATGACGCCTGACTCTTACCGTAAATGGCTGACAACCCTGAGCCATAGTGGCGTAAAAGTATGGGTGCAGGATGGAGCGGGAACGCAAATGCTGACCGATGCTGAACGGGCGCTGTACCTGAAAGCACCGTCTGCAGGGAAAGTTATCGAACTGTTCCGTCAGGATAAACAGGCCAAAACTTTTAAAGCAAAACCTGCACCAGCGGAGTATCAGCAAAAATGGCTTGCGACACCTGTCCCGCCAGGACAGGACAGAGTCTTCTTCTCATTGCGTTATATGAGTGCTGCAAGCGGTGTGTTAGCTATCTAAAAATCAATGTCGGATAAGCGTAAACGTTATCCGACATTTTTATCTCAGGACTTAAATCCGGCGGCTGTCATCAACAGCCGGAATCCCATCCCCACAGCGGTCAAAGCCAAAACACTCGCGGCCCATAACGCGACCATCCATAACAAACGGATTCCGGTCTGTTTCATCAGTGATACCCCTCGCCATGTTGTACCTTCCCGCGAAAAACGTAATAGCTCCAGAAGGTGTAAACCAAAATGATCGGGATAATAAACAGCGCGCCGACCAGCATAAAGCCCTGACTCTGCGGTGGAGCTGCGGCCTGCCAAAGCGTAATTGACGGCGGAATGAGATAGGGCCAGATACTGATACCCAGTCCGCTAAAGCCTAAGAAAATCAGCCCCAGTGTCAGCAAAAACGGTGTGCTATGCCAGCTTTCCTCAGAACCGACTGCTTTCCATAACCAGATGCTGCACAACACCACCAGAAGGGGTACCGGCAACAGGAAATACAGATTCGGCAGGCTAAACCAGCGGGCAGCGATTTGCGGATGTGAAAGTGGCGTCCAGATACTGATAATCGCGATAACAGCCAACATCATCACCAGCAGTGGTTTGACGACTTTACGCATGGTTTTAAGCAATGGATCTTCGCTTTTCATGACCAGCCAACTCGCCCCCAGTAGCGCATATGCCACCACCAGACCAACCCCACAGAACAGATTAAACGGTGTAATCCAGTCCAGTTGAGAGCCACCAAAGGTGCGCCCGATGACCGGGAAGCCAGAAATTACCGCCCCAACCACAATGCCCTGGCAAAACGTCGCCACTATTGAGCCACCAATAAATGCTTTATCCCAGAAAGGCCGATGCGCAGGCGTTGCTTTAAAGCGGAACTCGAATGCCACACCACGAAAAATGAGGCCAATAAGCATTAACGTTAACGGAATGGTGAGTGCATCAATAATAACGGCGTATGCGAGAGGGAACGCCCCAAATAATGCAGCCCCCCCGAGAACCAGCCAGGTTTCGTTGCCGTCCCAAACGGGAGCCACGCTGTTCACCATCACATCGCGGTCATCTGCGTCACGAACAAACGGAAACAGAATGCCGATGCCGAGATCAAAACCATCCATCACGATGTACATAAGTGTTGCGAATACAATAATGACAAACCAGATAACTGACAGGTCGACGCCCATTAACGTAACTCCTCTAATGATTGAGTTGCCGCAGAGAGCGGACGAGAAGGTGTGCCATGCGTAGGAGGTGTGTCGTCGTTAAAAGGTTGTGGCCCTTTCTTAATTTGGCGGATCATATAGCTATACCCCACGCCAAATACCGACATATACACCACAAAGAAGGTCAAAAGGCTGATGCTCATCTGCAAGTTGCCGTGTGCTGAAACAGCATCTTTAGTGCGCAGCAGACCGTACACAACCCACGGCTGGCGTCCCACTTCTGTCGTGACCCAACCGGCCAGAATAGCGATGAGCCCGGATGGCCCCATCCACAACATAAAGCGCAGGAAGGCGCGGTTCTCGTATAAACGATGACGATAACGCAGCCACAAACTCATCACGCCCGCCAGAATCATCAACATGCCCAGGCCCGCCATAATACGGAACGACCAGAACACTATCGTTGAGTTTGGACGGTCTTCTTTTGGGAACTCTTTTAGCGCAGGAACTTGCTTATCCAGACTATGGGTGAGGATCAGGCTGCCAAGTGCCGGGATTTCAAGACCAAAACGCGTGCGCTCTTGCTCCATATCTGGCCAGCCAAACAGCAGTAGCGGAGTTGGCTCCCCGGGCACATTCTCCCAATGGCCTTCAATAGCGGCAATTTTTGCAGGCTGGTGTTTCAGGGTGTTGAGTCCGTGCATATCGCCAATCATGGCTTGCAGAGGCGCAACAATTAACGCCATCCAAAGCGCCATTGAAAACATGGTTTTAATGGCTGGGCTTTTGTTGCCACGCAGCAGATGCCAGGCTGCCGATGCACCAACAAAAAAGGCACTACTGAGGAAAGCGGCTACCGACATATGCAACAGGCGGTAAGGGAAGGAGGGGTTAAACACCACCGCGAACCAGTCCACCGGCACCACCTGGCCGTTGTGAATTTCAAACCCTTGCGGCGTTTGCATCCAGCTATTAGAGGCCAGAATCCAGAAGGTCGAGATAAGCGTGCCTAGTGCCACCATACAGGTGGCAAAGAAATGCAGCCCAGGCCCGACACGTTTCCAGCCAAACAACATCACGCCCAGGAAACCGGCTTCCAGGAAAAATGCCGTCAGCACTTCATAGGTCAAAAGCGGCCCGGTGATGCTGCCCGCAAATTGAGAAAAACCGCTCCAGTTAGTGCCGAACTGATAAGCCATTACCAGCCCGGACACTACGCCCATGCCGAAGTTAACAGCGAAGATCTTTGACCAGAAATCGTATAGCGAACGATAAGTCGGATTTTTAGATTTCAGCCATAACCCTTCTAGCACCGCCAGATAGCTGGCAAGCCCGATGGTGATGGCAGGGAAAATAATGTGGAAGGAGACAGTAAATGCAAATTGAATCCTTGCCAGATGAAAAGCGTCTAAACCGAACATGCAGTACTCCGCATAAAAATTGATTCGATTCGATTGTAAGCCGCGTCACACCTGGGTTGTAGAAACAGACTCTCAGCATAAAGCTATAACAGTTTTCACTTAACGATAAAAAAATCCCGGCCATGCGACTCCGCAATTGCCGGGATGAATTCAAACACAGCAATGTATACCCGTTATACTTCAAGTTGCATGTGCGTTGGCTACGTTTACTCACCCGAATCACTTACCTGAGTAAGCTCATCGGGACTCGTTCTCTTGCCGCCTTCCTGCATCTTGAATTATTTTGGGTATATATCTTTTTTATGTACACACCATTTATGTGTAATTCAGAAACTGAAAATCTACAATTGAATACGCCTTAATTGTTAAGTTTATTTAATATTTATGCGCGCATTAACATTGCTTGAATTGGCTTGGAAATAGCATGGGTATTAATCAGGAGTTAAACATGCAAGGCCCACGGTCATTGGCCTGGAAGAGTTTGATTTGAATTTAGAATATTAGCCACAAACAAACTGTAGCGGCTAATGGGTTCTATTTCTTTTATGCGACTTTCGAGACAGACACTGAAACTTCATATCCTATTAGATATAAGGCCTGCTCCAGAGTTTCTACTTTCGATGCGTGGCTGACATCCAAAAGCCTGTCAATCTGAGGGCCTTTCTGATTAAGTTTTCGTGCAAGGTCAGCCTTTCTTGTCCCGGTATTAATCATGGCGTTGTGAAGAGTGGCCTTCAGGCACGTAAGCACAGGAAGATGAATCACTAACTCGCCCTCCAGCGCAGCCGATGGCGTTGGCACTGGTATGCGTGAGTCAATTAATTCGCCAATCATCGCTGTAATAGCATCCCTGGCCTCTAGTTCAATATCATCCTCAGCAAAAGCGACTGAGTGCAAATTATCAAAATCACGAGAGCTTATTTCGTACTCATCAGTATCTTCATTTAGCGCTGCTGTTACCGAAAATTTAAACATTTACCTGACCTTGTTTCTGGTGATGCAAGCACAGTAACATATAAGGTTATAAATATAACAAAAATGTTGTCTTTTATTTTTTAGCAACAACGATAATCCAGAACAATCTCTGTATGTATGGCTGTTTTTTGTCATCACTCGAAGAATTTCATTACCAATAATACTTGAAGTGATTCTATAAACCCCGGAGCTCTATA
Organism: Buttiauxella cochleicola; assembly: GCF_021282405.1. Taxonomy (NCBI): domain Bacteria; kingdom Pseudomonadati; phylum Pseudomonadota; class Gammaproteobacteria; order Enterobacterales; family Enterobacteriaceae; genus Buttiauxella; species Buttiauxella cochleicola. Next base: position 388,587 of record NZ_JAJSOU010000001.1, read on the forward strand.
TATGGCGGGTGAAAGTTAATTGTTTTGTTGAATAAACCACTGCACCACAGTAAGAATGGATAACTAACCATATATAAGAACATGGTAACGCAATGACCGACGGAGCTTTAAACCACTCTTTCCATGTGCCATTTCACGGTAAAACAATAATTGCCGAGACTACACCTGGTTGTAAGGGGCATATTTTGATGCTCCATGGGGGAGGTAAGGATCGCAAGGTTTTCTCTAAATATCGCCTTCTTTTAAAAGAGTTAGGTTATGGAACGACTGTTTTTGACTTCATCGGTCACGGGGAGACCGGAGGGGAGTTATATGAGTCTTCTCTCTTGAGCCGTACCAGGCAAGCAGAGGCTGTCATTGCCCATCTGAATCATCCTTTGTCAGGATGTATGGGTGTAAGCATGGGGGCCTATAATGCGCTGCATCTAAGCACCTCTATTCAACTGAGATCCTTGATTCTCATGGTTCCAGGTGTTTACGCAAAGTCCGCTTACAAGGTCAAATTTGGTCCTGATTTTTCACAAATCATTCGTAAACACCGAAGCTGGGAAGCCACAGATGCATGGGATATTGCAGCTGGATTCACGGGTAACTTGCTTGTTGTTGCGGCACAGAATGACGCGATCATTCCTTCTGAAATACCCCAAAAGCTGGCGGATTCTGCAGTGAATGCTGCCAAAAAAGATCTTCTGATTATTCCGGGGGCAGGTCATAACAGCATATGGGATAGCTTAATGCTATCTCCTGACTTATATGAAAAAAACCGTTCTGCTTTTGAACGCTGTTTATCTAAATAAATAGCGGAGTTACCGCTAAACACTTGCAGAGAAAAAGCGTTATTTGCCTATAACAGTTTACTAAATTGGCGTATTTTTAGCTCTCTGATATAGAAACGGTACTGCCAAAAAATGAAAAAATACCAGCAACTTGCCCAGCAGATTATCGATCAAATTGCCCTCGGTGCATGGCTACCTGGGGATAAGTTGCCGTCGCTACGTGAGCAAGTCACGCTAAGCGGCATGAGTTTTATGACAGTTAGCCATGCCTATCAGACACTTGAGAGCCAGGGCGTAATTGTCGCCCGGCCGCAGTCCGGCTATTACGTGGCCTCTCGCCCGGCAACGCGGAGTGCGATAGCTCCTGTAAAAGTGACGCGTGATGAAGCGGTAGATATTAATACCTACATTTTTGATGTGTTGCAGGCCAGCGGCGACTCAACCGTAGTGCCATTCGGCTCCGCGTTTCCCGACCCACGTTTATTCCCGCTGCAACAACTTAACCGCTCGCTTGCGACCGTCAGTAAAACGGCAACAGCGATGAGCGTGATTGAAAATTTGCCACCGGGTAATGAAGCGCTGCGCCACGCAATTGCTCGACGTTATGCACAACACGGAATGCAAGTTTCGCCGGACGAAATTGTCATCACCGCTGGCGCGCTAGAAGCGCTAAACCTTAGTCTGCAAGCGGTGACCGAGCCGGGGGATTGGGTGATCGTTGAAAACCCCTGTTTTTACGGTGCACTACAGGCGCTGGAACGCTTGCGTTTAAAGGCTCTGTCTGTGGCGACCGATCCGCAAAACGGTATCGATTTGGTGGCACTGAAACAGGCGCTCAACGATTATCCAGTAAAAGCCTGCTGGTTAATGACCAACGCCCAGAACCCGCTTGGCGTGACGTTGTCACCAGAAAAGAAGCAGCAACTGGTTGAATTGTTGCAACAACACAATGTGACACTCATCGAAGATGACGTATACAGCGAGCTTTATTACGGCCGCGAACGTCCATTACCGGCACGTGCATATGATGCACAGGGTATTACGCTGCATTGTTCGTCATTTTCAAAATGTCTGGTGGCGGGATTTCGTATTGGTTGGGTGGCGGCAGGAAAGCATGCACGTCGTATTCAGCAGCTTCAGTTAATGAGCACACTTTCCACAAGCTCGCCGATGCAGTTGGCTCTGGTCGATTATCTGGCGACCAAGCGTTACGACACGCACTTACGGAAGCTGCGGCGCATTCTGGCTGAGCGTAAACAGCAAACCTTGCAGGCGCTACATCAGCTTTTCCCCGCGGAAGTAAAAATTCATCACACGGAAAGTGGCTATTTCGTTTGGGTTGAACTGCCGGAATACATGGATGCCAGCGTGCTAAGTGAGCAGGCTATAACCCATAAAATCAGTATCGCGCCAGGCAAAATGTTCACCACCGGGGGCGCCTGGCATAACTATTTTCGCCTGAATGCTTCATGGGCTTTAGGTGAGCGGGAACAACACGCGGTGGAGACATTAGCGAACCTCATCAGAAATCAAATTAAGGAGTAGCCATGGAGTACCACACTGAACGTCTGATTCTACGACAATGGGTTTGAGGGTTAATGGAACGAAAACGTACGCTAGTGGACTAACGTACTGATATATCAAATTAACAAGGATTAGTTATGTACTTCAGAAATGAAGTTATCAGTTATTTACAGGCTAATAAAATTCTGGCGTTAAAACTCGACCACGCATTAACAGGCGTGGGAAAGGCTGTATCAAATCAGATTGAAACGATTGGTGCAGGTGCAAGGCGCGGGCTGTATTACACATCCTGCTTTACTTATGAATATCAGGACGTCTGCCAACAACAAAAGGCTGAGGATATCCGATTTGCCAAAGGTGTTTACCATATTCTGAGGCGCGAAGATGTTGTGTATGAAATGCTCAAAATCTACTTTGAAGAAATATTTCGGTACAAAACATCCGATCAACTAGAGCACATCAAACAACTGTTAATGGCAGTAAATGTCCACATTGCCGCAAGCTCACTTACTAAACATGGATTCGCGTTAGCGACGGCTGCATCAGTTTCAGTTGGTACGAACCTGAATCTCGATATTGCCGCACTTGCAGGGCGTGCATCAGGTGGAGCTATAATTTTATCGGGTGTGTATGGTGTTGTTCAGAAAGCCGCCGAGAGCGCCCATCGGTTGCAAATTCAGTCTCCCGCTTATTACAGTGCTCTGTACGCTCATGAGCTAGAAATGATGTATTTTTTAGTCGAACCATTGCTTGAGCGCGCAGGGGCGTTTACGCACTCAGAATCAGAGACAAACATTGCAGACATCATCACCAGGATGATTCGATAACGATGTTTAGCCTTATTAAAAGATTCTTTAAGCGAGTGTTTACGTCTCTTGTCGGCCTTTATGCTCCTCAGGCAATAATAATTACATATGCGCTGGTGCAGATAAATTTTTTTCCTGCTGTCCCGCTTTGGGTTATACCGGTGTTCGCTGTATTTGTAATATATATTTTTAGTCGATATGTGAAATGGTAACTGTCAAAAACTAGCATTATTTAAATTTATTTATAAGGAAATTACATGTCTACTCCCGCTCACTTATGGCTTGAAGATGAAAATGGTTCTCCGATTGTTGGCAATTGTCTAATGCCACTGCGCCTGGGTTCTATAGAGTTAAAATCATTTTCCCACGGTGTAACTATTCCGGTTGATTCGAGCTGGGGAAAACTTACAGGGACGCGCGTTCACCGACCTATCACGATAGTGAAAGAATTTGACCAGACAACACCCCTCCTTGTACCGCGCTGTTTGCGAAGGCCGTACCTTGAAGAAAGCAACAATCAAGATGTATCGCATCCAGGAATCAGGCGTCGAGGCCGAATATTTCAATATCATTTTGGAAAACGTTAAGTTCACTACGGTTGCTCCATATCTTTCTCCTAACGGGATGAGTAGCACTCACCTGGAAACGCTTGAATTGCGTTATGAGGCGATCACCTGGAAGTATACGGAAGGAAATATTATCTATCGTGATTCATGGAACGACCGTTGTTGTGCCTGATAACGATGGGAAAATGCTCTTATAAGGCAACTAAGAACCGGACGTAATGTCCGGTTTTTTTATATCAGGGGTTTGAGGGCCAACCGTACGAAAACGTACGGTAAGAGGTAAATTATCGTCTGAAAAATCGATTAGTAGACAAGACCGTCCGTTAAGTGCCAATTTTCGATTAAAAAGACACCGTTAGTACCGGGGCATTTATAGGTTTTGTTGGGCTAAATGTTCCCGGCTATGAGCTGCCTTTTTCACCGGTTATTGAAATTGGCTGGCGGCTTGATAACGCATTCTGGGGTAAGGGCTATGCACCAGAAGCGGTGCGTAAAGCATTGGAAATCGGCTTTGAACTGCATGGGATGAAAGAAATTGTGGCATTTACCGCGCTGGATAATATCCCTTCGCAGCGCGTGATGGAAAAAATCGGTATGCAGCGCGGTGAGGAGTTTGATTATCCCCTTCTGGATGAAGGGCATCCCTTACGGCGACATGTTGTTTACCGGATCGCCAACCTAAAGTGACATCGATAACTCTGCTGCGGCACGACGTAACGGCGGCAATATTTGCGCACGAAGATCGGCCACTGTAAGTTCTGCCGCAGGAACACCTACATTCATCGCCGCCACGACTTTCCCGCCGCGTGCCAGCATCGGCACCGCTACAGAACGCAGTCCAATTTCAAGTTGCTGGTCGTTAATGGCATACCCCTGGCGGCGCACTAGCGCAATCTCTTCGCGCAATTGTGCAATTGTCGTAATCGAGTATTGGGTGTAGCGGATAAGTTTTGCCCGTCCCAGCCATGCTTCAAGTTCTGCCTCCGGCAATGCGCTTAACAGTACGCGGCCCATTGATGTGGCCCATGCCGGCAGGCGACTTCCCCGGCCAATATCGATGCTCACCAGGTTATTGACTGCCGTGCGTGCGATATACAGCACGTCATCTCCATCAAGTGTGGCGACCGAGCAAGATTGGCTCAGACTTTTACTCAGGTTATCCAGCGATATTTGCGCAGCTTTTGCCAGCGGCGTCCCCGCCAGATAAGCATGCCCAACGGTCAGTACTCGCGGCAGCAATTCATAACTGCGGCCATCAGGGCTATGCACCATACCCAGTGTCGCAAGGGTATACAGGCAACGGCGTACAGCGGCGCGTGAAATATGGGTTTTCTGGCTCAGTTGCGAAATAGTCAAACGCTGGCGCTGGGGGGTAAAAGCGTTGAGCACTTCCAGGCCACGAGCCAGAGAAAGCATAAAATTAGGGTCGCGCTTTGCAACAGATTGAATTTCTTCATTTTCGCTCGCCATAACTTCAATGTTATCAGGATTGCTGCCTGCCATTTAAATGTCCCACGGTCGCGTCAGAATGTTCTTCAGAATGCGCTAACTGCTGCTTAGGGACAATCGTGAATCAATCAATATGAAGAATATTACACTGGGATCACAAATTAACGGTGAATAACCGAAACGCGTCGATAATCGCACATAAATTCGATTACCGCCGTTGACTCCAGGACGAGTGAACTCCTATTGTCAGAAAACACCGCTAAGTTTGCAGGGGCAATTCACCCGCATCCGACGGGTGACAACTATTTGATTAAAAGTGCCCAAGGGAAGAGATATGAGCGCCACTATCGAACAACTCGACACCGTGATTGTTGACCTGCCGACCATCCGGCCACACAAACTCTCCATGACCACCATGGGATGCCAGACTTTGGTTATCCTGCGCCTGACTCGCTCAGACGGTATTGTCGGGATTGGCGAAGCGACAACCATTGGCGGCCTGAGTTACGGCGTAGAAAGCCCGGAAGCTATCAAATCGGCAATTGATACTTACCTTACACCACTGCTAGTCGGTCAGGCAGCAGATAATGTGAATGCCCTTGTGGCGCTGATGAACCAGTGTGTACGTGGCAATACCTTCGCTAAATCAGCTATTGAAACCGCACTGCTCGATGCACAGGGAAAAGCCCTTGGTCTACCGGTAAGTTCGCTGTTGGGTGGCGCACTCACCACGAAACTTCCGGTGCTATGGACGCTGGCCAGTGGCGACACCAGCAAAGACATTGCCGAAGGTGAAAAGCTGCTGGAAGAAGGGCGGCATAACGCCTTCAAACTTAAAATTGGTGCGCGAGATTTTCGCACCGACATGCAACACACCCGCGCCATTGTGGTCGCACTTGGCGATCGTGCCAGCATTCGAGTTGATGTGAATCAGGCGTGGGACACCAGCACCGCCGTGCGCGGTTGTGCTGAGCTTGATGCAATGGGTATTGATCTGATTGAACAGCCGGTGGCGGCACAAAACCGTGAAGCACTGGTACATCTTAGCCAACACTGCCGGGCAGCTATCCTTGCCGACGAAGCGGTTGCCAGCAGCGATGACGGGTTTGATATTGCCCGCCGTGGTTTTATTGGTGCATACGCGTTGAAAATTGCTAAATCAGGTGGTCCGGCAAGTGTTTTGCAGCTGGCCCATGTGGCTCAGGCTGCGGGAGTCGGTTTGTATGGCGGGACGATGCTGGAAGGGACTATCGGTACGGTTGCCTCCTTACATGCCTGGTCAACGTTGCCGTTGCAGTGGGGGACTGAAATGTTCGGCCCATTATTACTGAAAGATGACATTGTTGAGAACCCGCTGCATTTTGCCAATAGTTCCGTCGAATTGCCTCAGACTCCAGGGCTTGGCGTAACAATTGATGAAGATAAACTCAACTATTATCGCCGCAAGGATTGAGGAGAATGACATGTTATTTAAAGTTGAAATGACGGTAAATATTCCACTAGATATGCCGGAAACAATAGCTACAGAAATTAAAGCTAAAGAAAAGGCCTATTCACAAGCTTTACAGCAAGAAGGTAAGTGGCGACATATTTGGCGCGTTGCCGGTCTGTATTCAAATGTCAGCATTTTTGATGTTAAAGATGCTGATGAACTGCACGAAATATTAATGGGGTTGCCGCTATACCCTTACATGGATATTCAAGTGGACGCTTTGTGTCGCCATCCATCATCAATTCGTAACGACGATAAGTAAATAACAATAATAATTCATCTTAACCATGCTCTTTTTCAGGGTGTGGTTCCCTACAAATAAGCAATGAGACAATTATTATGACAAAGAACTTCATTAACCAACCAGAAGTACAAGCATTATTAAGAGAGAGTGCCGGTTTAAATAGTGTGAAGGGGGATGAGCGTTTTAAGAATATTATTCATCGCATGTTAGAAAATATTTGTACATTGATTGATGATTTTAATGTCACCGAAGAAGAGTTCTGGCACGCAGTTAATTACCTGCACGAGTTGGGTGGCAGCAAAGAGGCAGCATTATTAGCCGCTGGCCTTGGCATTGAGCACTACCTGGATTTACGCCAGGATGCTCTGGATGCAGCAGCCGAGATTGAAACCGGCACCCCACGTACTATTGAAGGCCCACTGTATGTTGCTAACGCGCCACTTTCTCAGGGCCATGATCGCATGGATGACGGGAAGGACAATGGTAAAACCATGTGGCTGTTCGGAACTGTGCGTGACACGAAAGGCAACCCGGTGGCAAATGCTGTTGTTGATATCTGGCACGCCAATACGCTGGGTAACTACTCCTTCTTCGACTCAAGTCAGAGCGAATACAACCTGCGCCGCCGCATTAAAACTGGTAGTGATGGGCGTTACAGCGTGCAAAGTATTGTGCCATCAGGCTACGGTTGCCCACCGAACGGCCCGACACAGCACCTATTGAATGGTTTAGGACGTCACGGAAATCGCCCAGCGCATATTCATTTCTTTGTTTCCGCGCCAGGCCATAAACATCTCACCAGCCAGATCAATCTCAGTGGTGACAAATATCTGTGGGATGATTTTGCCTTTGCAACTCGTGACGGATTAATTGCCGATCCGGTAGAAGTGACCGATACGCAGACTATTAAAACGCGTGGCTTAAATGGCCCGCATACCGAAGTGAATTTTGACTTCACGCTTTGCGTTTCTCATTCACCAGAAGAAGAGTCCCGTATCGCTCGCCTGCGCGCCAAAGAATAATAAGAGTGCCAGCACAAGCTGGCACCGCTTTCACCTCTGGCCACACATTACATCGCGAAATAAAAGATCCCCAACGGGAGATTAAGCTATGCAAAATAAACTGGATTTATTAAAAAAGAAAATCAGTAACGCGCTAATTGTTGATCGTGAAAATGACATTTACCGCTACAACAGAAATATCTTTATTGACGAGCAGCTATTTGAACTCGAAATGAAACATATATTTGAAGGAGGTTGGGTCTATCTGGCCCACGAAAGCCAAATTCCTGAGTCAGGTGATTATTTCACGTTGACCCTTGGTAGGCAGCCAATAATTATTACACGTGATAAAAAGAATGAATTGCATGGTTTAATTAATAGCTGTGCTCATCGTGGTGCCATGTTATGCCGCCGTAAAGCGGGTAATAAAAGCTCGTTCACCTGCCCGTTCCACGGTTGGACGTTTAGCAATAACGGTAAATTACTAAAAGCTAAAGACGAAAGTGTGGGTGGCTACCCAGAAAACTTTAAGCAACACGGTTCCCACGATCTCAAAAAGTTACCGCGCTTTGAGTCATATCGAGGGTTCCTGTTTGGCAGCCTTTCAGAAGATGTTATGCCGCTTAATGATTATCTCGGTGAAACTCTAAAAATCATCGATCTGATAGTGGATCAGGCACCTGATGGGCTCGAAGTTCTACAAGGTGCATCGAGTTACATTTACGAGGGTAACTGGAAACTGGGTGCTGAGAATGGGGCCGATGGCTATCACGTCAGTGTCGTCCACTGGAATTACGCCTCAACCATGTCGCGCCGTAATTATGAAGAAGAGGGGACTCAGGCGGTGGATGCCAATGGCTGGTCGAAAAGCATTGGCGGTGGCTACGGTTTTGAACACGGACACATGCTGCTCTGGACGCGAGCACTTAACCCGCAGGTACGCCCGGTATTTGCCGAGCGTGAACGTTTGACTACCCAGTTTGGTGAGCTGCGAGCCGATCAAATGGTGAATGAAACGCGCAATCTATGCCTGTACCCCAATGTTTATCTGATGGATCAGTTCTCCACGCAAATCCGTGTAATCCGCCCTCTGGCGGTGGATAAAACCGAAGTCACCATCTATTGCTTCGCGCCTAAAGGGGAAGCCGCTGAAACACGAGCCACGCGCATTCGCCAGTACGAAGATTTCTTTAATGTCAGCGGTATGGGCACGCCGGATGATTTGGAAGAGTTCCGCGCCTGCCAGAATGGATATCTCGGGCAAAATCTTGAATGGAGCGACCTGAGCCGTGGAGCGCAGCATTGGGTTTATGGGCCTGATGAACATGCCCAAAAAGCAGGCTTTGTGCCGCAAATGAGCGGCGTACGTTCCGAAGACGAAGCGTTGTACATCGCGCACCACCATCACTGGCAGCAAACCATGCTGGCGGCGATTGAAAAAGAGCAGCGCAGTTACGATGCCTCCATTACCCAACGTGTGAAGGTGACGCCATGAGTCTGGATATCAACGCTATCAGCCAGTTTCTCTATTATGAAGCGAGTCTGTTAGACGATCGTCAATGGGATGAATGGATCAGTTGCTACAGCCCGAAAGTGGTGTACTGGATGCCAGCCTGGGGTGATGACGATCAACTCACCACCGATCCTTATAGCCAAATTTCACTGATTTTTTACCCAAACCGCCAGGGGCTGGAAGACCGTGTATATCGCATTAAAACGGAGCGTTCCGGAGCCAGTACGCCCGAGCCAAGAACGACGCATATGCTGTCAAATATCGCCATTGTCGGCCAAAGCGGTAACAGCGTCGATGTGCGTTACAACTGGGTGACACATAGCCATCGCTATCAGCAGAGTGGTTATTTCTTTGGCACCACATACTGCACACTGGATTTGAGCGAAAGTCGACCGCAAATCACCCGCAAAACTATTCATCTGAATAACGATTACATCCGTCAAGTGATCGACATCTATCACGTCTGAGAAGAGGTAATGCCATGAGCTTTAACATCGCCCTCAACTTTGAAGATGGGGTCACACGTTTTATTTCCTGCAATGTGGGTGAAAAGGTGCTGGATGCGGCCTATCGCCAGAAAGTGAATTTACCGATGGATTGCTCTGATGGCGTATGCGGCACCTGTAAGTGCCACTGTGCGAGCGGAGAGTACAACCTCGGTGAAGATTTTCTGGAGGACGCGCTCTCCGAAGATGAAGCACAACAACGCCTGGTACTAACTTGCCAGATGGTGCCCGACTCTGATTGTGTGATTGATGTGCCAGTACCCGCGGCGGCCTGCAAAACTGGCATCGGTAGTTTTGAGGGGACGGTAATACGCAGTGAAGCACTGACGTCCAGCGCTATAGAATTGGTCATTACCCTGGATAAGGGCATCGATTTCCTGCCAGGGCAGTACGTCAATATCCAGATCCCTGGTGGGACACAGGTACGCGCCTATTCGTTTAGTTCGCTACCTGGTGATTCGCAGGCAAGCTTTCTGATTCGCAATGTTCCTGGCGGCATGATGAGCACCTGGCTTGCGCAGCACGCGAAAGCAGGGGATGTATTAACGCTCTCAGGCCCAATGGGTAGTTTTTATCTGCGCCCGGCGTTACGCCCGATTTTGATGTTGGCCGGTGGTACGGGGCTAGCACCGTTTCTTGCCATGCTTAAACAGTTGGCGAAAACTCCCGCCGAACAGCCGATTACGCTGCTTTATGGTGTGACGAAAGATACCGATCTAGTGATGGTCGAGGTACTTAACGAACTGGCGGCTCGCTTGCCAAACTTGACCTGGCTGCCGGTAGTCACCGATGAAGCCTCCGCCTGCCCACAAAAAGGCTATGTCACCGATCACTTCAGTGAAGAGTTGCTTAACCAGGGTGAGGTGGATGTGTATCTGTGCGGGCCACCACCGATGGTTGATGCGGTTTTACGCAGTTTCCGCGAGCGCCAAATAACCCCGGCGAATTTTCATTACGAAAAATTCACTCCCAGCCAGAATGCAAAGGACAGCGCGGCAGCCTAAGGAGCCATAATGCGATTTCATAACAAAGTAATGGTGATTACCGGGGCGGCCCAGGGCATTGGTCGCCAGGTTGCTGAACAAGCCGCTAAGGAGGGCGCGCAACTGGTTTTGATTGACCGCGCTCGCTACGTTCACGAACTTGCGCAAAATTTGCGTCAGCAAGGTAGCGAAGTGCTGGCCATTGAGGCTGACCTCGAACAGTGGCAGAGCACTGAAAAGGCGATGAGTGAGGCGCATCAGCACTTCGGAGTGATTGACGTGTTGGTTAATAACGTTGGTGGGACTATATGGGCTCGTCCTTTTGCTGAGTATCAGGCTGAGCAAATTGAAGCTGAAATCCGACGCTCGTTATTTCCAACGCTGTGGGGATGTCGCGCCGTATTACCTTACATGCTCACCCAACAACGCGGTGCGATTGTGAATGTTTCTTCTGTGGCAACCCGTGGGGTTAACCGTGTGCCATATTCCGCCGCCAAAGGTGGGGTAAATGCGTTAACACAATCGTTGGCGATGGAATATACCGGAAGCGGCATCCGTATTAATGCCACGGCACCGGGCGGCACAGAGGCGCCTGCACGCCTGACTCCTCGTAACCAGGAGCAGCCAAGTCCACAGGAGCAAGAATGGTATCAGCAGGTAGTAGACCAAACCAAAGAGAGCAGTCTGATGCATCGTTATGGCTCGCTTACTGAGCAGGCTAATGCGATTTTATTTCTGGCAAGTGACGAGGCAAGCTATATCACGGGAACTATCTTGCCAGTAGGCGGTGGTGATTTAGGTTAGCGTTTAAAAGAATAGAGGCCGGTTATCCGGCCCCAGTCGGACGCCTCACTTTCACCGCCATCCATATGAAATTTCAATAATTGCGAAAATCGATAGCGCAGATTAGCCGCCTCGCTTACACCTTATCTACACTCTAAAAATCATCCAGTTATCTTACCGTGGGAAATATTTCAGGTACGCGCTTTACTGCGCTGTCTATCACATCCTGGTGAAATTTCCTTGCCGCCCTGTGCTTGCCATATTTACGCAGACTATTGTTTTTGTACGGGGATTTTTTTGGACTTCGGCACTGATTGTTTGAGCGTGCCGCCTTCATCTTTCAGACAGGAGTAGCAGCAATGCGTACAAAACAGGCTATATGGTCTCTTTCCACCCTCTGTTTGACCGTGCTTTCTGCACAGGCGGCGGGGCTTCCAGACAAAATAGGTGCCGGTGAAGGGCAGCTCGATATCATCGCCTGGCCGGGTTATATCGAACGAGGTGATACTGACAAAGCGTACAACTGGGTCACCGACTTTGAAAAAGAGACCGGTTGTAAGGTGAACGTGAAAACCGCCGCGACCTCTGACGAAATGGTCAGTTTAATGGCGAAGGGCGGTTATGACCTCGTTACCGCCTCGGGCGATGCATCCTTGCGCCTGATTATGGGTAAACGCGTGCAGCCAATAAACACGGCGCTGATCCCAAACTGGAAAAACGTCGATCCGCGTCTGGTGAAAGGATCGTGGTTTAACGTGGGTGATAAAGTTTACGGCACGCCATATCAGTGGGGGCCGAACCTGCTGATGTACAACACTAAAACTTTCCCGACACCGCCTGACAGCTGGAGCGTGGTGTTCGTCAAACAAGATTTGCCGGATGGAAAAACCAACCAGGGCCGCGTGCAGGCCTACGATGGGCCAATTTACATCGCCGATGCCGCGCTTTTTGTGAAAGCCACACAGCCACAACTGGGCATTACCGACCCATACCAACTCACCGAAGAACAATATGCCGCAGTGTTAAAAGTGCTGCGTGACCAACACGGCCTGATTCACCGCTACTGGCATGACACCACCGTGCAGATGAGTGACTTCAAAAACGAAGGTGTAGTCGCTTCCAGCGCCTGGCCGTATCAGGCTAACGCCCTGAAAGGCGAAGGCCAGCCGATTGCCACCGTATTCCCGAAAGAGGGCGTCACCGGGTGGGCGGATACCACCATGCTGCATGCTGATGCGAAACATATGAACTGCGCCTACAAATGGATGGACCACTCGTTAAAAGCGAAAGTCCAGGGTGACGTGGCGGCCTGGTTTGGCTCACTGCCTGCGGTAGCGGAAGGCTGTAAAGCCAGTACGCTTCTGGGTGACAAAGGTTGTGAAACCAACGGCTACAACTACTTCGATAAGATTGTGTTCTGGAAAACTCCGGTCGCCGAAGGCGGTAAATTCGTGCCGTACAGTCGCTGGACCCAGGATTACATCGCCATTATGGGTGGCCGCTAAGCCTGGAGGAGTTATGTCGTACGCAGTGCAGTTCAGAAACGTCTCGCGCCTTTATGGTGATGTTCGCGCCGTAGATAACGTTTCAATTGATATCGATGACGGGGAGTTTTTCTCGATGCTCGGGCCTTCTGGCTCGGGCAAAACCACCTGTTTAAGGCTGATTGCCGGTTTTGAACAGGTGACTTCCGGCGAGATAGCTATTTTTGGCAAACCGGCACAAGACGTGCCGCCTTATCAACGCGATGTGAACACCGTTTTCCAGGATTACGCCTTATTTCCCCATATGACGGTACTGGAAAACGTCGCTTATGGGCTGATGGTGAAAGGCGTTGATAAAAAGACGCGACTTGCCAAAGCTCAGGAAGCACTGGAACGCGTGGCGCTCGGCTTTGTTCACGCCCGTAAACCCTCGCAGCTTTCTGGTGGCCAGCGTCAGCGTGTGGCACTGGCACGAGCGTTAGTGAATCGTCCGCGAGTGTTGTTACTGGATGAGCCGCTGGGGGCACTGGATCTTAAACTGCGTGAGCAGATGCAGGGCGAGCTGAAGAAACTCCAGCGTGAACTGGGCATCACCTTTATTTTCGTCACCCACGACCAAAGTGAGGCGCTGTCGATGTCTGACCGCGTTGCGGTGTTCAATAACGGGCGCATCGAGCAGGTGGATACGCCACGCCAATTGTATATGCAGCCGCGCACCGCATTTGTGGCCAGTTTTGTCGGTACTTCAAACGTGTTGCAACCGGCGCTTTCCGGGAAAGTGTGCGGTGAGGAGGGGCTATTTTCTCTACGCCCTGAGCATATTGTTCTCAACGATCATTCTGGCCAGAGCGGTGGAATCAGCGTTAGCGGCATGATTCAGGAGATCCACTATCAAGGGGCGGCAACGCGCCTTGAACTGCGCCTTGCCGACGGCGAAAAACTGCTGGTCAGTGAAGCGAATCCACAGCGGATTATAAGCGAAGAGCGCTATCAAATTGGCCAGCAGGTCACCGCAGTCTGGCCTCGTGCGGCGATGGTTCCGCTGTTGGGGGAAGGATGAAATGGATATGAGTCTCCCCACATCGCATCCTGACAACCGCCTGATGCGGCGCATTGCCACATTTTTGTGGCAGCGTCCAGGATTCTGGTTGGCCTTACTGCTCCTGCCACCGCTGTTATGGTTCGGTGTTATTTATCTTGGTTCGTTACTCACGCTACTGTGGCAGGGATTTTACACCTTCGATGATTTCACCATGTCGGTCACACCTGACCTGACCTTTGCCAATATCGCGGCGCTATTTAACCCGGCTAACTACGACATTATTCTGCGTACCCTGACGATGGCAATTGCGGTCACGCTTGCAAGCGCCGTGCTGGCTTTCCCGATGGCGTACTTTATGGCGCGCTACACCACCGGCAAGTTGAAAGCGTTTTTCTATATCGCCGTGATGCTGCCGATGTGGGCCAGTTACATTGTTAAGGCTTACGCCTGGACGCTGTTACTTTCCCGTGAAGGCGTAGCGCAATGGTTTCTTAACCATATGGGACTGGAACCGCTATTAAACCTGATGCTGACCATTCCAGCTGTGGGCGGTAATACGCTATCCACATCCGGTTTTGGGCGCTTCCTGGTGTTCCTCTACATCTGGCTGCCGTTCATGATTTTGCCGATTCAGGCCGCTCTTGAGCGTTTGCCGCCGTCATTATTACAGGCATCGGCAGATTTAGGCGCACGCCCGTCGCAAACCTTCCGCCATGTGATTTTACCGCTGGCAATTCCTGGTGTGGCCGCAGGTTCAGTGTTTACGTTTTCGCTCACGCTGGGTGACTTTATTGTGCCGCAGTTAGTGGGGCCGCCAGGGTATTTCATCGGCAATATGGTCTATTCCCAGCAAGGCGCGATAGGCAATATGCCGATGGCGGCTGCGTTTACCCTGGTGCCGATTGTATTAATCGCTATTTATCTTTCACTGGTGAAACGACTGGGGGCCTTCGATGCACTCTGAACGCGCACCATTACTGCTAAAAATTGCCGCCTGGGGCGGGGTTATCTTCCTGCATTTCCCGCTAGTGATAATCGCTCTTTACGCGTTTAACACCGAAGAGGCGGCATTTAGCTTCCCGCCAAAAGGACTGACGTTGCACTGGTTCAGCGTAGCGGCATCGCGCAGTGACATTCTTGATGCTGTTACGTTGTCACTTAAAATTGCCGCACTGGCAACTATACTTGCTTTGATCCTTGGCACACTGGCTGCCGCTGCACTGTGGCGGCGTGAATTCTTCGGCAAAAATGCCATCTCGTTATTGTTGCTGTTACCGATTGCTTTGCCGGGAATTATCACGGGTCTTGCGCTGTTAACCGCCTTCAAGATGATGAATTTTGAACCGGGCTTTTTCACCATCGTGGTTGGGCACGCAACGTTTTGCGTCGTTATTGTGTTTAACAACGTCATCGCTCGTTTTCGTCGTACCTCTTACAGTTTGATTGAGGCGTCGATGGATCTTGGTGCCGACGGCTGGCAGACCTTTCGCTATGTCATTTTACCTAATTTGGGGTCTGCATTACTCGCCGGAGGCATGTTGGCATTTGCGCTGTCGTTTGATGAAATTATCGTCACTACCTTTACCGCCGGACATGAACGCACATTGCCGCTGTGGCTGCTCAACCAATTAGGGCGTCCGCGCGAAGTTCCGGTCACGAATGTGGTGGCGCTAATGGTGATGTTGATGACAACCATTCCGATTTTAGGGGCGTACTGGCTGAGCCGTGGTGGAGATGAAGTCGCGGGCAGCGGTAAATAATGTTGAAAAGGGTATCACTATGCAAAGCCAGCTATTAATAAACGGCCAGTTAGTGCAAGGCCTTGGGGAAAAATTGCCGGTATACAATCCGGCGACTGGGGAAGTGCTGCTTGAGATTGCGGAAGCCAGCGCGGATCAGGTAAACGATGCGATACGGGCTGCAGATATTGCTTTTGCTACCTGGGGGCAAACCACGCCAAAAGAGCGTTCGGAACATCTACTAAAACTGGCAGATGTTATCGAGCAAAATGGCGAAGTATTTGCCCGCCTGGAATCGCAAAACTGCGGCAAACCCTATCATTGTGTGTTGAATGATGAGATCCCGGCTGTGGTGGATGTATTCCGTTTCTTTGCGGGAGCAAGCCGCTGTTTGAATGGTTTGGCGGCGGGGGAGTATCTCAGTGGCCATACCTCGATGATTCGCCGTGACCCTGTGGGCGTGGTGGCATCTATTGCACCCTGGAACTATCCACTAATGATGGCGGCCTGGAAGCTCGGCCCGGCACTCGCCGCGGGTAACTGTGTAGTGATCAAGCCTTCCGAAATCACACCGCTTACTGCTTTCAAACTCGCTGAATTGGCAAAAGATATTTTCCCGGCTGGCGTATTGAACGTATTGTTCGGACGTGGGCAAACGGTGGGTGATGTGCTGACCGGTCACCCGAAAGTACGCATGGTCTCCTTAACCGGGTCAATTGCCACCGGCGAGCATATTATCAGCCATACTGCCCCTTCGATTAAGCGCACCCATATGGAACTGGGCGGCAAAGCGCCGGTGATTGTCTTTGATGATGCGGATTTAGATGCCGTCGTCGAAGGTGTACGCACATTCGGATATTACAACGCCGGGCAAGACTGTACTGCCGCGTGCCGAATTTACGCCCAGAAGGGTATTTACGACAAACTGGTGGAAAAACTGGGGGAAGCGGTCAGCAGCCTGAAATATGGTGCGCCAGACGATGAATCCACCGAGCTCGGGCCACTAAGTTCCGCCGCTCACCTTGAGCGCGTAAGCCTTGCGGTGAATGCCGCCAAAGCGCTGGCGCACGTTAAAGTGGTGACGGGGGGCTCGAAAGTAGAAGGGCCGGGATATTACTTCCAGCCAACTCTGCTTGCCGGTGCGAAGCAGGAAGATGACATCGTGCAAAAAGAGGTGTTCGGCCCGGTGGTCAGTATCACGACCTTTGATGATGAGGAGCAGGTTCTGGGTTGGGCTAACGACTCAAGTTATGGATTGGCTTCATCAGTCTGGACAAAAGATGTCGGTCGCGCACATCGCCTGAGTGCTCGTTTGCAGTACGGCTGTACATGGGTGAACACTCATTTCATGCTGGTAAGCGAAATGCCGCACGGTGGGCAAAAACTCTCAGGTTACGGCAAGGATATGTCGTTATTCGGGCTTGAGGATTACACCGTTATTCGCCACGTGATGATTAAGCACTAGCGTTATCTCACCACCTCCGGGAGAGGTGGTGATTATTTTTTACAACTTAATGATCCAGATACAAATAGTGCATCCAACTGGTCATCCGCAATAAAACCTTACGCATCACAGAGACATGGGTAAAGTGGTCGGAATAGACGGCAACTTGTGCAAAGATCCCATCGGGTAAGGCATCCACTTGCGCATTTGGTGCGAGCTCAATCACCGCTAATACGCCGTCACTTCCGGGGGTTAGCGTTAGAGATTGCAACGTACCTTGAGCCTGATAAGAACCGCCTGGAACAACAGGCAGAACCGTTGTCAGTTTACCCTGAAAAACCTGCCCCGGTAGCGCATTGAACACCACTTCGGCTTCGTCACCAGCTTCTAAGCGTAACAAAGAGTTTTGTCTGAATTGGGCAATAATCTGGCGTTTTTGTTGCGGGATAAACACCATCACCGGACGTAACGGAAGTGCGGCTGCATAGGTTCCCGGACGAATCAGAACTTGCGTGACATAACCATCGCTGGGGGCACGAATAACGGTTTGGTTAAGATTATATTTGGCTTCGGCAAGCTGGGCGCGCAGGCTGACAATCTGTGATTGTTCGCCGTTCACCATGCTGTCTAACTGGCTTCTGATCTGTGACTGTTCAGCAACTGAGCCTTTTACCAGCGCATCTTGTGCGAGGTAGTTTTGCCGCGCGTTATCAATATCGCTTTCAGAGAAGGGATTCACACGGGCTTTGCTGCCCTGAAGATAACGTTGGTAGTCTTTATACAGTCTGTCGCGTTCGGCGGTGACGCGGGTCGTGTTGGCCACAGCAGCATCAAGTTGAGATTTGAGTGACTCTGTGCTGTGAATTTCCGTCATTAAATCAGCTTGCAACCTGTCGACACGAGCTTGATAGCGCGTAGGGTCTATTTTAAAAAGGACTTCCCCTTTTTTAATCATCATATTTTGTTTATCGGTGACTTCACTGACAATTCCCGTTACCTGTGGAGTAAGTGGAATAGAAATAACCGCTTTTTGTGCGAGATAAGTATAAGGGTGGTTGTAGTTCATTAATAAAATAAGCGCACCAATTAAAAATACCCCGCCTAAGGCAGCTGTTGGCACTGTCCATTTATTTACCGGTATTTTAAAAATCTTAAATACGGCCCACGCAAAAGCAACATACGTCAGGATAATGAGCAGATCCATGATATTACTCCGATGGAGTTATTTTGTTGTTATCCAGTTTCTGTTCCAGTTCGCTTACGCGTTGCTGTAACGAAGCCAGTGTTGCGTCGGCATTTTGTTGCATGCCCCATCCGCGTTCAGGGCGGTAGAGCGTTGCCCAAATCCATAAGAATGGCCATATAACATGCAGAGTAAATAAACTTACCCAGCCGGCGACGTGAATCGCATCGGCGTGAGGGTGGTTGCGGGCTTTGGCTATCAGGTAGGGAATGTCGTGAAGAATAATAATCCCATAAAAAATAATGAGAAAGACAACGATCAGAACACCCAGCGCGAAATAGTTGAGGAACATAGTGACCTCGATTGAGAAACCGCCGTTTTTATTAAAGATAGTCGTTATCTAACTCAGGGTTTATGAATCAGTAAAATTTCACCCGGAATAATTAATTACCACCCTAATGACCAGGATAACGCCGGCATTTTCTTTCCTGAAAAATCGTAATAATGAGAACTGGCGTCATCCTTTTTCTTCTGTTAATTACTCGGTTTCGTCGCGTACATCCGTCGACGAGGCATTTTTTTGAACGGATTCAATCCCTTTATGGGCCGCCGCTTTCGATGAGTACATTTCGCTTTGTGCAATAACTTGCCCGTTTGACGCTTTCAGCACGAAATAAAATGGCTCCGCTGTCGCTTTCGTTGATTTCTTTAAAACATAGTGTCCCATAGAAAATCTCCGCAGTTACCCAAGGCCCAATGCCTGTGGGATAACTTAAATATAGTGCAATCAACAAGCGAGACGGTCAGGGGAGTTTGATGGGAGCAAAAACTTGATCTGAGTCATAAAAAAGAGCATATTTTGCGGGAAATTTTTCAAACTACCCATTATAAAAATGACTCTTTATCAAGATATGTTGGTTTTTTACGCTGTAATGTCGTTAATCACTGCTTCTGTTACCTGGTTTTTGGCTCATGATACCAAACGAATTAAACTATTAAGCTCTGTGCTGGTGGGTGCGACCTGGCCAATGAGCTTTCCAGTGGCTTTAATGTTTTCTTTGTTCTAAAAGCCGTCATAATTCAAGCCGAATCACTACAACTCGAATGATTTTGGGTTAGCTAACCAGGTATTCCATGAATGACATAACTTTTTTCCAGCGTTTCGAGAGCGATATTGTCGCCGGGCGCAAAACAATTACATTGCGTGATGCCTCTGAATCGCACTTTAGCGCAGGCCAACAACTGCGCGTCGGGCGTTATGAAGATGACGTTTATTTTTGCACTATTGAAGTGGTCAGCGTGACGCCAGTGGCTCTTGACCAACTGACCGATGAGCATGCACGGCAGGAAAACATGACGCTGCCAGAGCTCAAGGAAGTGATTGCTGAAATTTATCCGGGTCTGAATGAGCTTTACGCGATTGTATTTAGCTTGGTATACCCTAAATAATTCGATTTGCAGGAAGGCGGCGACGCAGTGAGTCCCCAGGAGCTTACTTGAGTAAGTGACTGGGGTGAGAGAGGAAAGCCAACGCACATGCAACTTGAAGTATGACGGGTATAAAGGAAGGGGGAGCGCCCCCTTCCTGACAACGAACCTAATGACTGGCTTTCTTCAACATCTGATACAACTCATCTTTTAGCCGCAGCTTCTCTTTTTTCATCTGCACGACCTTTTCGTTGTATCCCGTCCCTTTTGGTCCCCCCTGGCGTAAAATCTCATCGTCGAGTTGATTGTGCTTGTCAAACAAGCTGAGGAAACGTGGGTTAGCGGATTTTAGTTCGTTGATCAATTCACGGTACTCAGGAAACATTGCGAACCTCCTGGACTGTTCTACCCGTCATGCTTCAATGGCGAATTATTAGGGTAGAGGGTGGGTGAATGGAATTTGCTGGCAGTCACTGCCAGCCCCAGTGTATGCACCACTTAAAGCAAATTGAAAGCGCCGCTTGGTAAGGGTTTGTCAATTTGCGACCCGTGAGACGAGTTAGTTAAATTGATTAAATTTTCAGCGGAATGCAACTTGTATAATCGCAAAAATTGATAACGACAATCTCATATTCATGTGCTAAAACATATCTATGATATATCTTATGCAATGAATAATGAGAAACCGATGACCACACAAACCAAACCTAAACTTCCTAAGCGCGTAAAAAACGAGCTCAAATTCCGTGAATTAACCGTTAAAAGCAAACAAACGGTCGCCGGCTGCTTCCACCGTATTGTTTTTACCAGTCCTGAACTGGTTGGCTTTTCTTCCCAGGGGTTTGATGACCATGTAAAAGTCTTCTTCCCACCTGAAAACGGCGACTTTGTGCGCCCATCAGTTACCGACGACGGCATTGTCTGGGGCGAAGGGCTGCGTCCCATTTCTCGCGATTACACGCCTTTGACTTTTGATGCCGCACATATCGAATTGACGCTCGATTTCTATATTCACGACGGCGGTGTGGCAAGCATGTGGGCTGATAAAGCCGCAGTGGGCGATACATTGCTTATCGGCGGGCCAAGAGGCTCTCTCGTTATCCCAACCGATTACGCATTCCAACTCTATATTTGTGATGAAAGTGGTTTACCCGCAGTCCGTCGCCGCTTGCTCTCCTTACCCGAACACATTTCACCTGTCGTGCTGGTCAATAGTCACCATGCACAAACTCATGAATATCTCAGCGATTTTGAACATGCACGCGTTGAGTGGCTTGATACCGAATCCATCGCAAGCAACGTCCGTACCATTGAATTCCCGGAGACTGACTATTTCGTCTGGATTACCGGCGAAGGGCACGATGTGAAACAACTGAGCGATGAGCTGCTGGAAAGCCGTGGTCTGGACGCCGATTACGTTCGAGCTGTCGCTTACTGGCATAACAAATAAGGAAACGAACATGAAAATCCAACATATTCATCATCGTTTTTGTGCAAAACACGAACGCCATGAACAGCATGGTTTACACGGTGGTCATCATGGTCATCACGAACACGGGGGATTGGAAGGCAAAGCTCGGATGCGCCGTGAACGTTTGTTTGATGCCAACGACATTCGTCTGCTGATCCTGCACTTCCTCTCAGTCAATACAGCCCACGGGTATGAGCTGATCAAATCCATCGAGGCCACGGCAAAAGGCGAGTATGTGCCAAGCCCTGGGATTATTTACCCGAACCTCTCATTGCTTGAGGAGATGGGGTTTATCAGTGCCGTGCAGAGCGAAAGTAACAAAAAAGCGTGGATGCTAACCGAAGAGGGACATGCCGAACTCGCTCAACAACATGAGCACCTTGGCCATCTTATCTCGAAGCTTGAATCGTTAGGAGTATTAGGCGATAACCGCCGGCTTCCTGAAATACAGCGCGCCATCCATAACTTCAAAATGGCGCTCAATACCAAACTTGGCCAGAGCGATTTGCCAAAAGAGACGCTGTATAAAATCATCGATACCCTGGATCAGGCCGCGAAGGATATCGAACGCAGTTAATTTCGCCGGTTCTCGACAATGAAGCATAAAGATTCGCCCAAATCTGCCGAAACTATATGCTTCTGTTGCCATGAGAACAAATTAGCATGTTAAATCGCATAAAAGTTGTAACCAGCCTTCTGTTTGTGCTGGGTTTATTCGGTATTTTACAAATGACGTCTGGCGGGTTGTTCTTCAACGCGCTGAAAAACGACAAAGAAAACTTCACCGTACTGCAAACTATTCGCCAGCAGCAATCCACACTCAACGGCAGCTGGGTTGCGTTACTGCAGACTCGTAACACGCTAAACCGTGCCGGTATCCGCCATATGATGGATACCAACAATATCGGTAGCGGTGCGACGGTAAATGAGCTGATGCTGATTGCCAGCCAGTCGTTAAAGCAGGCCGAAAAAGAGTGGGCGGCATATGAAGCCCTGCCACGCGACCCGCGTCAGAGCGAAGAGTCTATCAACGAAATCAAACGCAACTATGTGATTTACCACGGTGCGTTGGCCGAGCTGATTCAACTGCTTGGCGCAGGAAAAATCAACGAATTCTTCGACCAGCCAACCCAAAAATATCAGGATGGCTTCGAACAGCAGTACGTCACCTACCTGCAACAAAATGACCGCCTGTATCAACAAGCGGTAGACGACAATAACCAGTCTTACTCGCAGGCCATCTGGATCCTCGCTGTGATTCTGGCACTGGTTGTTGCGGCGATTATTACCGTTTGGCTGGGTATCAAGAAAACCCTTATCGAACCGCTGCATCGCTTGATTGATAACATCCGCCATATTGCGGACGGTGACCTGATGCATTCTATTGATGTGCATGGGACCAACGAAATGGGCCAACTGGCAGCAAGCCTGCGTCATATGCAGTCGGAGCTGGTGAGCACAGTGAACGAAGTTCGTAACGGCGCACATGCGATTTATAGCGGTGCCAGCGAAATCTCTATCGGTAATAACGACCTTTCTTCCCGTACTGAGCAACAAGCGGCTTCGCTTGAAGAGACTGCTGCCAGCATGGAACAGTTAACCGCGACCGTGAAACAGAATGCGGAAAATGCGCGTCAGGCAAGCCAGCTGGCATTAAGTGCATCAGAAACTGCGCAGAAGGGCGGCAAAGTGGTGGATAACGTGGTGCGTACCATGAATGACATCGCCGGTAGCTCGAAGAAAATTGCTGACATCACCAGCGTGATTGACGGTATCGCTTTCCAGACTAATATCCTGGCACTGAACGCCGCCGTCGAAGCTGCACGTGCCGGTGAACAAGGACGTGGTTTTGCGGTTGTTGCCGGTGAAGTGCGTAACCTGGCGCAGCGTAGTGCACAGGCGGCGAAGGAGATTAAAGGGCTGATTGAAGATTCCGTCAATAAAGTAGATACCGGTTCAACCCTGGTTGAAAGTGCTGGTGAAACCATGGGCGAAATCGTCAATGCGGTCACGCGTGTGACGGATATTATGGGTGAGATTGCCTCGGCGTCTGATGAGCAAAGCCGTGGTATCGACCAGGTCGGGCTGGCGGTTTCTGAAATGGACCGTGTAACGCAGCAAAACGCCGCATTGGTTGAGGAATCTGCCGCTGCTGCTTCGGCTCTTGAAGATCAGGCAAGCCGTCTGACTCAGGCTGTTGCCGTGTTCCGTATTGGCCAGGAAACCAAAAAAGAACCCCGTAGCGTTGAGCCGAAGCTGACTCTCACTCCTGTACAAAATCGCAAAGCCTCGGTGAGCGATTCAAACGAGAATTGGGAAACGTTCTGATTTTCGTCATGTGACTGCGGTGGATAAGCGCATGCGTTATCCACCCGTTCATACGCCATTAAGATGTCGGATTAGCGCAAGCGAGATCCGACATCTCTCTACAATACTGCTTCATCTAACCGCATTAAACGGTCCAGGCGCTGATGGTAGCAACGCAGCGTGGCATCAATTGCCTCGGCTGGCATAAATGAATCACGATATACGGACTCCACAACCCGGCTCTCTTTTTGCAAATCGTTAAGCAGTTTCACAATAAGCTTCTCGGTTAAACCCATTCCTAACCCAAGCTCCCGGAAATCCATTCCCAGATATTCTCCATATGCCGTTTTGAAACCCGGCGCTAACTCCCGGTCGCCTTCTTCACAGATAAGCAGGGGCAGCGCCATAAATCCGGAACTAAAAATAGCCGGATAGGGTGCAACAGAGACAAAGTCATAAACCGGGGATAGCGTGGGTTCGCCAACTCTCGGGTGCATCAACCCGAAATTGCGCAGATGCATATCGTTATTACCCAGCAAATAGGCATAGGCGATACGGCGGAACAAGTCGATTTTAAAGGCGAGGTTGCTGTTAACATGCTGGGTCAGGAACGCAGCCAGTTGCTGATAACTGACATATTGCTTTCCGTCACTGCCGGTTTTGCCGTACTTTTCACCAACATTCATCGCCGCATCAAGTTGTTCCTGGTGAATAGCCACCCCGGTTATCATATCCCGGTCAAAGCGGCGGATAACAAAGGCCAACTCACGCTCGGTATCATTTCCTTCGGGCGCAAAACTTACTAATCCATGTGGTGGTACGTCAAACCCCAGTCGCGACATGAGCGTCATTGTGGCGTGTTCGTTTTCCGCAAGATGAGGGAATTCGGCCGGAGAGGGTTTGAGTATGTATTCACCCTGATGCTCTACCACCGCAAATTCGCCATCGCGTACCACCATTTGCAGTTTCGGCTGATACCCGGAAATACTCATTCCGCGCTGGGCTTTTGGCAATTCGTGAATAAATTCACTGCGCGTAAAACTCAGCTGCGGGTTGACCTTACCGGAGCTGGTCAGGTGCTTGAGGCCTTTGTTCGAATAACCTGACGCCTGCTCTTTGGCCTGTACCAACGGAGTCAAAAGAATGTGGCAGCGCATTGTTAATCCTCCTGGGTGTTGACCAGCTGTACTGCGCCAATCAAGTTTTTGCCGTTATCAATCAGCATACCGAGTAGATCATGCTCATCGCGTTGTTGCAGTTGGCTGTAACGCATTTTCAACCAACCTTCCGGTGCTAATGATGCAAAAAAGGGCGGTAGTGTTCGGCTGTGAAAGTGGCCGACACGCACCGGTAAACTTAAGGAGAGCGGCGGCCCGATATAGTCGGCATAGTAGCTAAACGCAAAACCGTCATCGTCCTGGCGCAGTTCACCCACAGGTTCACCGTATAACCACACTTCTACACGGCGGCGCACAGCTTCACTCCTAATGCGTCAGCAACTCGCAACACGGTACCGAATTTGACCTGGTCGGGATCTTTAAACAGGCGTTTGAGCGTTGATGCGGATACGCCGGTTTGCAGTTCCAGCGTCGCCAGATCGATATCAAGCTCTTTGCGGCGCTGGTTCAACTGCTGCCCCAACTGCGCGGATTCAGCAATGACGTGTTCATCAAAAGTGAGATCAGATTCCTGCGCCCGCAGAATCACCACCTTTTTAACGTCATTCAGTAATTCGCCCATAGCGTGGAGTTTGTCGGCAAGCGTGGCTGTGTCGTAGTTCATTTTTGACCCCTTTCTCTTAATTTAGGCAGGGAAACGGTTAAATGTGAGCCTGTGATACAAAAATGTATCATGCATGAGCTTTATTGTCTTTTTTTAATTCAAATAGCTCATATTTGGTCTGATAGGGCTTTAATGGTTTATTAAAGACCTTACTTAGATTCACAAATATAAAAATAGACCATTTATGACCTTATCTGCGTCATGAAAATCGGCTTATCCAGAAACTGGATAACCAAATGTAAATTAATTGTTTCACTCGTGTTGGCGAAAACCTTATTAATTAAGGCATGTTAAACAATACGAGTTTGTCGCATGTCTTATCGAATCAGCCTGCTGGATAAAAGTCCGGTCGCAAAGGATGGCACTCCTGGCGACGCTCTGAAACACACGTTACATCTGGCTCAACAGGCCGAAGACTGGGGTTATCACCGTTTCTGGATTGCCGAGCACCACAACACTTCCCGTCTGGCAAGTCCGTCTCCTGAGTTACTGATTGCCTGGATTGTTGGGCAAACCAGCCGCATTCGTGTCGGCTCCGGCGGGGTGATGTTGCAACATTACAGCCCTTATAAAGTGGCGGAAAACTTCAATTTATTAGCAAGTCTTGCTCCGGGTCGTGTGGATCTCGGTGTAGGTAAAGCGCCGGGTGGGTTGCCGCTTTCCACGCAAGCATTGCAACGTGCCGGGCAAGATAAAGAGTCGTTCGCGGAAAAACTCACTCAGCTTGATAACTGGCTCTCATTACCAGCAGCGCAGGATGACGAGGAAACCTTACGTGCAACCCCCGTTCCTGCACAAAGCGCTGAGCGTTTCTTGCTGGGTGCAAGCCTTGAGAGCGCAGAACTTGCCGCAAATCTTAACTGGAATTTCGTCTACGCCGCCCATCTGAATGGCGATAAAACTCTAATGCGCGACGTTCTTAACGCCTGGCACAGCAAAAGCCAGCGCGACACGCAGGTGGCTGTGCAGGTGATTGTGGCAGCGGATGCGGATACTGCCGACGCACTGGCAAGTCTGGTTGAAATCTGGAGCGTTGAGCTTGAAAACAACCAACGCGTTAGTGTCGCCAGTGAAGCGCAGGCACACGCATTTTCTCGCCAGGCGGGCAGCGCCATCAAAAAAATCGAACGCCGCGATCCCTCGCTGCTTAAAGGCACCGCCGAGGTAGTTCAAGCCGGGCTTGCGGCATTAAGCCAGCAGTTTGGCATCGACGAATTTATTATTGATACCCCAATTGCCGACCCGACAGCACGTTTGCAGTCGCTGCGTTTGTTGGCAGGTAAAACGACCGAGAAACCCGTGTCTGATTTTGCCACCTCCTTTACTGCACAGCATGAAGCCTGGTAAGGGGATGACAATGACATTTGCCCCACAGACATTCGAACAACAGCTTATCGACTGGCGACGTGAGCTCCACCAAAACCCTGAACTGTCCGGCGAGGAAGTGGCAACTACCGCTCGTATAAGGCACTGGCTGGAATCCGCAGGGCTGCGTCTGTTGCCGTACACACTAGCCACTGGTGTGGTGGCTGAAGTAGGGCACGGCGATAAGGTGATTGCGCTGCGTGCTGATATTGATGCACTGCCTATTCATGAAACCAGCGGCGTCTCTTTTAGCTCACAACATGACGGCGTGATGCATGCCTGCGGGCATGATGTTCACAGCAGCGTGATCCTCGGCGCAGCCTTGTTACTTAAGGAGCGTGAAAACCAATTGGCGGGTCGCGTTCGCTTGCTGTTTCAACCGGCAGAAGAAAACTTTACCGGCGCAAAGGCATTGATTAAGGCCGGTGCGCTGGAAAATGTCTCAGCCATTTTTGGAATGCATAACGAACCCGGTTTACCTGTCGGCACCTTTGCCACCAGAGGCGGCGCATTCTATGCCAATGTCGATCGCTTTGTTTTGCGGGTGAAAGGGAAAGGTGCGCATGCCGCTCGCCCACATGAAGGCCACGACCCTATTGTGTTGGCAAGCCAGCTGGTTATCGCACTGCAAACTATCGCCAGTCGCGATATCGATACGCTGGATTCAGTGGTCGTAAGTGTGACACGCATACAGGGAGGTAATACCTGGAATGTACTGCCTGAAAACGTTGAGCTTGAAGGAACGGTGCGCACGCATCATGGCGATATTCAAAAACAGGTCGAGAAACGCATCCGCGAAATTGCTTCCGGCTTAGCCAGTGCATTTGGTGCTCAGATTGACGTGGAGTGGTTTAACGGGCCGGTGACGTTAATCAACGATGAGAAATGGGCGGCATTTTCTATGCAGGTCGCAGAAAGCGTGGGTTACAACACACAAACCTCCGAACTGCATATGGGTGGCGAAGACTTTGCTGTTTATCTGCAAACCATTCCCGGTGCGTTTGTCAGTATTGGTAGCGCCAGCCCTTATGGTTTACATCATTCGGCGTTTAATCCGGATGAGGCATTAATTGAGAATGCGGCGCGATATTTCGCGACACTTGCCGAACAGGCATTACTAAAAAATTAACTATTGCTCATTTGCAGGGGTATCACTCCCCGGGATGCGTGCGGCCAAAATATAGGGGTACATATGTCAAATAATCGACAACTGCGTCTTGGAACAATCTTACATGGCGCATCAGGAAATATGTCGGCATGGCGTCACCCGGCAGCTATTGCTGATGCCAGCATTAGTTTTGAATTTGTGAAAGATACGGCGTTAAAAGCAGAAGCGGGCAAGCTGGACTTTTTATTTGTCGCAGACGGTTTATATATTAACGAAAAATCGATCCCTCACTTCCTGAATAGATTTGAGCCATTAACGGTGCTGTCAGCATTAGCCAGCGTCACTTCGCATTTGGGGTTGGTTGGCACACTGTCTACCTCCTACAGTGAACCCTTTACCGTCGCTCGCCAGTTTGCAAGCCTTGACCATTTGAGTAAAGGGCGTGCGGGCTGGAACGTGGTGACATCGCCACTGGAAGGCTCGGCGAAGAACTTCTCCCGTGAAAAACATCCGGAACATGCGCTGCGGTACCGCATTGCTGATGAATATCTGGATGTGGTGAAAGGGCTGTGGGATTCCTGGGAAGAAGATGCATTTATCCGTGATAAAGCCAGTGGGCAATTCTTTGACCCCAATAAATTACATACGCTGGATCATCGCGGAGATTTCTTCCAGGTAGCAGGGCCGCTGAATATTTCCCGCACGCCGCAAGGGCGTCCGATTGTATTCCAGGCTGGCGCATCAGACGACGGCAAGAAATTAGCCGCCCGCCATGCAGATGCTATTTTCACCCATCATGAAACCCTTGAAGAAGCGCAACATTTCTATCGGGATGTTAAACAACAGCTGGAAACTCATGGCCGCCGTCATGAAGACCTGCACATATTCCAGGGTGTGAGCGTGATTGTTGGCAAAGATGCTGACGATGTGGAGAACCAGTATCAAACGACCGCCGCACTGGTCTCAATTAACGATGCTCTGAATTACCTCGGCCGCTACTTTGAGCACCACGATTTTAGCCAGTATCCGCTTGATGAGCCGTTCCCGGATCTCGGAGACCTGGGGCAGAACAGCTTCCGCAGTACTACAGATGAAATCAAACGTAATGCTCACACTCGCAATCTGACGCTACGCCAGGTGGCACTTGAAGCCGCATCACCGCGCCCACGTTTTTCCGGGACGGCACAGCAGGTGGCAGATGGGTTGCAGCAGTGGTTTGAAAGCTATGCCGCCGACGGTTTCATTATTCAGGGCGGTACACCAGATACCTTCCCACGCTTTGTCGATGAAGTGGTCCCGGTTCTGCAAGCTCGCGGGTTGTTCCGCAGGGAGTATCCCGGCGCCACGCTGCGCGAAAGTTTGGGCCTGGCAGAACCCGTAAATCAGTTTTCGTAACAAACACCAAACATCACAATAAAAAAGAGAACCTGCTATGCAAAAAATATCGCTAATCCTTGCTATCGCTCTGGCACTTTCTTCGGCACAAACTCTGGCGCAAGAGGTCACCATTAACGGCACTGGCGTCAGCCTCGAAGCCAATAAAACGCCGATTAACACGGCCGTGAATCCATCGGCTGTGGCACAGCTGCCAAAAGATCATCATTTTGCGGTTCCCGGTAAATTCACCGTGGCAGTTGCAGCGCTGAACTCACCACCACTGACCGTGTTTGCTGAAGACAACAAAACGTTGCTCGGCAGCGAAGTCGATATTGCCCGTCTGGTGGCTGACAGCTTAGGACTTGAGCTCAACGTTGTACCCACATCCTGGGAAGACTGGCCATTGGGTGTGGCATCGGGGAAATACGATGCGGCAATCAGCAATATTACCGTGACCAAAGAGCGCAAACAGAAATTTGACTTCGCCACCTACCGTAAAGATTCACTAGGGTTCTACGTGAAAGCCAACAGCCCAATCAAGAAGATTGAGAAAGCAGAGGATATTGCCGGGCTGCGCATTATTGTCGGCTCGGGAACCAACCAGGAATCTATTTTGCTGGCGTGGAATGAAGAGAACCTGAAGAAAGGGCTTAAACCTTTCACCCCGGTTTATACCAAAGACGATGCGGCACAAACGCTGGCATTGCAGTCCGGCCGCGCGGATGCGTTCTTTGGCCCCAATGTAACGGGAGCCTGGAAGGCAGCACTCACGCAGAAAACCCAATTAGTTGGCGTGGTTGATGGCGGCTGGCCGAAAGCTGCGCATATCGCCGTCACGTTGAAGAAAGGCAGTGGACTCGTGGAACCGGTACAAACCGCGCTTAATGGCGTCATCAAAAATGGTGATTACCACAAAGTACTGAATCGCTGGGGAGAAGGTGTAGAGCAAATCCCTTCATCAGAAGTTAACCCAGCCGGTCTTGGCGATTAAGGAGCAGAACATGCGTGAACAATTTCGTGATGTTTCACCTGAGGCGCCAGAGCTACAGCCGATCATTGCTGGGTTATTTGGCGAATATGAAGCGCGATACGGGGACTATTTTTCCCGTGATGCCGAAGTAGAACTTACCGAATGGTACCTGGCACCGCAGGGCCTGTTTATTGTTCTGGAGCGTGACGGTGAAATTATTGCCACAGGCGCTTATAAGCCATTCGACGAACAGACAGCCGAAGTTAAACGTATCTGGACGCATCCTGCATTACGCCAACAAGGGCTTGCTCAGCGTGTGATGCGTGAACTGGAAAGTCGGGCGCAGGTTGCCGGTTATCGCCATATCTATCTGACTACCGGTTTTCGCCAGCCAGAAGCGGTGAAGCTTTATCTGAGTCTTGGCTACCAACCGCAGTTTGATATTCACCGTAACCGGGAAGAATACAGTGTGGCTCCGTTCGACGGCCGCTTACGTTTTACCAAAGAGTTGGCTCGTCTGAGCAAAACGGCCTGAGGAATACTTATGCATACCCCATCAACGATAAAAGTGGTTCCTGCGCGCTATCCACTCAGAACACTCGGTGCAATTATCGCTCTGTTTGTGCTGGCTGTGGTTATCCAGTCGGTTGCATTTAACCCCCGCTGGGAGTGGAGCGTCTTTGCCCGCTGGTTCTTTGACCCGGTGATTCTTGAAGGACTGGCACAAACTTTACTGCTGACGCTAATAGGGACTGTGCTGAGTGTCGTGATTGGCGGAATGTTGGCGCTGGCACGGCTTTCATCTTCGTGGCTGCTAAATAGCCTTGCGTGGAGCTATATCTGGCTGTTTCGTTCACTGCCACTGATCGTGGTGCTGATTATTCTCTATAACTTCTCCTATCTGTACGACACGCTCTCGATTGGTATTCCGTTTACCCAAATTCAGTGGGGAAGTTACCAAACGATAAACGTGCTGGGGCAGTTTTCTACCGCCGTGGTTGGGCTGACGTTAGTGCAAAGTGCCTATACAGCCGAGATTATTCGCGGTGGTTTCCTTGGCGTGGATCACGGGCAATATGAAGCGGCAGCGGCATTAGGGTTACCCGCATGGCGACGTACGCTGCGTATTATTCTGCCGCAGGCGCTGCGCACCATCTTGCCTTCAGGTTTTAATGAAATTATCAGTCTCGCTAAAGGCACGGCGATGGTTTACGTGTTGGCGATGCCTGAGCTGTTCTACACCATTCAGATGATCTACAACCGCACTCAGGAAGTGATCCCACTGCTAATGGTGGGGGCGGTCTGGTATCTGGTTATCACAAGCGTACTGTCGCTGATTCAACATCTGGTCGAACGTTGGCTGGCACGTAGTGAGCGCCGCTCGGCGATTAATCAACAAACTCCCGCTCGTAATCCGTCACATCAACCGGTGCTGCAGACTCAGGAGGCCGCCCATGTACCAACCCCATAACCAGACTGGCCAAATTTCGATTACCGGTGTGAGTAAATATTTTGGCCGCCATAAAGCGCTGGATAACGTCTCACTGGAACTGGAACCAGGTTCGGTCACGGTGATACTTGGGCCGTCAGGTTCCGGCAAATCAACCTTGCTGCGGGCGATTAATCATCTTGAACGTGTAGATGAGGGTTTCATCCAGATAGATGGTGATTACATTGGCTATCGTCAGGCTGGC
This sequence comes from Buttiauxella cochleicola, assembly GCF_021282405.1. NCBI lineage: Bacteria > Pseudomonadati > Pseudomonadota > Gammaproteobacteria > Enterobacterales > Enterobacteriaceae > Buttiauxella > Buttiauxella cochleicola. The sequence continues at coordinate 420,624 of NZ_JAJSOU010000001.1, forward strand.
GACAAACTGTATGAACTCAAAGAAAAAGAGATCCTGCGTCAGCGCATTAACGTCGGCTATGTGTTTCAAAACTTCAATTTGTTCCCGCATCTCACGGTGCTGGAAAACCTGATTGAAGCACCGATTGCTCATAAACAGCTGAGCCGTAAAGCGGCGATTGAACAAGCCTACCAACTGCTCGATGTGGTGGGACTGCGTAATAAAGCGGATGCCTGGTCGCGCCATCTTTCCGGTGGGCAGCAACAACGTATCGCCATTGCGCGAGCGCTGGCACTGCGTCCACGCGTGATGCTGTTTGATGAACCTACGTCCGCACTCGATCCGGAGCTGGTGGGCGAAGTGTTAGACGTGATTAAAAAACTCGCCCGTTCCGGCACCACGCTGGTGGTGGTGACGCATGAAATCGGTTTTGCCCGGGAAGTGGCGGATAACGTGGTGTTTATGGTCGACGGGAAAATCGTTGAGCAAGGCAGCAGCGACGAAGTGCTTAACCATCCACAACATTCGCGAACGCGTCAGTTTTTATCAAAAGTTCTCTAAGGAGCAGTTATGAAATTTGTCCCACTGGCGCTGTTGATAGTGAGTTCGGCGAGCTTTGCACAGGGAAGTCTCGATCTTAAAGCTAATGAAGTGCCGATACATACGGCTAAAGACCCGGTGGCTATCAGTAAAATTCCTCAGGGCTATAAATTTGTTGAGCCGGGTACGCTTACAGTCGCCATTTCAGCACTAAATTCGCCACCGCTGGCGATGCTGGCGAGTGATAACCGCACAAGGATCGGCAGCGATCCTGATATTGCACGTTTGCTGGCCGATAGTTTAGGGCTGAAGCTCAAACTGGTGCCTACCGCCTGGGAAGACTGGCCGCTTGGCATTACATCCGGTCGCTACGATGTGGCACTGGTGAATATTGCGGTAACCGAGCAGCGTAAAACCAAGTTTGATTTTGCGACCTATCGCGTAGATTCGCTGGCATTTTCGGTGAAATCAGACAGCCCAATTCAAAAGATTGCCGGGCCAGCAGATGTTTCCGGCCTGCGTATTATTTTGGGTTCTGGAACCAATCAGGAAAAAATCCTCCTGGGCTGGAATGAACAAAACGAACGTGAAGGGCGTAAACCTGCGCAGCCTATTTACCTGACGGATGACGCTTCCGGCAATTTGTATATTCAGGCGGGGCGTGCAGATGCAACGTTTGGCCCGCAAAGTGTCGCCGCCTACAAAGCGGCATTAACCGGGAAAACGCGTGTTGTGGGGCTTGGGCCTAAAAAAGCGTATGTCGCCACGACTACCAAAAAGGGTAATGGTCTGGTTTATGCGCTACAGGCCGCGCTGGATGGCGCGGTGAAACGTGGCGAATATCAGCAAGTTCTCGACCGTTGGGGAGAAAAGGGCGAAGAAGTTGCGGCGTCTGAGATTAACCCGCCGGGCATTACTTATCCCTAAGCAGTACCTGCTCAATAAACCCGTGAATATCCTCCAGCGCCTGCTCTCTGGCGAGCGGCGCGCTGTCGATAATCAGTTGATCCGAATACCCGTTCAGCAATGCGCCAAGCTGGCGGGTGACACGCAAAACATCCGTCTGGCGGAACACGCCGCTTTCGATGCCGTCATGAATAATACTCGCCAGCAACGCATCCCACTTTTCGGTTAACGCCAGCGCAAAATCGGCATACACCTTGTTATGCACCGCCAGTCGCCACAGCGAACTGTACAACTCCCAAACGGCATCCGCGCGGTCGGGTAAATAGTCTTCGATAAAAACGGATAAACCTTGCTCCGGCGGCAGCGCGCGGCTCTTTTGGGTAAAGGTTTCCAGATCCGCGTACATAAAGCGCGAAAACGCCTCGATGCACAGTGTCTGCCAGTCCGGGAAGTAGTGATAAATGTGGCTACGGGCGATGCCAACTTGCTCCGTAAGCTCACGCGTGGTGACCTTTTCTACGCCCTTTTCGGTGAACAGGGCAATCGCCGCATCAAGAATATTCTCTTTTAGAACAGTCGCTTTTTCTTTCATCACAGTACCTTCGTTGACTTTGAGCAAGTGCTCAAATAGACTCTTTCCATTCGTTGAGCAACCGCTCAAGGATAACAATCTAAGAAATTAAAGTCATGGAAACCTTACAAACCGCTCAACTTAAACCTTCGCGCGGTGCATTAAACACCTTAAAAAAACTCGCCAGACTCCACAGAAAAAAGCTCGTTGTGACGCTGATGCTGGTGGTCGCCGAAAATATTATCTACCTGCTTTATCCGCTGATGGCGGGTTTTGCCATCAACGCCATCATTAAAGGGCAACCGCTACATGCATTGCTGTATGCGCTGGTGGTCTTTGTGATGTGGGCGATAGGCGCTGCACGCCGCAGCATGGATACCCGGACATTTGCCAGAATCTATGCCGGTCTTGCCGTACCGGTGATCCTTGCACAGCGCGAGGATGATCATAGTCATTCGACCATCGCTGCTCGCGTGACGTTGTCACGTGAATTTGTCAATTTCTTCGAAACACACCTGCCGCTACTGATTACCTCTGTCGCGTCAATTATCGGCGCAGTGATTATGTTGCTGACTATCGAGTTTTGGGCAGGTGTCGCTTGTTTTGGCGTGTTGATATTCTTCGCGATGTTTCTGCCGAGCTATACGCGCAAGAACGAAATGTTGTATGAGAAACTCAACGACAGGCTGGAAAAAGAGGTGGGTTTTGTCGGCACAGCCAGTGAAAACACACTGAACAAGCATTACAACTTTTTGGCGCGTGTGCGTATTCGTTTGTCCGACCGGGAGGCATACGGCTATTTATCTATTGGTATTGCCGCAGCGTTCCTGTTCGCGATGACCATTTGGCTTATGACCGTGAAAGGTGTCGGGAACGCCGGGCATATTTACTCTGTCATGACCTACATGTGGATGTTTGCCATGAGCCTTGATGATGGCCCATCTCTGCTTGAGAAGTACTCGCAGCTTAAAGAGATAGGCAAACGCGTTAACACAGGGCTTGTGTAATTAACCCACTTCCGGCAATGCGCCGGATGCAATCAACGCCTGAATCACAATCACGGCGATACCGCAGGCAAATACCAGAATCAGCAACGGTTTGCCACCAGCGACACGGTAGCCAGGCTCTTTTTGAGTCTGGCGACTTTTCCAGACCAAAAGTGACGGGATGATTAGCGCCAGTATTGCCAAAGCAACACCGGCATAACCCAGCGCCATCACAAACCCTTGCGGGTAGAACAGGGCGAAAACCAACGGCGGCACAAACGTCATCAAACCTGTTTGCGCACGGCCCGATGCATTACGTTTACGGTTGAACAGGTCGCTCAGGTAATCAAACAATCCTAACGACACACCCAGGAATGAAGTTGCCAGCGCCAGATCCGCAAACAGATGCACCGCCAATTCGACATGCGGCGAGGCCACCACTTCACGAACCGCCTGCAATAAACCATTCAGCCCTGAATGGTTAGCTAACAGCCCGCTAAACACACCCGAATCAATCGCACCCAGCGTGGCAACTTGCCAGAAGATATAGGCAACTAACGGGATTGCGCTGCCAATGATAAACACCCAACGCAGTTTGCGCAGGTTGCCATCAAGGTAACTGACAATACTCGGTACGCTGCCGTGGAAGCCAAACGAAGTGAAGATCACCGGAATCGCCGAAAGTGCGAGGCCTTTCTCCAGCGGCAATGTCAGCAAATTAGTATGATGGATGTGCGGCATCATCAGCCCCAGCATCACCACCAACATAATCACCTTGGCGCTAAACAACACGCGGTTGAACATATCCACCATATGGGTACCGATGCAAACAATGCCTCCGGCAACAATCGTGAACAGCAAAACCCCAGTGGTGACCGAAATGTTAGTAGAAAACCACTGGCTCAGGCTTGCCGATAACAATTCGCCCGCACCGCTGATATACGCCGCCGTCAGCGCATACATCAGGAACAGCATGCTAAAGCCGGTAAGCCATTGCCCCGGCCGTCCAAGGTAGCGACGGGCAAGGGTGCCAAGCCCGGTGTCTGCGGAAACGTGTTGATAAACTTCGACCAGAAGCAGTGCTGTGTAACACATCAACCCCCACAAACCGATGAGCAACAGGAAAGTCACTCCAAACCCAACACCTGCTGAAGCCAGCGGCATTGCCAACATTCCTGCGCCAATAGTGGTACCGGCGACGATAAAGATACTGCCAAGAGTGCGATTCTTCACGCTTCCCTCTGAATTTACGCTTGTAATAACGAGATTATGCCGCGCAGGGTAAGGGATTGTTACGACTCCGTCAAATGAGAGTTACATGAGGTGTAATTTTATGTTTACGATATTTTGTTGGTGCTCATATTATTCAGACCGGTAGTGAATGCGAGTCTTTATTTATTGTACCAGGAAGATTCTTGGGGAAATTGTAGTTAAGGAACGGTCAGATACATACCCTACCATTATTGGTGTTTATCCCATTGATTGCTTGACGTTTTATTTATTATTGGCGACATTATTCCGTCTTAAATTCTCAAGCGTAAATAAGTGTCTTTCAGATACTTGTGGCTTTTTGCGTGCAATAAATAAAAAACATACAGCTTATATAAAAGGATTTGTGCAAATGAAAACTAAAAATTTATTTCTCTCTGCCTCTGTTTTAGCCGCCTTACTTCTCAGTGGTTGTGCAAGCGTCCCTTTGGCTCCAGAGCAAGAATCTATTAATGCCAAAGCATTCCCTGCTCCAGAGCAAGATAAAGCTGGGCTATATATTTATCGCGATAGCTTTGCGGGTAAATCGCTTAAAAAAGATGTGTATGTCGATGGGAAATGTGTGGGTGAAACCGCGGACAGAACGTTCTTCTATACGCAGGTAACAGGTAACCAGACGCACAAAATTTCTACTGAGTCCGAATTCTCTCCAAATGATTTGTCGTTATTCATGCAAGCAGGAAAAAACTACTTCATCAGACAATATATCAAGATGGGGGCTTTTGTCGGTGGCGCAGGTTTGAGCGAATCTTCTGAAACCGAAGGTAAGCGCGTAGTTTCCAAACCGGAAGTGAAACTGGCCCAGCAAGGTCACTGCGATAACTAAATAGAAATGCCCCTTTGGATGCGTGAATTTTGCCGTACTGAATTATTGTCTCAGTCTTCAGAATTCACGCCGATAACTCAAACAGTAAAATAAAACGCTGCCTCAACACTAACTGAGGCAGCCAAAGATTAATGCTTGCCAAGATACTCTTTTTCCAGCCGGGCAACAGTGCCGTCCTGCATCATTTTGGTGAGAGCATCATTGATGAATTTCAGCGTCTGATCATCACCTTTGCGCACACCGATGGCGCTATTGGCTGAAAGCATCGGGTCTTTCACTGGCTCACCAGAGAAGGCGTACTCTTTGCCAATGGGTTGGTCGAGAAATGCAGACTGCCCTGAGGTGGCAATGACAAAGGTCGCATCCAGTCGGCCATTGGCTAAATCGCCGTAAATCGACTGCTGATCCGGGTACTCTGTCACGTTGGCACCTTGCGAACGCCATTTCGCATCAGCATATTTCGCCTGCACTGAGCCCTGTAATACGCCAACATTTTTCCCACTCAATGATGCTGCCTCAGGCTTCAGTGGTGCACTTTTGGCGGAAATTAAACGGCTGTCGTCTTCATACAATGTCTGGCTGAAGTCGATAACTTTCAGGCGTTGTGCATTCGGGGCCATCGAGGAGATAACCGCATCGAATTTTTTGGCGTTCAGCCCCGGAATTAAGCCATCAAAACCGGACTCCACCCACTGGCAGGTGACGCCTGCGGTTTTGCAGATCTCATTACCAATCGCAATATCCAGGCCAACCAAACTGCCGTCAGGCTTTTTCGATTCATAAGGTGGATAAGTGGGGTCGGTACCAAAACGTAATGTTTGCGCCTGAACGGACTGGCAGACCGTCAATGCCAGCAACCCACAAACTCCTGCAACGTATTTGTTCATCTTTTACTCCGGTGATAGTCAGTTAGCGCTGTTATGCACAAAGGCGGTCAAGGGCGAGGGTAATGAAATAGCGCACGCCCAGCGGCAGTACATCGTCGTTAAAATCGTATTCTGGGTGATGGCAAAAAACGCCGCCCTGGCCAAGCAGCACGTAAGCACCTGGCCTGCGTAACAAAAACTCTGAGAAATCTTCAGAACCGTTCATTGGCGGGAAACTGCGTAAAACATTGTCTTTGCCAAACACCTTTTCGGCACTTTTTGCTGCGGCCTCGGCCTGGGTCGGATGGTTAACGGTTGCCGGTGAGCCATTGGCAAAACCAACGCTAATCGCGCATTCGCAGGTTTTGGCCACCCCTTCGCAAATTGCCTCAATACGGCGTTTTGCCTGGGCGCGCACCGCCTCGTTAAAGGTGCGCAAGGTGCCAGCAAGTGTTGCATGGGCTGGGATCACGTTCGGCGTGCTACCGGCATGCATGCTACCGATACTCAGCACCGACATTTCTGAAGGAGAGATGGTGCGACTGACTACCGTTTGTAATGCGCAGACCAGTTGTGCTGCGGCAATCACCGGGTCGCGAGTTAGCTCTGGCGCGGAACCGTGCCCACCCACGCCATCGATGCTTATCAACACATCGTCACATGAGGCGAGCATTGCGCCATCCAGCACGCCAAAAGTCCCTGGCGCAAAGTGTGGGGCATTGTGCAGCCCGTAAATTTCATCCCAGTCAAACTGCGTTTCAGCACCAGCCTCCAGCATCGCTAGTGCGCCACCGCCGTTTTCTTCAGCAGGTTGGAACAAGAACACTACTTTCCCGGCAAAATCGCGGTTTTGGCTAAACCACTGCGCCGCACCTAACAACATGGCGGTGTGCCCGTCATGCCCACAGCCATGAAAAGCGCCCGCATGAGTTGAGCGATATTCCGGATTGCCTTCTTCTTCCATCGGCAGCGCATCCATATCCGCTCGTAGAGCGATAGTGCGCCCCTGGCCGCGCTCGCCTTCCACCACGCCAACAACACCCGTGCCGCCAATATTGCGCCAATGGGTGATTCCCCATTGCTGCAGGCAATTTGCGACACGTTCACTGGTGCGAGTTTCTTCAAAAGCAATTTCGGGATGGGCATGTAAATCACGGCGTAGTGCTACTAACTCAGCAATATTTACCGTCAAATCAAGGTTATTGTTCACCACTTATAAAGCCCTCTATTATACTGAGTTCGCAAAACGGCCGGCTTTATGATGCTAGAAGAGACTGAAATCATTGGTCAATTTCCAGTTTCTTATGCCTATAACAAACAGTTATAGCGGAGGGTTTATCAAAACATCTCAATTGCGGATCTTAGTGGCAGTTGCCCGACACGGAACGCTGATCGGTGCCGCTGGTGAGTTGGGGTTATCTCAACCGGGCGTAACGCGCAGTATCAAAGAACTCGAATCCAGATTAGGTGTGCAGTTACTGGTGCGCAGTGGAGCTGGCGTGCGTTTCACTGCATATGGCAACACGCTACTTCGTTACGCGCGCACCGTAATGACAGAAATCAGCCGCGCAGAACATGAAATTGCCGCCATGAAAGCGCAATCCCATGCCAGTTTGAATATTGGTGTCTCTTTGCTTTCGGCAACCGTTCCGGTTTACGAGGCTTTGCGTCGCTTTCGCTTACGCTTCCCGCAGGCCAGAGTTAACGTTCACGAAGGCATGCCTGGGCAAATCATTGATGGATTACGCAATGGCGATTTTGACTTGTGCCTGGCATTTGTGGCGCAAACCGACCCGATTGCTGAGTTTCGCCTGATTGCTTTGCAGCACTGGCCACAAATTCTGGCGGTGGCGGAAGACGACCCGCTGGTCAACGCCACAAACCTGAATCAACTCTCTGAAGCGCAGTGGCTGTGCAGCCACACACGGGAAAGCTGGCAACCGTTCTGGCAAGAACTGGTGGGGGAGCAAAACGTACAGGAACCTGAGCAGGTGAATATTTGCACCTCCTGGGGGCTTTATTCCGCACTGGCGCAGGATGCTAACACCGTCAGCATCTGGCCAGATTTTTTGCTGCACGCTCGCTCAGGGCAAGGCAAATTAGTACCGCTCAATATTCAGAGGCAACTACCCGATATCACCTTTGGTTTTATGCTGCGAAAAGACCAGGTACTGACTCCGGCTTACGAATATTTTATCGACTGTATGGGTCAGGAGCTAAAAGCTTCTGCTTTGTAGCCATCGAGCAAAGTGCAATTCCCAGCGTGATAAGCAGAGCGCTGACGAGATGAAAACCGTGTAACGGTACATTGAGAAACAGCACACTAAACACGCCACCGCTGAGTGGAATAAGGTGCGAATAAACTTCACCACGCGTCGCCCCAATGGCCTGAATACCTTTATTCCACAACAAATATGACAGCCATGACGGGAAAATAACCAGGTAACCCAGCCCTAATAAGAAGCCTGAATTAAAGTAGGCATTAATCTCAGATGCATAGTGGGCCGCCGAATAGAGTGATAACACCGGTAGCAGCACTATTGCGCCAATCGCGGCACTTACCGCAACAAATGCATTCCCACCAACCTGTTTGGGTTTGAGGCGCAAGAACGCGCAGTACAAGGCCCAGCTGACAGCCGAACCCATGGTCCACACGTCGCCACGATTGAGGTTTTTAAGCGTATCCATATGCAGAAGGTCGCCTTGCATCACCAGATAGATCACACCCAAAGAGCTAAGCACCACACCATAAATATTGCGTCGTGAAATATCCTCTTTGAAAATAAAATTATTAATCAACAACACTAATGCAGGCGTGGTGGATAAATATATCGCTGCATTTAATGATGAGGTGTATTGCAGGCCGATATATAGCGTCACCGGGAATAACACTTGCCCGCATAAAGCGAGGAAAAACACCGTGTATTTTGCCTCAACCATCGCCTGCCATTGCGCTCTTATCTGCCGGAAATAGAGGCTGATGAGCAACAGGGCAGTGAGCATCCAGCGGGCCTCCGACAGCACAATGGGGTCAACCTGCGCGACCAGTTCGTGGCCCACAACGTAGTTTCCACCCCAGAAACAGGCGGCAAGGCTTAACAGTAAATACGGCATAATTTGAGTTCCAGAAAATGGTTTAATACACTCAGCTATAGATTCAATTCATATAGGCGATTTCACGCAGCTGATAAAGACTGCGTGAAACTAGCGGTTTGACACCTGTTTTTGCTTGAATCATTGGCTTTCTTAGGACCATGGTAGGGTTGTGAGACAATCAAATCTAATTCATCTTTTTCATGGCGAGGTATAGTTTAAAACTATGAGATTCACACTGCGGCAGCTTGAGTTTTTCATCGCGCTTGCGCAAACACAGCAAGTTTCCAAAGCGGCATCACGCTGTAATATCTCGCAGTCGTCGATGACGGTCGCCATGCGCAACCTCGAAGCCTCGTTAAACAACCAGCTGTTTTTGCGCCAGCCAAAAGGTATTGAACTCACCGCCGCAGGTGAGCGCTTCCTGCATTACGCCCGTAAGATTATTAATGATAGCCAGCTTGCCATCGACGATTTGCTACACCAACCGCAACTGGAACAAGGCACAGTGAATATTGGCATCGCCAAAACGCTTTCCGCTTATTTGCTTCCGGCGATTATTCTTGAAGTTGAACAGCACTTCCCATTAATGACGATTAATTTCATTGAGGAGAATCCACAGGAATTAACCGAATCATTAAAACTTAAGGATATTGATTTCTCGCTGCTGTTAACCTCAAATATTGCGCACGACAACGCCCTGAAAACAGAAATCTTTATTCGTTCACCACGTCGACTTTGGGCCGCACAAGGCCACCCGCTATTGAACCAGTCCGTCATTCATCTGGCAGATATCGAAAACCAGCCATTCTTGCTACTGGATACTGATGAATATCCTGACGTGATTAAAGAGCACTGGCGCACACGTGGTGGCAGCCCAAATATCTCTTTCACCACCACATCGTTCGAAACGGTGCGCAGTCTGGTCGCAAAAGGAAAGGGTGTGACGATATTGTCGGATCTGGTTTACCGCCCGTGGTCGCTCGAAGGGTTACGCGTGATGCGGCGCAGCATTGCCGACAGCACCACCTACATGGATGTTGGCGCGGTAACGCTTGCTGAATCCTCCCTGAGCGAAACGGCAACAGCAATGCTGACTTATTTGCGCAGGGTGATAACGCGGTTGGGTGAGGAGACATGATAGTGACCTGGAACCAATGCAGATTATTCGAATCAAGCGGATATAAAGCAACATGAAAAGAAGGGTGAATTATAATAACAATAAATATGTGTATATATATATCGCATGACAGTTAATTGATCTGCCATTATCAGCGTGGCATCATATCGGCACAAAAGATATATAGGGCTTACGATGAAAGACGTTATTGACGGTTTTTTGAGGTTTCAGAAAGAAGCATTTCCGCAACGTTCCAAACTCTTCAAAAAACTCGCATCAAATCAAAATCCTAAAACACTTTTTATTTCCTGTTCTGACAGCCGACTGGTTCCTGAATTAGTGACACAGCGTGAACCGGGTGAACTGTTTGTCATTCGAAACGCGGGTAATATTGTGCCACCGTTCGGGCCTGAGCCTGGTGGTGTTTCAGCTTCAGTTGAATATGCGGTGATGGCGCTTGGCGTTCGTGACATCGTGGTTTGCGGGCATTCGGACTGTGGAGCAATGACAGCTGTCGCCAACTGCCAGTGTCTTGACCATATGCCAGCCGTTGCCCACTGGTTACGTTATGCCGATGCTGCAAAAGCCATTAACGAAGCTGAAGAGCATAGCTCAACCCAATCTCGCGTGGACGGCATGGTGCACCAAAACGTGATCGCTCAACTGGGGAATTTACGTACTCACCCTTGTGTTGCGTTAGCGCTTGCGAAGGGCAACATCACGCTTCACGGCTGGGTTTATGATATTGAATCAGGATGTATTGAAGCTTTCGATAGCAAATGCGGTAAATTCATCTCGTTATCAGACAATCCTGGTGTAACGGCGTCTTAATTAGCCATTTATGAAAACTTCCGCCACGGGCAATAACCGGGCGGAAGTTTTCAGTTGGTCTGCTAAACCCTACGCGCAACCAGCGTCAGAATGGAATAGAGCGCCACGGATTGTTTATCCTGGTTCAGCACTTCAACTGCCCACTCCACCACACCAACCGGTCTGTCTTCCGCATTCTTTTGCGGTTTGGCAGTTTTGCGCTTGCACGTCAGCCGCACTTGCAGAGTGTCGCCAATTTTCACCGGTTCGATAAAGCGCAGGTTTTCCATACCGTAGTTGGCAATAACGGGCCCAACACCTGGGTCAACAAAAAGGCCCGCTGCAGCTGATACCACAAAGTAGCCATGTGCTACACGCTCGCCAAAGAACGACTCGGCCGCACCAATTTTATCGACGTGAGCATAAAAATGGTCGCCACTCAGATTGGCGAAGTTGATAATATCAGCCTCTGTAATGGTCCGGCGCGCGGTCAGTAAACTCTCACCGATTTCCAGTTCGTCAAAATGCTTACGGAAAGGGTGAACCGGGCTTTCATGCACCGCCGCTCCGTGACTCCACTGTTTGCTTACCGCCGCCAGCATTGATGGGCTGCCCTGAATCGCCGTGCGCTGCATGTAATGTTTCACTGCTCGCAGGCCACCAAGCTCTTCGCCACCACCAGCGCGACCAGGGCCGCCATGAACCAGCATCGGCAGCGGCGATCCGTGACCTGTAGATTCCACGGATGACTCCTGGTTTAGCACCTGAATGCGCCCGTGAGCGCGGGCGGCCCCCAGAACAAACTGGCGCGCAATATCGCCACTCGCCGTGACCAGCGTTCCCGCAAGGCTACCCTGGCCTGCACGTGCCAGCGCCATCGCGTGTTCTGAATTGTGATAAGGCATCACGGTAGCAACTGGGCCGAACGCTTCCAGTTCATGCACCGCTGGCGTTTCACCTGGATGCTGGCATAGCAATAACGTTGGCGGGAAGAAGGCGCCGGGACGAGAGTTATCCGCTTTGCCACCGATCACAATCTGACAACCAGCGGCAACCAACTGATTCACTTTGCTTTGCACATCGTCACGCTGCTCAAGACTAACCAGTGCGCCCATTTTCACGCCTTCCTGCGCAGGATCGCCGGGTTGGATCTTCTCTAGTTTGGCTTTCAGCGCCTGAATAACATTTTCCAACTGAACCTGTGGGACGATAACACGGCGGATCGCGGTACATTTTTGCCCGGCCTTGGCTGTCATTTCACGCACCACTTCACGGATAAACAACGCGAACTCAGGATGTTCTGGTGTCACGTCTTCGCCCAGCACGCAGCAGTTAAGCGAGTCGGCTTCCATGGTGAAAGGTACAGAGCGGGCAACAATATTTGAATGACAACGTAACTTTTGTCCGGTACTGGCGGAGCCGGTAAAGGTCACAACATCCTGCTCATCAAGCAGTTCAAACAGATTACCTACGCCACCGCAGATAAGGCTGATTGAACCTTCCGGTACTAGTCCAGAATCGACGATGGATTTCACCATTATCTGGGTCAATTGTGCACTGGCGGTACCCGGTTTGATAATGGCTGGCATTCCGGCAAGCCAGGTCGGAGCCAGTTTTTCTAACATGCCCCAACAAGGGAAGTTAAACGCGTTGATGTGCAACGCCACGCCGGATTTCGATGTCAGCACATGGCGGGCGGCAAACCCACCTTGTTTAGAAAGCGGGATCATCTCATCTTCTGGCCACAGCACATCGTCAGGCAGTTCACGGTTTCCCATACCGGCATAGGCGAAAAGGGTGCCGATACCGCCTTCGATATCAACCCAACTGTCAGCGCGGGTCGCACCTGTCTGTGCAGAAACTTCATAAAACGTTTCTTTGTTTGCCAGCAGGTGTTTTGCCACCGCTTTCAACATCGCCGCACGTTGCACAAAGGTCAGAGCGCGTAATGCAGCACCTCCAGACTCGATAGCAAAATGGCGTGCCTGTGCCATATCCAGCCCTTCGCTTGTGACTTGATACAAAGCTTCGCCATTAATTGCATGATTTATCGTACGTTCTTTGCCGTGGCCCATCACCCAATTGCCTGCCAGATAACTTGTTAACTGCTGCATCAAACACCTCGTTAAGCATTACGTTTAATGACACTAATGTTTGATTTGTGAATCATAAAAAGCAAGGTGTAATTTAATAATTTATTAACAATGTGATTAGTGGTCGTTGTCACTGAAATCATATTCATTTGAATAATAAGAGTTTGTGAAAATTTATCGTGATAACGCTCACAAAGCATACGTGTTATTTTTGCTGTTACGCTTAACTTATCTGTAACTTTAACGTATTAAGTGATTCACAAAACCGCATTTAGTGAATTAATTTTGAATCATAAAGGGTGATGCCGTGACAGAACTACGCCGTTTTGATGAGCGAATCGCACAGGAAGTCGCGATTGAACCCCAGGACTGGATGCCGGATGAATATCGCAAGACGCTGATTCGACAGATTGGGCAGCACGCCCATTCTGAGATTGTCGGCATGCTGCCGGAAGGTAACTGGCTGACTCGCGCACCGAGCCTGAAACGCAAAGCAATTTTGCTGGCAAAAGTGCAGGACGAAGCCGGACACGGGCTTTATCTCTACAGCGCGGCGGAAACACTGGGCTGCGCGCGAGAAGACATCTACCAGAAGATGCTCGACGGCAAGATGAAATACTCATCCATCTTTAACTACCCGACGCTGAACTGGGCCGATATCGGTGTGATTGGCTGGCTGGTTGATGGCGCGGCGATCGTAAATCAGGTGGCACTGTGCCGCACGTCATACGGCCCGTATGCCCGCGCCATGGTGAAGATCTGCAAAGAAGAGAGCTTCCATCAACGCCAGGGTTTTGAAGCCTGCATGGTGCTGGCACAGGGTAGCGAAGAGCAGCGCCAGATGTTGCAAGACGCGATCAACCGTTTCTGGTGGCCTGCATTGATGATGTTTGGTCCAAACGACGACAACTCCCCGAACAGCGCCCAAAGCCTTGCATGGAAAATTAAACGATTTGGCAATGATGAACTGCGCCAACGCTTTGTCGACAACACCGTGCCGCAAGTGGAAATGCTCGGCATGACAGTACCGGATAGCGATCTTACGTTCAACGAAGCCACCGGGCATTACGAATTCGGCGAAATCGACTGGCATGAATTTAACGAAGTGATTGCCGGGCGCGGGTTGTGCAACGAAGAGCGTTTGAGCGCCAAGCGCAAAGCGTGGGAAGAGGGTGCATGGGTTCGTGAAGCGGCGCTGGCGTACGCAGAAAAACAGAATTTGTAGGGTGGATAAGCGCTAGCGTCATTCATCATTTACATCAGATATGAAGGATCAATTTATGAGCAATGTTCACTGGCCATTATACGAAGTGTTTATTCGCAGCAAACAAGGATTATCGCACCGCCACGTCGGTAGCCTGCATGCCGCAGACCAACAAATGGCGCTGGAAAACGCCCGTGACGCCTACACACGTAGAGCCGAAGGCTGCTCAATCTGGGTGGTAAAAGCGAGCGAAATCATCGCCTCACAACCCGAAGAGCGCGGCGCCTTCTTTGACCCTGCTGAAACAAAGATTTATCGCCACCCAACATTCTACGCCATCCCTGATGGCATCGAGCACATGTGAGGCGTGACATGACTAATTCCCCGTTAACCACTTATACCTTGCGTCTTGGCGACACTAGCCTGGTGCTGGCACAGAGACTAAGTGCCTGGTGTGGGCATGCACCAGAACTGGAGATTGATCTCGCGCTGGCGAACATCGGCCTGGATTTACTCGGCCAGGCGCGCAATTTCCTGACTTACGCCGCCGAACTTCAGGGCGACCAGTTTGATGAAGACAAACTGGCTTTTGGCCGCGATGAGCGTGAGTTCCACAATTTACTACTGGCAGAACAGCCGAATGGGGATTTTGCCGACACCCTGGCACGCCAGTATCTGCTGGATGCCTGGCATGTCGAACTGTTCAGCCAACTGGCACAAAGCCGCGACCGCCAACTGGCTGCAATTGCCGCGAAAGCCATCAAAGAGGTGCGATACCACCTGCGCTTTAGCCGTGGTTGGTTAGTGCGTCTGGGCAACGGCACTGAAGTTTCTCAGCACAAAATTCAGCAGGCGCTCAACAAACTGTGGCGCTTTAGCGGCGAAATGTTTCATGCCGATGAGCTGGAAATCGAGCTGGCACAGCAGGGAATAGGCGTTGACCCACGCACGCTGAAAGCCGCGTGGGAAGAAGAAGTGTTTGGCGGATTAAGGGATGCAGCACTGGTCAAGCCACAAGAAGCGCAATATCGCACCGGCGGCAAACAGGGGCTTCATACCGAGCATCTTGGCCCGCTGCTGGCAGAAATGCAGTACCTGCAACGCGCATACCCCAATCAGCAATGGTAATGAGGTAAACATGCAAATTCTCGATGTGGTTGAACCGGCGCAGACCCGCGATGTATGGCGCATCCTTGGGCAGATCAGCGACCCGGAAATCCCGGTGCTGACTATCACCGATCTGGGCATGGTGCGCAGCGTTCACCACCGTGATGACGGGTGGCACATCGGTTTCACGCCAACGTATTCCGGCTGCCCGGCAACCGATTTTTTGCTGGCGGCAATTCATGAAGCGATGGAAGACGCGCAGCTGCGCCCGGTGCACATCGAGCAGGTGCTTCATCCAGCATGGACGACCGACTGGATGACGCCATCAGCCAAAACGCGGCTGCGTGAATATGGCATCAGTCCACCGCAGGGCCATGCTTGCCACGCATCATCCGTGAGTGGTGACGTGGTTTGTCCACGCTGCGGCAGTTTGCACACCTCGCTTATCAGCGAATTCGGTTCCACGGCCTGCAAAGCGTTATACCGCTGCGACAGCTGCCGCGAACCCTTTGATTACTTTAAATGTATTTGAGGTAGCCATGACAACGTTTCATTCGCTAAAGGTGGCGCGCATTGAGCAGGAAACTCCTGAAGCGGTGGCCATCACTTTTGAAGTGCCAGGGGAGTTACAGACGCACTTTACTTTCAAACCTGGCCAGCATTTGACCCTAAAAACTCGCCTCGGTGGCGAGGAGTTACGCCGCTGTTATTCCATTTGTCGCGCTGAGCAACCCGGCGAAATCTGTGTGGCGGTCAAAGCCATCGACGGCGGGCGCTTTTCGCAATATGCGGTGAGCGATTTGGTGGCTGGTATGGCGATGGACGTGATGATCCCACAGGGAACATTCGGCTACCAGCCGCAGCCTGAAACAGAGGGTAATTATCTGGCGCTGGCAGTCGGCTCCGGCATTACGCCAATGTTGGCGATTGTCACAGCCACGCTTGCCACCGAAACGAATAGCCGCGTGACTCTGGTTTACGGTAATCGCAGTAGCCGCAGCATGATGTTCCGCCAGGCGCTTGCCGACTTGAAAGACCGTTATCCACAACGCTTGCAACTGATCTACCTGTTCAGCCAGGAAGTGCAGGAAAGTGAGCTGCTCAGCGGGCGATTAGACGGCGCAAAAATCAAAGCACTGGGCGACAACTTGCTCAATTTAAAAGGCTTTAACCGTACCTTTATTTGCGGCCCGCAAAGCATGATGCAAGAAACTGAAGCGGCACTGCTGGAGATGGGCGTCGCAGCTGAAAACATTTTTATCGAGCACTTCAACACGCCAGGCTCTACACCGAGCTTGCGCCGCCGTGAACTGGCGGCAGGTAAAATGGTAACGATTCGCCAGGACGGACGCGACCGCAAAATCACCCTCGACTCCCATGACGAAAGCATTCTCGACGCGGCTTTGCGCCAGGGCGCGGATTTGCCATACGCCTGCAAAGGCGGGGTGTGCGCCACCTGCCGTTGCAAAGTGGTGAGCGGAGAGGTGGAGATGGGTGTCAATTACAGTCTCGAGCCAGATCAACTGGCGGCGGGTTACATCCTTAGTTGCCAGGCGCTGCCGAAAGGTGACGACGTGGTGCTCGACTTTGATGCGCAGGGGCTGTGATGAGCGAACTATTGGTTAGCCTGAACGGGCGCGTACTGACGCTGACGTTAAACCGTCCGCAGGCGCGTAATGCGTTAAACAACTCACTGCTCGAGCAAATTGCCCTGTCACTGGAAAGTGCTCAAAACGACGAAAGTATTGGCACGGTGGTTATTTCCGGCAACGAGCGATTTTTTGCTGCCGGTGCTGACTTAAAGGAGATGGCGAGCCGTGATATGCCCGCCACGCTTAACGATCCAAGGCCACAGCTTTGGGCGCGTATCGAACGTTTTAACAAGCCGTTACTCGCAACTGTAAATGGTTATGCACTAGGCGCAGGGTGCGAGTTGGCGATGTTGTGCGACATCGTAATCGCGGGTGACAACGCACGCTTTGGCCTACCGGAAATCACCCTCGGCATTATGCCTGGTGCGGGTGGCACGCAACGTTTGATTCGTAGTGTCGGCAAAGCGCTGGCCTACAAAATGGTGTTGACGGGCGAAACCATCACCGCGCAGCAGGCGCTACAAGCCGGACTGGTTGCAGATATCTGCCCTGCGGCGTTAACGCTTGAATACAGCGAGAAGCTGGCGGCCCGCATCGCACAACATGCGCCGCTGGCATTACAGGCGGCGAAAACGGCGTTGCGCCAGGCACATGAACTGTCACTCAGCCAGGGCTTAACTCATGAACGGCAGCTTTTCACGCTGCTTGCAGCCACCGAAGACCGCCAGGAAGGCATTGCTGCATTCCTCGAAAAACGACCCGCTGCGTTTAAAGGACGATAACCATGACATTCATTGTTAGCGATGTGCAAAACGGCGTGATGACACTGATTTTAAACCGCCCGGAGCGCCTGAACAGTTTTAATGACGAAATGCACCGCCAGCTTGCCGATGTGCTGACGCAAGTCGAACGTGACGACACCATTCGCTGCCTGCTGATAACTGGCGCGGGCCGTGCGTTTTGTGCCGGACAAGATCTCAATGACCGCAATGTTGACCCAAGCGGAGCTGCACCAGATTTAGGCACTTCGGTTGAGAATTTCTACAACCCGCTGATTAAGCGCCTGGCCGCATTACCAAAACCGGTTATTGCCGCGGTAAACGGTGTCGCCGCAGGGGCCGGGGCAACGCTTGCACTGGGCTGCGATATGGTGATTGCGGCACGTTCGGCAAACTTCATTATGTCTTTTAGCAAATTAGGCCTCGTTCCTGATTGCGGCGGTACCTGGTATTTGCCGCGCCTTGCCGGACGTGCGCGGGCCATGGGGCTGGCGTTACTGGGTGACAAACTTAGCGCCGAGCTAGCCTTGCAGTGGGGCATGATCTGGCAAGTAGTTGATGATGAAGCACTCAACGATACCGCTCGCCAGCTCGCCGTGCATTTTGCCAGCCAGCCAACCTTTGGTCTGGGACTGGTGAAGAAGGCACTGAACGCTTCCGAAACAAATACGCTCTCGCAGCAGTTGGATCTGGAGCGCGATTACCAGCGCCTGGCCGGACGTAGCGAAGATTACCGCGAAGGGGTGTCGGCATTTCTGGCTAAACGCACACCGGTGTTTAAGGGGAAATGATGATGCTGACACCACAATCAATTATTGCCGTGATTGGCGGCGGCACCATGGGGGCTGGCATTGCGCAGGTTGCCGCTCAGGCTGGGCATCAGGTCAGAATTTATGATATTCAACCCGGCGCTGCGGCGCGTGCCATTGACGCAATTGCCACAGCACTGAGTGCCCGCATGGCTAAGGGCAAACTGACGGCGTCCGAAAAGCATGACGTTGAAAGCCGTTTAAACGCCGCACAAAGCATCAGTGAACTGGCGGATGCGGCGCTGGTCATTGAGGCCGCAGCCGAACAAATCGACATCAAACAGGCAATCTTCAAAGAGCTAGCAGAGTTCTGTTCAGCAGAGGCGATTTTTGCCAGCAATACATCGTCGATTTCCATTACTGCGATTGCCAGTGGCATTCCACAACCACAACGCGTGGCAGGGCTGCATTTCTTTAACCCGGCACCAGTAATGAAACTGGTGGAAGTGGTGAGTGGACTGGAAACCGCGCCGGCGGTGCTGGAGAGCCTGACTGAGCTGGCATTGCGCTGGGGGAAACAACCGGTGCGTTGCCACTCAACGCCTGGGTTTATCGTTAACCGCGTGGCGCGCCCATTTTATGCAGAGGCCTGGCGCGCACTGGAGGAACAGGTGGCTCCGGCTGGCGTGATTGATGCGGCGCTGCGCGACTGCGGCGGGTTTCCGATGGGGCCGCTGGCGTTAACTGATTTGATTGGCCAGGACGTGAACTTTGCCGTGACCTGTTCGGTGTTCAACGGTTTCTGGCAAGAGCGCCGCTTTTTACCGTCGCTTATCCAGCAGGAGCTGGTATTTGGTAAGCGCCTTGGCAAGAAAACTGGGCAGGGGGTTTACAGTTGGCCACTCAACGAATCATTACCTTACCAGCCCGTAGAAACCGCTGAGTCATGTGCACAGGACATCCGGCACCATGGTTACGCAGCATGGCTGAACAATCATCATTCTAGTGACAGTGTCACTGATTCTTATCTTGAACTGGACGATGTTCTGGTGCAGGTAACGCAAGGCGAAACAGCGACTCAACTGGCTAAACGCTTGCAGCGCCCGGTAGTGCTGCTTGACCTGGTTAATGATTGGCAGCGCTCGCCATTGATTGTGCTGGCAGCCGCAGCCAGTAACACCGCGCAACAGACCGCCAAAGCGGTTCATTTCTTCCAGCAGCAGGGCAAACAGGTACTGATGATCAATGATTATCCTGGAATGTTGGTCTGGCGCACTGTAGCGATGCTGGCAAACGAAGCGACCGATGCTGCACAAAAGGGTGTCGCCAGTGAAGAGGATATCGACACCGCGATGCGCCTTGGGGGGAATTATCCTCACGGCCCGCTTACGTGGGGGGCTGAACTCGGCTGGCAACAGGTGCTGCGCCTGCTGGAAAATCTGCAACAACATTACGGCGAGGAACGTTACCGCCCAACGTCACTGCTGCGCCAACGCACACTTCTGGAGACACAACATGAGCACTAATGCATGGGCGAATGCCCGGGAAATGTACGCTCGCGACAACTGTGCGCAGCAGATGGAAATTGAGATTCAGGAAATGGGCGAAGGGTTTGCACGCCTGACGATGACCATCACCGACGCGATGCTTAACGGCCACAAAACCTGTCATGGCGGACAACTTTTTACGCTGGCTGATACTGCGTTTGCCTATGCCTGCAACAGTCAAGGTCTGGCAGCTGTGGCTTCCGGCTGCAGTATCGATTTCGTTCGACCTGGAAAAGCAGGTGATGTGCTGACGGCGACAGCTCAGGTGCGTACTCAGGGGAAACAAACCGGCGTCTACGACATTGAAATTATCAATCAGGATGAGAAAACAATCGCCCTGTTTCGCGGGCGTTCGCACCGTATTGGCACAACATTATCCGGAGCCAAATTATGAAAGATGCCTTTATCTGTGACGGGGTACGCACGCCCATTGGCCGTTACGGCGGCGCACTCTCGTCAGTTCGTGCCGATGATCTTGCCGCGATCCCGCTAAAAGAACTGATGGCTCGTTATCCGAACCTTGACTGGAATGCAGTAGACGATGTGATTCTCGGCTGCGCCAACCAGGCAGGGGAAGATAACCGTAACGTGGCGCGAATGGCGACACTCCTCGCCGGGCTGCCACAGGCTATTTCCGGTACCACGATTAACCGGTTATGCGGCTCCGGCCTGGATGCGTTAGGCATGGCGGCGCGTGCCATTAAAGCGGGTGATGCCGAACTGATGATTGCCGGCGGCGTGGAGTCGATGTCACGCGCCCCATTCGTGATGGGCAAGGCCAACACACCGTTTCAGCGCCAGGCGCAAATGTTCGATACCACGATTGGCTGGCGTTTTGTGAACCCGCTCATGGCTGAACACTTTGGTACTGACAGCATGCCAGAAACGGCAGAGAATGTAGCGGAGTTGTTAAATATAAGCCGCGACGATCAAGATGCTTTTGCATGGCGCAGCCAGCAACGTGCACAGCTCGCTCGCGAAAATGGCATTCTGGCGCAGGAAATTGTGCCTGTGCAGCTCAAGGGTAAAAAAGGTGTGGTGACTGAAATTCGCGAAGACGAACATCCGCGCCCGGAAACAACGCTGCAACAACTGAATGAACTGAAAGCGCCATTTCGCCAAAACGGCGTGATTACGGCGGGGAATGCATCCGGTGTTAACGACGGTGCCGCCGCGCTGATTATCGCCAGTGCGTCCGCTGCACAGCGCCACGGTTTAACGCCGAAAACACGCATTGTGGCGATGGCGACCGCAGGCGTTGAGCCGCGATTGATGGGCCTTGGGCCAGTTCCCGCAACCCGCAAGGTGCTGGAGCTCGCAGGGCTTTCCATCAACGATATGGATGTTATCGAACTGAATGAGGCCTTTGCCGCGCAAGCTTTGGGGGTATTACGACAGTTAGGGCTGCCTGACGACACCCCACATGTTAACCCCAACGGCGGTGCGATTGCGTTAGGCCATCCGTTAGGTATGAGTGGAGCCCGACTGGCGCTTGCCGCCAGCCACGAACTTCATCGCCGCAAAGGGCGCTATGCCCTGTGTACGATGTGTATCGGTGTTGGCCAGGGCATTGCCCTGATCCTTGAGCGTGTGAGCTAATCAACCCTGCGAGTATCCTATAATGATAACCTCTACTACAAAGCTGGAACCGATTGAAACCGCGTCAGTTGATGAGCTGCAGGCTTTACAAACGCAGCGAATGAAATGGACTCTTAATCACGCTTATAACAATGTGCCGATGTACAAACGCAAATTTGATGCGGTGGGTGTGCATCCTGATGATTTTAAAGAGCTGAAAGACATTCGGCTTTTTCCCTACACGACTAAACAAGATCTGCGCGACAACTATCCATTCGACACTTTCGCTGTGCCAATGGAGCAGGTTGTACGTATTCATGCCTCATCCGGCACTACCGGGAAACCTACGGTAGTCGGCTACACACAGAAAGATATTGATACCTGGGCCGATATTGTCGCCCGTTCGCTACGTGCGGCTGGCGGTACGCCGAAAGATAAAATTCATATCGCTTATGGTTACGGGCTATTTACCGGCGGGCTGGGCGCGCATTATGGCGCTGAGCGCCTCGGGGCGACCGTTATTCCGATGTCCGGTGGGCAAACTGAGAAGCAGGCGCAACTGATCCGCGATTTTCGCCCTGACATGATTATGGTCACGCCATCATGGTGCCTGAACCTGATTGAAGAGCTGGAGCGCCAGATGGGGGGCGATGCCCGCGATTGTTCGCTGCGCGTCGGTGTATTTGGCGCAGAACCCTGGACCCATGCTATGCGCCGGGAAATTGAACGCCGCCTCGGCATTACCGCGCTGGATATTTACGGTCTGTCAGAAGTGATGGGCCCGGGCGTGGCGATGGAGTGCCTGGAAACCACCGACGGGCCGACAATCTGGGAAGATCATTTCTACCCAGAAATCGTTAACCCGATAAGCGGTGCTGTGCTCGACGATGGCGAGCAGGGCGAGTTGCTGTTCACTACGCTGACCAAAGAAGCGCTGCCGGTGATTCGTTATCGTACTCGCGACCTGACGCGTTTACTGCCAGGAACAGCCCGAACCATGCGACGCATGGACCGCATCACCGGGCGTTCAGACGACATGCTCATCATCCGTGGTGTGAATGTGTTCCCATCGCAGTTGGAAGAGGAAATCGTGAAGTTCGAGCACCTGGCACCACATTACCAATTGGAAGTGCATCGCGATGGCCATCTCGATACGCTGGCAGTGAAAGTTGAGCTCAAAGAGAGCAGTTTGCATTTAAGCCATGAACAGCGTTGTTCCGTATGCCACCAGTTGCGCCACCAAATTAAGTCGATGGTGGGGATTTCAACCGATATCAGCATTGTGAATTGCGGCAGTTTGCCTCGTTCGGAAGGAAAAGCGACTCGCGTTTGTGATTTACGCCAGGCTGCGAACCAATAACAGACAATGGCGGGTGGCACAGCACTTATCCGCCATGCACTCCATAAAAAACTATAAATGCAAAAATGTGAATCACATTGTTAGTGACATAATTTTTATTATCTTTCTTATGCTATGTTTTTGGTAATGAGCTTTAAACACGGAATTTCTGGAAGATGATGAACAACAAACTGGAACAGTTTATAGAGCAGGCGGTCAGTGCCGTTCCTATAAGCGGAACGTCACTGATCGTCTCTTTATACGGTGATGCGCTGGCGCATCGCGGCGGTGAAATCTGGCTCGGAAGCCTTGCCACAATGCTTGAGTCGCTGGGTTTTGGTGAGCGTTTTGTCCGTACTTCACTGTTCAGACTTAATAAAGAGGGCTGGCTGGATGTGGAGCGCGTAGGGCGGCGTAGTTTTTATCGCCTGACAGAAATGGGCCAGCGCATGACTCGCCGGGCGGAAGCGAAAATCTACCGTGCGGGGCAACCTGAATGGGACGGTAAGTGGCTGCTTTTGCTCTCTGAAGGGCTTGAAAAAAGCACGCTGCAACAAGTGAAAAATCAGCTTATCTGGCAAGGGTTTGGCACACTGGCCCCAAGTCTGATGGCATCGCCTTCGCAAAATCTTGCCGATGTACAAAATCTACTGCATGAAGCTGGTGTGGCGGATAACGTTATCTGTTTTGAAGCCAGTTCACCGCTTCAAACTTCCAAAACCGCACTCAAAGCCCGCGTGGAAGAGTGCTGGTTACTCACCGATAAAAACGAGCGTTATGGCGAGTTTATAAACTCGTTTCGCCCGTTGTTGCCGTTATTGCGTGAGGCAGATGCAAGCGAACTTACACCGCTACGTTGCTTCCAGATTCAACTTTTGCTTATCCATTTCTACCGCCGCGTCGTGCTGAAAGACCCATTGCTTCCTGATGAATTACTGCCGCCGCACTGGCTGGGGCAAAGCGCCCGCCAGCTGTGTATCAACATTTATCAGCGTGTTGCACCAGAGGCACTGGCTTTTGTTAGCGAACATGGTGAAACCTCAGTAGGAGACTTGCCACAGCCGGGAAGCGGTTATTTCCAGCGTTTTGGTGGACTCAGCCTGAAGCCGTAAGGAGAAATTATGCCCGTATATCAAATTGATGGACTCATCCCCGTGGTACCTGAAGATAGCTACGTACATCCAACGGCGGTGCTGATTGGTGATGTGATTCTTGGCCATCGCGTGTATATCGGCCCGAATGCCAGTTTACGTGGCGATTTTGGGCGCATCATCGTCAAAGATGGGGCGAATGTACAAGATAACTGTGTGATGCACGGTTTCCCCGAACAGGACACAGTGGTTGAAGAAGACGGGCATATCGGCCACGGTGCAATTCTGCACGGCTGCTTAATTGGCAAAAATGCGCTGGTCGGCATGAATGCGGTGATCCTTGATGGGGCGCAGATCGGTGAGAACAGTATTGTCGGCGCTGCCGCTTTTGTTAAAGCACGGGCCGAGTTTGGCGCCAACCAGATGATCCTCGGCAGTCCGGCAAAAGTGGTTCGCGAGTTGCGAGCGGATGAGATTGAGTGGAAAAAGCACGGAACACGTGAGTATCAGGATCTGGTAATCCGCTGCCAGCAAACGATGCACCAGGTTGAACCGCTGCGCGAAGTTGAGCCAAACCGTCACGAAAAAACGGTTGGTGCGGGTTACAGTGTAAAACCCAACAATTAAGAATAATAGGGAAGTGTAGTCACTTCCCTAACGGTTAAATAAATAGCCTCGGATTATTCCGGGGTTTATTTTTAATTAGCGATAATGATGATGATGCCAGCCGTGGTGATGGCCTCCATCCCTGTAAATACAGCCAGACAGACTCATGATAATTACTATACTACTGATAATTAATGCAAATTTCTTCATGATTAAAACCGTTTCTCACTGTTAACATTACCAGTGATTATCGGTTGATATAAAACTGGAACAACCAGATAAAACTCAATTTCATCCCCTTCACATTCTCCTCAATATTGCTCAATTAATATTCATATCATAATTAAATATAACAAATAATTAATACGGCTGAATTGATATGCTAATCGCTGAACAAAATAAGACTATTTCGATTGGCGTTTTTGAACCGCAGTGGGGATACAAGAAGAGTTGGGCAACGCTGTCTCATGTTGGGAATAAATGAAGCCCAATTTTTTGATGCATTTACGTGAATTCTGCTGCACCGATGTACTGCCAAAACAGCAGAATTCACGTAGCGACGCTATTTTAAAACAAACCCATTTTATTCAATAGGTTATATAGTAGATATTAACTGCCCCAGCGGTTTTTAAGGTAGCTAACGGCTTCCCTGGTCTGTGGCTGGTTAAGATTATTCTCTCTGAACAAAATGGTGCCGCTGATTTGTGGCAAAGATTCGTTCAGATCGAGCTGTTTTTTCAGCTCGGGTACACCACCATTTACAGTCCAGTCCGGCTCTTTCCTGGACGGTTCGCCGATTTTGTAGAGCGCAACGCCAATATAGAGCCGCGTATTTGTTGGTTTCACCACGTCGGCCCACCATTTTGCGAGCACATCATACCGGGCGGCATCTCGCGCGAATGGCCAGTACAACTGCGGGGCGATGTAATCCAATAGGCCCTGTTGCACCCACTTTCGTGTATCAGCAAAAGATTCATCATATGCCGCTGCACCTCTGGTATCGGAACCAGCCGGATCAAATGAACGGTTACGCCATACGCCAGCAGGGCTCACACCAAATTCAACACCCGGCTTTAACTGTTTGATAGTGCGAGAAACTTGTTCAATTAATTGCTGCGTGTTGTGCCGACGCCAGTCCGCTTTTGAATCAAATCCCTGGCCATATTTTTGGAATGTCGGGTTGTCGTTGATGAAGGACCCTGGGGATTCTGTATAGAAGTAGTCATCAAACTGCACGCCATCAACGTCATAACGCGATACCACTTCAGCAACGACGCTGGTAATCCAGTCACGAACTTCCGGAATCCCAGGATCTAATACATAACGATCGCCTGATGTACGAATCCAGTCACGATGCAGCACGAACACGCTCGGTGGCTGGTCCGACAAAGTGTTGTTGAGTTCTGCAACGGTCGACGGTTTGGTATTTGTGGAAACACGGTAAGGGTTAAGCCAGGCGTGAACTTTTATACCGCGCTTGTGTGCTTCATCGAGCATAAATTGCAGTGGGTCGTAACCTGGATCTTCACCAATTTTTCCCGTCAGTACATCTGACCATGGCAAAATTTTTGATTGCCAAAGCGCTGTGGCATCGGGTTTGATCTGGAAAAATACGGTATTAATTCCAAGACTTTTCAGATTATCTAATTTGTTTTTTAGCGCTTGCTGTTGCTGGCTAACGCGAGTGGAAGCGTTGTTGGGATTTACTGATGCAACAGGGGGCCAATCAAGACGAGATACTGTTGCGAGCCATACGCCTCGTACTGGTTCTTTATTTTGCGAAGGCGATGCCGGATGCGTCTGTTTAGTCACTGGGGTCACGAGTGAGACCGGTGGTTTTGAAGAACAGCTGGCAAGTAACATAGCGGCGATAACAAAGGCGCCTGACGTTTTCACTTTTCTTGTCATAAGCGGAAAGCTACGAGAGCGGCTGATGGTAGACTCCATTTTTTCGGCACATAGTCAGGAACGAATATTCTCTTCTGATTCGCATTTAAGTCAATGATGTAGATTATGTTAATTAGCATCGGGAAGACTATACCCGAGAAACTTCGAGATGCAGGTAGGCGGCAAACGAACAAATCCCGATGAGCTTACTGAAGTAAGTGATTCGGGTGAGTGAGTGTAGCCAACACCCCTGCATTTTGAAGGGCGACGGGTATATATAGAAGAAAAAATAGTAGCGAGTGGCACTATGGCCACTCGCCTTAAATAGGATGGCATCAGTACTCCTTGAACGCCAGTTCCAGACGAGCAATTAATGGCTTGAACAGATAGCTCAAGAATGTTCGCTCTCCGGTTTTAATCGTCACACTTGCCGGCATGCCCGCTTTAATTTTGTAGTCGCCCAACAAACGCACACCTTCTGTAGAGACCTGAACTTCGGCAAGGTAATAGGGCTGCTGTGTGGCCTCATCGATTAACCGGTCAGCCGAAATAGTTAACACGCGCGCAGGAACTGACGGTAATAAAGCATGGTTAAGGGCAGGGAACAGCACATCAACCGTCAACCCGGGAACCAGTTTATCAATGGCATGTACCGGTATTTTTGCATCTATTTGCAGAGGTTGCCCGGCGGCAACAATATCCATTAAATGTTCTCCTGGCTGAATAATGCCGCCCACAGTACTGACTTTTACATCCAGAACGATGCCATCAATAGGTGAACGAATCTCCGTATTATCCAGTTCATGCCGAGTTGAAACTAACTCATCTTCAAGCATGGAGACTTCTTTTTGCTTTTCCGTAAGCTCTGATTCTACTTCCCGCAGATATTGATGACGTACCTGATACGCTTTGATCTTCAGTTCATTTTGCTGTGACTTTAATTTTGCGATATTCAGAATATCTTCTGAAACGCTACCTGATATTTCAGCAGCCTCACGCTCAAGCACCAGCAATTGTGCTTTAGGGTAATAGTTTTTTTCACTTAGCGCTCTTATGGCACCTAACTCTCTGTTAATCAGGCTGAACTGGTGGTCACGATAGCCCTTTATTTTATTTAGATTGTTAGTCTGCTCAATAAGGCCATCAAGCGTCTCCTGAATCATTGATAATTCATCCTGGATATTTTTTCTGCGTGTATCGAATAACTTTTCTTGCAGATTTCTGACCTCAATCAGGCGTTTATTATCAGCAAATTTTTGTGTCAATGTATTATCAAAAGCAATGGTTTCCAGGCCGCCTCGTTCTGCCAGCAAACGGTCTTCAATACTTTTTGCTGACATATATTGTGCATTTAACGTGCTGTAACGCATGCCAAGTTGCATTTTATCCAGCCGTACTAACACCTGGTTTTTTTTAACCAGGTCGCCTTCTTTAATAAAGATATCGGTGACTCGCCCACCGCTTAAATGCTGAATAGTTTTACGGTGGCTTGAAACTGTCACCGTCCCGTCAGCCACCACACCAGCATCTAAAGGAGCCTGTACCGCCCATAATAAGAAACCACCAACGCCAAGTGTTATAACGATGATCCCTCGCAGTATTGGAGGCCATATATTGGTATCAACGCTGCCGGAACCGGGGGTTTGCGCGTCTTTATTATTCTTTTTCATCATCAGGCCTCTCGTTGCTGTTCAGTACTTGATGGAGAGGAGGCCGCTACCGGTTTTAATATATTGGCCTGCCGTAGATTGGCAAAAACCTGGTCGCGGGTGCCGAACTCTTGCATGGCTCCGTCATTGAGCAGTAAGACTTTATTGACCACGCCAAGCAGCGTCGGCCGGTGCGAGATAATGACGGTGGTTTGGCCTTGGGTGCGCAGCGTATTTATCGCTTTGACGAGGGCAAACTCACCAGCATCATCCAGATTAGCGTTTGGCTCATCCAGCACGATGAATGCAGGATTGTTATAGACCGCACGCGCCAACCCTACTCGTTGCCGTTGCCCACCTGACAACTGGTGCCCGCCTGCACCCAGAGGCGTGTCGTAGCCTTGGGGGAGACGTAGGATCATGTCATGCACGCCAGCCAAAGTTGCGGCAGCGACGATAAGTTCGCTATCGTTTTCAGCAAAACGGGCAATATTTTGCGCGATGCTGCCGTCGAATAATTCAACATCTTGTGGGAGATAACCGATGGATGGACCAAGCAACTCTTTATCCCACTGGCAAATATCTGCGCCGTCAAGGCGAACTTTACCGGATAAAGGTTTCCAGACGCCGACCAGTAACTTCGCTAGTGAGGTTTTCCCTGAGGCCGAAGGGCCAATAATACCCAGCACTTCACCTTTCTCGAGTTGAAATGAGATATTACGTAGCAGTGGAGCATGTTGGCCTGGTGCTGCGGCAAAAACACTTTCAACACTAATATTTCCTTTAGGGCGTGGCAGGGTTAGGACCTCTTTGGGCACCGGATACTCCTTCAGCAGTGTTGATATCTGATGCCATGCGCTACGAAATTGTACAAACTGCTTCCAGCTTCCGATGATTTGTTCTACCGGGTTAAGTACGCGCCCTAGAATGATAGAAGCGGCAATCATCAGCCCTGGGGTAATTTGGCCTCCGATCACCAGTAAAGCCCCGGCTCCCAGCGCAATAGATTGCAGCAGCACACGCACAAAGCGGCTTAAACTGTTTAACCCGGCTGTTTTATCGGCAATCTGCGTTTGTAATACCAACACTTTGTCATGCTGTTCCCCCCAGTGGAGTTTTAGGGTGGAAAGCATTCCCATCGCTTCTATAGTGTCGGAGTTTTGTAATTGCTTATTGAGTTTGCTGGCGTTATTGATGGTTAACGCATGTGCTTGCTGAATAGGGCGTTTAGTCGAAAATTCCGAAACCAGGGTCAGGATAAATAATATTGTTATGCCTCCCAAAGAGAGGTATCCCAACAGTGGGTGGACAAGAAAGGCAATAAATAAATATACCGGTGTCCAGGGGATATCCAGCAGCGCAAATAAACTACTACCGGAAAGAAACTGACGAATTTGGTCCAACTCGGCTAACGCCTGGGCAGGGTTACTATCGCCTGTAGCAACTTTTCGTTTAAATGCAGCATTAAAAACTAACTTATTCATTTTGACATCGAGCCGATTGCCAAGCCTGATCATAACGCTTGAACGGGCCGATTCAATCATCGCAATAACGATGTATATACCGACAATAAGTAACGTCAACATCAATAAAGTCGTCGTGTTTTTACTGACCAAAACACGGTCATAGACCTGCAGCATATATATTGCCGGCGCCAGCATAAGCATGTTAATTACACAACTAAAAAACAATAACATTATAAAGGTCGGTTTAGTCCCCTTTAATGCACTCTTCAGTTCTGTTGGCGTATGCTGGCGCGACATAGTCTTCTCCTTACGCAATCAGTGAGTTATTGCCATTATTAGCGGCAAAGGTTGATGGTAATTCGAGAATGAAATCACCAATATTAACGCTGGTTGAGTTCACCCCGACTAAAGTAATGACATCAGCACCAACGGTAACGACGGTATTACCGTTGTTTCCTGTAATCGCGACATTGCCGTTAAAACTACCCGAAGTAATACCTAACAAACTTAAATCGAGGTAGTCCTGCCCGCCAACGGCGTTACTATCAAAACCAGTGATGCGGTCTTGTCCAAAGCTTGCGCTGAAGGCGAAGATGTCATTACCTGTGCCACCGTCCATGGTGTCATTACCCGCCTGGCCGTTGAGGATATCGTTGCCTATGCTGCCAGAAAGAACATCAGCACCTGCTCCACCAATCATCACGTCGTTGCCAATCCCACCCTGGAGGTTATCGGCACCATCGCCACCATCAAGGAAGTCATTCCCCAGCCCTCCGGTTAATTGGTCATTGCCTCCCATTCCAAACAAAAAGTCATTCCCGTTGCCGCCAGTAATGGTGTTGGCAATAGCATTCCCGGTACCGATGAAGCTGCCCTGGCCGGTAAACACCAGTTCTTCGATGTTATCGGTCAAGTCGTAGCTTGCGAGGTTGGTTCGGACAATATCTGTTCCGGCATTAAGACCTTCGATAACGATGTCGCCCGCGTTATCAACGATATAGGTATCATTTCCGGCACCGCCGGCCATGCTATCAGCTCCCAGACCACCATCGAGATCATCGTTGCCAGCATCTCCTTGCAAGATATCTTGTCCTGCTTCACCTGCCAGGCTGTCGTTGCCTGCACCACCAACCAACAAATCGTCACCCGCACGTCCAAGCAGGGTATCGTTGCCGCCTTCACCACGCAGGATGTCACTCCAGGCGGTGCCGATGAGAGTGTTACCAGCGTTAGATCCAATAATAAGATCGCCAACCGGCTGTGTAGCGGCAGATGTGAGGACAACAGGGGCGTTTCCTTCATCATCTGTGACTGTCACCACCACTTGCAGAGTCCTGCCAACCATCGCCTGAGCCGGAGTGAAGGTTGCCGCTGTGGCGCCAACAATATTCACAAACCCGGTCGCAGTGCTCATTCTCCATTGATAATTAAAGTTACCGCCGGTCAAACCGTCCGCATCAGCAATACCGGAGACAACAGCAGTAAGCGTGACGCTTTCGGTCGGTGTCAGGTCATTAATCACCGGAGCACCGGTAGTCGGTTGGTCGCGCACCATAACGGCCTGGGTTTGAGCCGAAACCAGGGTTTCAGCATCTCCCATACGGTCATTGAAACTGGCCACCACACGCAGTGGAGCACCCAAAATAGCGCCAGGGACTCTGAACTCCTCACCAACGGCCTGATCACGCCATTGGCCATTGGTAAATGCCTGCCATGTCAGCGTGATAGCTGCGTTAGCCGCAATACCGTTCCCATCCTGCAGATTCGCCAGGTTGACTCGCAGGAGGTCGCCAACTTCTGGTGTTGGGTTATCAATGGTGAGATTGCCTGTAGCCTGTTGTGCTGTTACCCACAACTGTTCACCGTTGCCAAACTCCACTTTTTCGATGTTCAGCAGGCGGTCAACGCCGTCATCAAAATTCAATGCGGCGTCGGGGGTAGCATGGTCAACCCGGAGGCTACCATCTGGCATACGGGTAAAGGCATAGTTGCTACTGACATCGCGGTACACCGCAACGTCGGTTTCAGAGCCATTACCCTCACGCAAGATCTCACGCACTATCGAGAGTTGATGCGGTTTTAAGGTGCCTGCCAGCATGTAAGATTTCAGTTCGTTCATGCTGTCTGCACTGGTGATGCCCGGCATTCCGCTGACGGCAATTCGCACGTTCAACCACGAGTCGCCATCAATAATATCGTTGCCCGCTTTACCGGTTATGCGGTCGCTGCCACCACCGCCGAGCAAAATATCACTGCCATCATCGGGGTTAACCAACACTGCATTAGGGTCCGCGGAGTGTGCAACACCGAGAATGGCCTGCAGACCGCTAATCCTGTCAGCACCTTCCTGGGTAAGATTGTTGGAGAGCGGGGTGCCCAGAACCGGTGCAGTCCCGAGAGGTTGTTCGGTGCCAACTAACACGTCGTTGTGTTTCCAGCCCGATAACCCCTCAACCAAATCGAAGCGATCCCGCAGGATAAACTCTTGTTGGTTAACGAAAATTGGAATACCGAGGTCGGAATTAGCACCATGCGGATCGCCTTTATGGATTGCCCAGTCGAAACCGGCCATGCCATTGTTGCGCTGAATTCCGGCGCCCTGAACCATGATGTCGTCGCCAGCTTCGCCATCGTAGTCCGTATCGTTACCCTGGCCGTTAAGCACATCGTGGCCAACGATCGTACTGTTGAAGAACAGCTCGGAGTTTTCACCCGTCAGTGAGTCAAACCCGTCACCACCTTCCAGCCAGTCATCGCCTTCGTTACCGAGCAGAGCATCAGCGCCGGAGCCACCCAGAACAAAGTCATTGTCCCGGCCAGCAAAGACTTCCTGGGCATCTTCGCCAACCACCACAAAATCACTGCCACTGCCGCCGAATACCAGATCGTTACCGTTACCGGAGAAGATGACATCATGACCTGCGTCGCCGTGCAGGAAGTCTGCATCGCCAACTGGCGTGCCGGTGTCGGTAATAATGTCATTACCATCACCACCGTGAACCACATCCGCTTCGTCGCCACCATCAAGGCGGTCATCGCCACCATCACCCCACAGGCTGTCGATGCCTTTACCGCCGATTAACGTATCGTTACCAGCAGAACCACCGAGCACCACATGCCCATCGCCGGTGTATTTAAGGTAAGCGCCGTCAGCTGCGCCATCGCCGTTAACATCCTGAGTGGCAGCGCGTCGTGTCAGCAAAGGCGATAAGAGATCTTTTAATGGGTTACCCCACGTTGGGTCAGCTTCTGTTTGCAGAGCCCGGTTCACTTCGAAAATATGGTCTGGAGTCTGGAATAGGTTAGCGGGCAGGTGAGATGAACCATTTTCCCCAAGGTCGCTGTTGCGCATAACCAGCGCGGAGAATGAGTTGGCTTCCAGCTCGTTGAGCATGTTCAGACCCTGAGCTCGGCTCAGATAGTAGAAGCGGTCGCCGTCTTGCAGCATTTCCATTTGCGTTTCAAAGACAAAGTTGAAGGTAGAACCCAGCATCCCACCAAACTCGTTCTTCCGCTCAGCAAGCCCACCAATCCAGAAGTCGACCATGTTCAGGCCAGACTCTTTAGTGGCCCACGCGCCGGTACTGTTGAAGAAATCCATCGCATCGGCAGGCGGTTGGGAAGTGCCATCGCCAAACAGCAGGAAGTTCACCGCATCGCGTTTGCCTTCAATGGTGGTTGCGCCAAGAATCAACTCATGTTGGCCGTAGGCGGCCATAAAGTTGATGATGGAGGCCGGGTTTTTCAGGTATGTAGTGAAGTCGGCCCAACTGGTATAAGGGCGCAGCTCACTGTTGCCGCTAAGTTCGAAGAACTGCTCACGGGCCTGGTTCAGTGTTGGCATTGCCGTATCACGGCCACGAGCAATGTTAAGAGCACCTAAATCAAGCGGTAAACCGATAAGGTTATTACGCAGCGCATCGGTAATAAATTCATCAATTTCGTTACCGACTTGCCGTGTCATACCGCGAACAATCGCGCCAATTGCTTGTTCATCGGAAACCGCACCACCGTTAATTTCATTAAAGGCGACCGGGTTCAGGAACGCTTCAATCAGACCAATGTCACCGTTTTGCATATCGATATCGGTACGCGCTACGGTTTCTGTCAGCATAGAGTGGCCAAAACGGTAAACCACGTGTGCGAACTCAGCAAAAATCAGCGGGTTAATGTCTGCCGTATTGGAGAAGACAAACGGGTCAACAGCAGGCTGTACGGTGCGGGCAAACTCTTCGAAGACCAGGTGCTGATACTGCATCTCCGTGGTGAAACGACCTGCCTGGAATAAATACTCACCATTCCAGACCAGGGTGCTGGTATCGGCTGGAAGCTCAGTTATCTGGTGCGCTGGCATCAGCCATTGGTTGATAAGATCGATATCACCGGTTGCCAGCAGGGTGGTTTTATACTCTTCCACCAGGCGGTTATGCTCGCTGTGGAAGACGGCATGCACTGCGGTTAAACCGATATTTTCGTTGCCACGTCCATCACCGGTGATGAAGTGGCGGTCGAGCAATTCGTCATCGTAGGTTCCGGCGACCTGAACGCCACCAATCACATCATCGTCATCGGCCAACAACCCTGCTTTTGGTGCAGCGGTATGAGCAATGTCGTCCAGGAAAGCATGCCCGGTGCGCAACGTTCCTGGGGGTAGGAAATCACCATTCGCTTCAACCAACCCGGAAGTGGTAACGATCTGCACTTTGCCATTTTCACTTAAGATCAAGTTGCCGTAACGGTCAGTGGCCAGCAGCGGAACATTAAACACGTCCTGATCGGTGAGTTTAATTCCAAGCATGGTTTCAGCCTGGTTTTTGACATCAGCCCAGGTTGCCAGCCCACCGTTCGCACCACCTAATAAATTGCCGGTAGGTTCAGGCTTGCCATCTATCATGACGTATTCGCGGATGAATATCTGATGTGAAGGGTGGGAGGTATAGGTTTGGTTTTGATCGATGAAGGGGGTGGTGAGGTTGACAGTTTCATGGTTAGCATCAACTTTTGCCCTGGTTAATACCATGAAGTTAGTGGGCGACCCTTCTACATATAAGGGGTCATCAGGTTGCAGCGGAATGAATACAATGCCGTTTCCCTCCTTTGGAATTAAATCCAGACCGTGGTCAAAGAACTGCCCGAATAATGTCATCCAGCCATTGAAAGCAGGGGATAAACCCACATCCGGAGACAGGTTAGGAATCGACAAGCTTCCATTTGCCGATGTGGTTCCTCCTCCAGGGGCATCTTGTAACCCGTTATGCGCTTCGACCGCAGCCGGGTTGGACGCGGTTTGGTCCGATATCAAGTTACTGATAATGCGCGGGTCGGCATCAACGACCGTGCCACCGAGTTGGGTATAACTGGTCATGGCATCTGCATCCTGCCAGTTCAACTCGGTTAGTCTTGGCATGTTTTGATCGGCTGAACCGTATAGCTCCTGACCCGGAAGAAGGTTATTCCACGAGCCATCTACGGTACGGATACCGTAGGGTAATAACGGACTGGAAACTAAATCTCGAAGTGCATCGCCATTGACACTTCCATCTGGGTTTGTCGCTGCTTCAGATATCTTTATCTGCTTGAGAATAAAAGCAAGATCGTGCAGCGTGACAGTAAAGTCATATTGTGAGGCCATAAATAATTACCCCTATCTTTACCTTGAACTAGCTATCATCACTCGTCCCGTCTTTTTCAAAAAAGGCAGGAGAATGAACCGTGTGTATTGAAATGAGTTATCGAGTTGCAATGTCGCAACCAAGGTCCTTTTTTATGTAATTAAAATATTGGCTACCTTATAAGAGTTATTCTCCCTGTGGAAATACTTAGCTGCATAAGTTTATTTCCTCGCTTGCAAAGATAATTTTAATTAAGTTACAGACAGCCTCAGCCTTTTGAATTTGCAGGTGCATTCAAGGCGGAGGGTTTTAAATATTAATGATTCATCTGGATGGCTGAGGTTTTTACCCTATATGATACATTTGTTATATTAATAACTATGGTTTTACTTTGAGTTACTTCTCTCATGCTTTTTTATG
The DNA here is from genome assembly GCF_021282405.1 of Buttiauxella cochleicola. Lineage (NCBI taxonomy): Bacteria > Pseudomonadati > Pseudomonadota > Gammaproteobacteria > Enterobacterales > Enterobacteriaceae > Buttiauxella > Buttiauxella cochleicola. Next base: position 456,309 of record NZ_JAJSOU010000001.1, read on the forward strand.
AGAAAAAATAAAAGTTGAAACAATTCTGACAAACAGTAATCACAATACGTTATTTTCTTAATGTGATGGGGGTTTGGTAGCAAGTTTTTCTTACGGGGTTAGGTGAGGGTGGGTAATATAATAGGTTGATAAGTATCATTATTAAACACTGTAACCATGACTTAGACGTTTAGCCTTTTGCCAAAAACAGTCAAATGATAAAAAATCTCATCATTAATAATGATAGGTGATATTTTCATTTCTTTACGTTTCGATTCTATGTCGGCTAAGTATTTATGCTACCACTTTTATAAAAATCATTAATATCACTATATTGATGGTGGGAGTATTTTCATTACGTAATAACGCTGTGCAATTAGCATGCTGATTTTGCTGTCATCCCGGAGTAGGGATGACAGCGTACTTTTCTATTTTCTGAAGTCGAGCATTCAAGAAATGGAAAATTGATACTATTGCTGCACGATTAAATATCATCAAAAGTATGGTCAACAACAATCTCAAGGGTTTTACGCACGATGTCGATGGTGACGACATCATCAGTGGATTCAATAGCCTCAATCAAACGCTGAATTATGGCTTTATTAGTTAAATGTCCATCAGTAGCAAGAATGCTGCGTATTACCGCTCCGAGTAATACGGCCTCATCAGCCAGCATGTCGCCAGCGTTACGAAAATATGCGGTCAAAGCTGTGTTTGGCAGGGTGGCATAAATTTCTGATTTATGAAGCGTCATCTGGGTCATTTACTTTCACCATGAGTAAGTTGAGTGTGTAGGGCAGTCAGTGTTTTTTACTGCTGCCAGGATCAGGGCTATCGTCGAATAACGGATATGCCTTGTTTTTATGTTTTATCGGGCTCTCCATGTCCCACTGCTGTTGAGCCGAAACTGAAGTACGTCGAGAAATGCCCAGGCGTTGGTGACTGATATCGGCAATGACATCCGCTATCACATTTCGCCTCTGTGCATCTCTTTCTGAGGCTTCCATTGTTTGCAGTCTTTCAATCAGGGACCGGGTACTGATGGGTCCGTTATCGTAAAGGATTGATAAAACTGCTTCTCCAATCAGTTGATCGATTTGTTGCTCTCTTTTACTTCTGCTCATAACTGCGTCTCTTCTTGCCACCTTGTTTCGTTACCGAAATGTGGCTTGAAATCAGCCATCGCTCAGGAGGTCAGCTGAAGGTTGCCAGGCTTTCTATATTGCCCGAAATAATGCTCCCGCAAGTGTTGATCTAAAAAGCCAGTAATTTGCGCTATAGGGCCGTTTGAACTTAACGGTCAAAAAGCAGGCCAATCAAAGTGTGGTAGTGACTCTCTTCTTCAGGACCTGATGCTTCTTCCACCCGACGTAACAATTTTGTGCAGATTGCTTTGCGGTTCAAACTGCGTCCGTCGCTCAGGATCTCCACCACTATTTGCCCGAGTGTTTCCTGCTGAGAAGGCAGGGCTGCTTTGGAGAAATATCGGGTGATAGCGTTAGCTGTATCGGGTACGTAGTTGTTCTGTTGCATCAGTCACTCCTGTAAATATGCAGTATTTAGTAATATGTACAAATAAAGTTATACAATGATTAAAAAGTTGTACATAAAAAAGTGTAAGGATTTTTCTTAAAAGCTTAAGCATTAAATGCTATACATTTAATTTCAATTAGTTAGCGTGATAAGTAGTTTGGGTCTGCAACGTTTACTGTATAGGTTAAGCATTTCATGGCCTCCGCAATGACCAAAAACATGCGAGTTCATGCGTACACATGTTCATTTATTGTTAATAAGTTATTAATTTTAATGTATTTTAAATGGGTGGTTTGGCAAGTCATCTGCTACTGTAAATGCCTAAACAGCTTTCTATTGGACACAGCATGCTTACAACCATCATTTACCGCAGTCATATCTGTAAAAACTTACCGTTTCAATCTGTTACAGATATGGTTGCCGCTGCAAATGTTAAAAATGACCAGGCCGACGTGACTGGCATACTGCTGTTCAACGGCACGCATTTCTTTCAGATGATTGAAGGCCCGGAAGAGAGCGTTTTAAGTATTTACCAACATATTTGCCAGGATAATCGCCACTACAACATTGTTGAGTTGCTTTGTGATTACGCTCCCGCACGGCGATTTGGAAAAACCGGTATGGAACTCTTTGATTTAAGAGAGTACGACAGGGATGAAGTGCTACAGGCTGTACTGGATAAAGGGACTTCGAAGTACCAGCTATTCTACAACGATCGCGCGCTTAAGTTTTTGCGTACATTTGTTGAAGCCACTGAAAAAGAAAACTATTTTGAAATTCCGCCAGCGGACTCCTGGGTGTTTATCCCCGACAAAAAAGGGGGTCATACCGAAGCTGTTATTGCTGATAACACGGCAGATTGTAGTTTCGCTTTCCAGCCTATGGTTGACCCGTTTGCTCAGAAAATCTTGTCCATTGAAGCTTTGCTACGCACCCCGAGCGGAGATTCCACAGCCACCTATTTTGCAGGATTAAGCGGTAATGCACTTTACGAAGCGGATCTCAATAGCAAAAAAGTCGCCTTTGCGATGGCGAGTGCGCTCAAACTTGGCGAGCAGTCTGTTTCGGTTAATTTGTTGCCAATGACGCTGGTGATGATTCCTGATGCGGTTGAATTCTTGTTAAAAGAAATTAAGACAAATGGACTTGTTCCAGAGCAAGTAACCGTAGAGTTTACTGAGAGCGAGGTGATATCGCGCATTGACGAGTTCACCGATGGAATCAGACAACTCAAAGCAGCAGGGATTAGCGTAGCAATAGATCACTTTGGCGCCGGATTTGGTGGGCTTTTGTTGCTGTCACAGTTTCAGCCAGACAGAATTAAAATTAACCGCGCGCTGATTAAAGATGTCCATAAAAGTGGCCCACGGCAGGCAATTATCCAGGCCATTATCAAATGCTGCGCATCGCTTGAGATATCCATTTCGGCGGTTGGAGTGGAGAAGGCTGAGGAGTGGATGTGGCTGGAATCAGCCGGAATCTCGCATTTTCAGGGCAACTTGTTTGCCTGTGCCCAACTCAGTGGCATATCTGCCGTAGCCTGGCCTGAAAGGAAAGCAGATCTCTAATTCAGGTTGTACAATGTAAAAAAGGTTGTACAACCAGCACGGAGTCGTTAGTTTCAACATGGACGTTTTAAGCTCACAACGAGGGATTAATGACCTTATACAGTATCGGTGAAGTTGCCGAACGATGCGCAATCAACCCTGTCACGCTGCGTGCGTGGCAACGCCGTTATGGATTATTCAAGCCGCAACGCAGTGAAGGCGGACACCGCCAGTTTGATGACGAAGATATCCTGCGCATTGAAGAGATTAAACGCCTGATAAAAAGTGGTGTGTCCGTAGGGAAGGTTAAAGCACTGCTTGAAGCGAGTCAGGAGATGACTCATGACCATGAGGCATGGCGCTCACAGCAGGAAGAAGTGATGACTGTACTGCGCCTTGTACAACCCGCAAAACTCCGCACAAAAATTGCAGATTTAGGTCAAGTATTTGCTGTTGATACCCTCATAGACCATGTTTTTATCCCGGTACGTCAGTGTCTTAGCCTTGATAAAAATACCGCAAGGGCAATGATTAGCCTTCTTGATGGATTGCTGATTGAGTACGTAATCCAGCGTCTCGCTGACTCTAGAAGCAAAGAAGGTAAGGACACATTACTGATCGGCTGGGAAAGCGAGGACAGAACCCGTCTTTGGCTCGAGGCCTGGCGTCTTTCACAGCATGGCTGGCGTCCTGATGTGCTGGCCGATCCTCTGGATTCACCTCGACCGGAACTATTTCCAGGCCAGCATATTTATGTCTGGACAGGGAAGGTACTAACTTTGCGTCAACAGGAACAACTGGAACACTGGCAGAAGCAAGGCTTCGCCATTAAGTTTCATTCAGGCCAGTAACCAAATCGTGAGCTATAACCCTGAATAAAAATGCAGAACGTGGTTAATAGATAGCTTCGCCCGAGTTCAGGCTTAGCTAACAGGACGCAATATGGAAAATTACGCGAACAAAAGCGGTGATTCACAAGTTGTCAGTTTCCAGATTGATACCAACTCGATCAAAGTCCGTTTTAAAAATAATCACGTGTATCTCTACGATCTTCGCCATCCAGGACCTGAACATCTGGAAAAGATGAAAGAGTTGGCTCGAGCTGGATGGGGCCTGAATACTTATATAGAAAGCGAAGTAAAATCCGATTACTCATCAAAAGTGTTTTAGCACGCAATACGGAACTGTGGATGGCTGCCAGTCAGCTATTTCAGTTCCGTTTTGTTTCCTGGTTTCAACCAAGGGCAATCGCATGCGAATCTGGTAAAGGGTGAGGTGAGTTAGCCTGGTGAGTTCTGAGATGGTATCGGGTTTATATCCTGATATGCAATTTAACATAATATACATTATGCGCACCAAGATAAGGTAAGGCACAATCCAACGGTTTCGTGGTTGGTCTTATCTTGCATAACATGTTCGTTCATCTGTCGCTTGGTGCGCATAACGGCTGAAATGTCTTGCGGCCTTTTATCTGAACTTCGGGTCGTCCTGTTGTTTTTCTTTGGGACCTGATTTAAATGAAACGATTGATACTGGCTTTGACTACAACCGCATGCCTGATTGTTCCTGCACTGGCGATGGCTGACAACATTGTCTGTCATGATGGCTGGAGCATAGAACGAAATGTTACCGGAAGTGCTGACAGCGGATTTCTGATGCACAGCGTTAATACAGGTAATGCAATCCATACAGTAAGGGCTTCACCCTCTTAAAATCGCATACAGAAAGCCACAGGTCACAAATTACCCACTCACAACGCGGTAGTATAAAAAGACAGCGACTGCATATGCCCAACTCAACAGCCATGAATCAGTAACAAACCCCCTTTTCTGCCCTGTTTATGCCGCACAGGACGCCCGTAGCAGGCAGCAACTGGCTGACCTGATGCATAGCGCACTGGCTCTGTGACAGCCCTGAGAGGCTTCCGCTGAACGGTAACACCCACTGGCACATTGTATTGTCTGAAAGATTTTTTATTATATTTTTTGAATGTATTACATGAATATAATCCCACGCATTCCCCGCAGTGTTTGCCTGAAAGATGGTGAAAACGAAAAAGAGGACCCGCCCGCTTCTTTTTCCCCTCACCTTTTTCATTCTCAACATGCAGGAGATTTTATTGTGGACAGTTATAAAAGAAAGATTCGTAATAATCGTTATCATGAGAACTACATACATGATGTTCTCTATCCCGGAGCAGTATTCCAGACGAAGAAAGACGGAGAATGCACTGTTCTGGGTCGTTCTGAAGATAAGAGCCGGCGTGGTTATTACATTATTCAGTTTAATAACAGCAATATCATTAAGGAAGCCTATGGTGCACATATAAAATCAGGCTCTGTATCAGATGAGACCTTTCCTGCCACAGAAGAAGAACGACAGCAGTTATTAATGAAGCCACGTTATTTTGATGTGGGTTATATTGGTAATGGGAAGCACTCAACCATTCAAAATGCTGCAACCAATCAACGAACAAGGTCATTCATTCTCTGGCATAACATGCTGGCAAGATGTTATATGACATGCAAAGGAAAACCCTATTTCAAAGGCTATAAAGGAGTGATTGTTTGTGAAAGATGGCACAACTTTCAGAACTTTTGCAATGACCTTCCTGCACTTCACGGTTATAACAAATGGAAGAACAATCCCGGTGAATATGAACTGGATAAAGATTTCTCTCATCGTCGCATTTATTCTCCGGATACCGTTGCTTTTATCAGTGTCACTGAGAATGCAAAAGAAGCAGGTTTACGACGTGCTGCAATGAAAATTACACGGGAGCAATATCATTCAATAAACAGAAGGCGTGAAGAAATACTTTTTGATGCCGAAGAGGAACTTAATAAGAACAAAGTCGCTTATGAAATTATACTTTCCGGAAATATGAAAATAATCATATCCGAAACACCCTACGGAACAGTGGCATTCTGGCCATTAACGTGCAGGATTCAACGAAACAGCTACATGACAGAAGGAGATGCATCCGTTTATGTTCGTTATCTGAACTGGCTTAAGCAGCAATGGGAAAGCAGAAATTACTGCATAAACTGCATTGCTGTAAGTTAGTGAAATATCATAAGATAGTCATAAAATAACAAGTGCAAATGCTGCGCTTATTCGATGTTTAAATATAAACAATTATGGATGAATCTGTAATTCAGATGTTGCCGCAATGTTTATCATGCCAGTAAATTCATGCTGCCTGATAATTCAGAGCTTAAGGCTAAATGTCAGCACTTCGTGCAGCCATTCAACATGTTCAACACATTATGCGCACCAATATAAGATAAGGCGCAATCCAGCGGTTTCGTGGTTGGTCTATTGCATAACATGTTCGTTCATCTGTCGCCTGGTGCGCATAACGGCTGAAATGTCTTGCGGCCTTTTATCTGAACTTCGGGTCGTCCTGTTGTTTTTCTTTGGGACCTGATTTAAATGAAACGACTGATACTGACCCTGGCTGCAACTACAGACCGTTACTGAACTTGTAATGGCTGACAACATCGTCTGTCATGATAACTGGAGCATTGAACGAAATGTTACCGGAAGTGCTGACAGCGGATTTCTGAGTTACGTAAAATATGCGGGCGCAATAAAACTGCTCCATCACGGCAAACTGATTTCTCAGAAACGCATCCAGGATATCCAACAGCATGTTTATCAAACTCGTGGCAGCCCGCTTATTAATTATGAATTTAATGTTCATCGCCAACTTGAGATTGGCGATGAACTTGAAACTATATTCACATGGCGAGAACCAAGGGGATCCTCAAAACCCATCAATCTTCAATATGATAAGTTTCTATATTTGATTGAGTATCCGCTGCGCTATCGGTAAATATGTGGATATATGGCATTACTCAGATGACCGTAAGGAAATCAAATTTCATGGAGTATCACTTCCCTACTCCACCTATGACCCTCTTTCAGAAAGTGACCAGAGAGCAGTCGCTAGTACCGGTCATAAATCTCATTACAACTGGAATACCCCTTCGATGGTCATACGTGCGTAACCATGCAATTCCACACGCCCGTCATCACGAACCGCACAGCGCAACGATCCCTTACGCTTCCCGCCTTGCTGAGCGGTCAGTACATTTTTTCCCGTACGTGCCGCCCAGAAAGGAGCGAGGAAAGTGTGTGCCGAACCCGTTACCGGATCTTCGTTAACACCGACCTGCGGGCCGAACCAGCGAGACACAAAATCAAACTGGTTATCAGCGGCGGTTACGATCACACCACGGGTATCGAATTCTGCCAGTCTATTAAAGTCCGGGTTGAGCCCTTCGATGATAGTTTTGTCATCTACCAGCACAATGAGATCATCTGATTTCCACACTCCGATAACGCCGTCTTTAATGCCAAGCGCTTCCAGCAGTCCGTCAGGGGTATCAATTTCAGTGGCCGATTTAGCCGGGAAGTCCATGCAGAGCTCATCCCCCTTCTTACTCACCGTCAATACGCCGCTACGGGTGTGGAAACGAATAGTCTCTTTTTCGTAGCCAAGTTTGTTGAACAGTACCCACGACGCCGCCAGTGTGGCATGGCCACACAAATCTACCTCGACCGCAGGCGTACACCAGCGAAGTTGGTAGCCATCCTCCACTGCCACAAAAAAAGCGGTCTCAGAAAGGTTATTCTCCGTGGCGATCGCTTGCAGAACATCGTCGGAAAGCCACTCGGTTAACGGGCAAACACCCGCAGGATTACCCCCAAAACGTTGAGAGGTGAAGGCATCAATCTGATAAAAAGGAATTACTGTTGTGTCAGGCTTTGTCATTTAATTTATCCAGATAGTTATAAATGGTATACCGGGTAACGCCCAGAGCTTTTGCTACATGATTAACGCTGCCTTTAATCTTGAAAAAACCCTGTGCATATAATTCAGAAATGACCCGCTTCCTGAAATCGATTTTACTTTCTGAACCTGTTGGCCTGAATTTTGAAATAACGTCATCCAGGGATTTATCCCGAATCTCTCGCAGCGGATTGTCAGGCGTTTCGGTCATTGCGGCCGGGTGAAGCAGATAGTCCAGATCGCGTTTGAGTTTTAACACCACGTCCATATCGACGTTAATACAGAAGGCTACTAACGGTACGCCATCTTCACTGTAATAAATCGTCGATGCGCTGTTCAACGTTGTGCCCGACAGAGTAGTAGTCATGTATCCACTGAAAACCTGACTTGGAACACGCTGCGAAGCATTAAGTAAGCCTAAGAATCCTGTGTCATCTTCGGGGCCTGACAATAACGCATCTCCTACTTTCCTGCCGCTGACGTGCCCATTAACGATGTTTACCACGGACGATTCAGGGCGGGTAAGATCATGCAGCACCGCTTCGGTGTTCAACGGAAGCGTGCTTCTTAGTGCTTCAAGAGAAGCCGTCAGAATAGTGATTAAGCGTTCGCGTTCGTCTCTCATTTTAATCTCTCCATCAGGCTACGGCCTGGACTTCTATTTCGACGTCCAAATCGAAAGCAAGGCGGCTGGTGACGACGCTCCTTGCGGGGAAACCCTGCGGAAAGAACGTACTGTATGCGGCGTTGAATTCGCTGAAGTGATCCATGCTACTTAACCAAACCTGGACCTTCACAATATTTTCCAGCGTCGTTTGCGCTCGCGCCAGGGTTTCTCTGATGGAGTGCAAGATATGCCCGGTCTGTTGGGTGACAGTTCCATACAGCGGCTCACCTTCGGGGCTCATGGCGACATGGCCTGAAAGAAAAATAAACCCGTTCACCTGCACGGCATCTGAAAAGGGAAAAGGCTTGGTAGTGGGATAGCGTACAATAGACATGCTTCAGATGAGCCCTATAGGAAGTTTAGTGGCACGGTAGCATGACTTTATTTAAAATTAAACAAAATTTGTTTTTTAAACAATTGTTGAATTTGCTGGCGTCACTAATATATCAATCACTCGGCAAAACCGGTCACGCTATTGATACGGCAACTCACCTCTTTTCGATATCTTTGATTGCATATGAAATCCACCGCCCGGTTAAGGGCGGCGGTAATCAATTACTGAGAGTAATGCTCTGGTTTGGCAATCAAGTGGTCCAGCGAGTAGCTTGTTGAGCCATGCGAGTCATGAGAAATCTGGATATGTGGTGCATCAACGATAGGTGCCACCGTTGGCGAGTGCACCACATGATTGCCAGCATCCCCTTTTTCGTGACCTTCGCCGCCCTTGATATACTGAGTAATATCATTAACTTCATGCAGCTCATGAGCGAGATCACTCAAATCCACTTTCCCATGATCGCCACTCTCTTTAATGCCATAGATATGATGACCTTCATCGCCATGATGCCCTTTCGCATCATGATGCAGATTAAAGAAAAGGGACTCATTGCTATCAGCAAATAGATTGCTTAAGCCATGCTCGTGTGAACCATGGTGGTGCGGCTTATCATCTGCCACATCTTGTTGAGGGTGTTGCGTACTGTAATGGTGTTCATTGACCACGGTAGTGACTTTATCGCCATCATGAACATCACTCGCGACCTGACCGGTAAGCGGAGCATGTGCCGGGTTGTGACCATTAGTGTCTTGATGCGGTGCGACTGGATCGATAGTGACCGATACACCAACTCGTGTGTCGACTGCGAAGTGATGGTTTTCGGTGATCGTCGTGTGGTTATTCGCCGCGTCGGTAACGCCCATAGTGACTTTCACGGTGTTATCACCTTCGTGTAACCAGTCTTTATCGACAGGAACGTGGTAACCCAGATGGCCGTTAATCATCTCGACTTTCGCATCGACGAAATGACCGTTAACATCAAGCCTGACCTCATCGCCTACTTTTGCATCACCGCCCACTTTACCGTCAACGAATAGATGTTGTGACTCTTGCCCGTTAACGACATTGTCTCCGGCAATTGGGGCAATAGTCATCGTCGCGTCGGCATGGGTATCAAGTACCACATTCTGATGCCCATCAACCGTCACAGTATTACCGGCATCATCCGATGATTTCACGCTCACGTGCACATCGTTATTGCCTTCGTTCAGCCAGCCTTTATCGATACGCGCGTCATAACCCAGATGCCCGTCAACCATCTCCACTTTTGCATGAACGGTGTGGCCATTCACATCAAGCGTTACGTCATCACCGAGTTTGGCATCGCCCCCTACTTCACCTTTAACGAAAATATGCCCGGACTCTTTCGCGTTAACGGTATTGTCGCCAGCCACATTGTCAATTGTGATCGACGCATGAATCTGGGTATCGACGGTGAAGTGGTGGGTATCTGTAGATGTTGCGGGGTTACCTGCCGCATCCTGTCCCGTTACGGTGACATTGACCGTGTTATCACCTTCATGTAGCACGCTGTTATCAACCGGAATGTCGTAGGTCAGAGTACCGTTATGATCGACAACCTTGCCATGATAGATGTGGCCATTAATAGTGAGCGTGACATCATCCCCGGCATGTACATCGCCGTCTACCGTGCCGGTTATTGAGGTGGTGGAATTGCTTGCTTCTGCCATATTCACTTTATCGTCACCGGCAATGGTGCCAATGTGAATATGGTTTTCCGCTACCTGATCGATGGTGATGGTATTGCTTTCAGTGATTGTCAGGGTATTACCATATTGGTCAACACCCGTTACCGTATAAGTGATGTTCGGGTCCGCAAGTAGATCTGAGGTATTGGCATCAACGCTAAAGGTAAAAGTGCCGTCTGGCTGTTGATGTAGAATGCCAAGAAGATCGTTACCGTTAACGTGGACAATAACTTTGTCACCGTCATGTACATCGCCTGTGACTGTCCCGCTAATCGTCGTCTTCGTGTTGTGGCTTTCAGCCATATTCAGCACGTTATCGCCAGACACATTATTGAAATGCAAGGTCACGTCCGCATGATCATCAATGGTCAGTGTTTTATCACTATCAGCGGTAAATGTATTACCTGCCGCATCGGTGCCAGTCACCTGCACATGAATGTGAGGGTCTTGTTGCAGATCATTGGTATTAACATCGGCGACGTATCCCAGCACGCCATTCATATTAGGCAGTGCTTCTACATGCGCGATGTATTGGTGACCGTTAACCGTGATAATCACTTCATCACCAATCTTCGCATCTCCGCCCACCACGCCATTCACCTTAGTGGTTGCTGATTGCAGATCCTGATGGCTAAGAACATCGTCACCCGATACCGTATTGATATCGATGGTTCCTGATGCGGTGGTATCAACGGTCACATGGTCAGTTGCCGTTTTAGTGATTGTGTTACCCGCATCATCATATCCGGTAACTTGAGCAGTAATTTTTCCGCCCTGCTCCAGATCGCTGGTTAAAACATCGACGCTGTAGTTATCGTTTTTATCAACAACTGCGTCATATTCATGGCCGTTGACCGTCACTTTGACATGGTCACCTGGATGTACATCCCCGCTCACCTTACCGGTGATTTCGGTATGGTCTTGCTGAGTATCGACCAGGTTCAGAACATTATTATGCCCAACAGGATCGATGGTGACAGTCGCATCAACGTTGGTGTCCACCGCAACGGTTTGATGGTCGGTGACGGTAATCGAATTTCCTTCACCATCATGCCCTGTCACGCTGGCGGTAATATTGGGATCCTGAAGAAGATCGTCAGTACTCACATCGGTACTAAAACTCAATAGTCCTGTCTTAGGATCTCTGAATACCTGCGTTGTCACCTCATGACCATTGATGATTAAAGTGACGTTGTCACCGACATTCACATCCCCCGTTACGGTGCCGCTAACGTTGGTCGTCCCATTGTGGGATTCGGCAATATTAATCGTGCCATCGCCAGCCACCGTATTGATGTGGATCGTGGCGTTGACGTCGGTATCAACCGATATCGTTTTATCTGCGGAGGCGATAACACTACTGTCATCATGTGCCGCTACGGTCGCGATGATATCGGGGTTATTGAGCAGATCATTAGTATCCACATCAATGGCATAGCCATATTCGCCCGGCAGGTTCGGCAGTTCAAATACGTGGCCGGTGTAGGTATGGTTGCCAATGTGGAGCGTCACATCGTCGCCAACATTAACATCGCCAGAAACCGTACCCCGAACTATCGTATGGTCGGCCTGAGATTCCTGCTGGTTAATCACATCGTTGCCCGCAACGGGGCTAATAGTGATTTCTACATGCGGATGTGGAGGCGTTGTACCACCGCCGCCGCCCGGTTGTGTCGGGTCACCCGGCAAATGAATATGAATATGGTCGACAGAAGTATTGGTATTCCCAAACGGGTCGGTTTCAGTGATTGATAACGTGATATCCGGATGTGCGTGTGCATCCCCGGTCCCCACGTTGAAAAGATATCCCAGTCCGCTACCATCGGGTAATTCCACCACATTAGTGGTGAACTGATGCCCGGCAAAAGTATAGGTAATCGGATCGCCTACGTGGACATCGTTACCGCTGACATGCCCGGTGACGGTGTAGAAATCAGAACCATGCGGTGTTGAACTCCCCTGGTCAAGATGAACATCTGCGCGCGTATCAACACCCACGCCACGCTCACTGGTCGCAATGATAGTGTTTCCTGCCGCATCATGGCCGTTTACCGAGGCGGTAATGAGAGGATTTTTTTGAGAAAGCAGATCGTCGGTGCTGACATCAATGCTGTAGTTTAAGTTCTTATCGAGCGTGCCGTAGTAGTGCTGCCCGTTGATATCAAGATCAACCACATCTCCAGGATTCACATCACCTGTCGCGTGACCAGTAATTGTGGTTTTTGGGTCGTGGGCTTCATGATTATTAATAACATTATCATCGGTGACAGGGTCAATGGTGATGGTGGCATGCGCAGCGTCATCATGTGAAACATCGTGTGTCGTTCCAACCGTAATCGTGTTCCCTGCCGCATCTTTCCCATCGACAGTTGCAGTGATATGCGGATCAGCCAGCAGTCCTGCGGTACTTACGCCTACTGAGTAACCGAGTCCACCGTTGAGATACCCTTGCGGCCCGACCACGGCATCGTACTCAACGCCATTAACAAACACATGAACGATATCACCCGCGTGCACATCACCGCTGACTCTACCGTTAATCGTGGTGGTGCCTGACTGCTGTTCTTTACCATTGAGAACATCATCACCTGTTACCTTATTAATGGTGATGGTTGCTGTCGCATGATCGTCAATGCCTACAGAATGATCGGCAGTCGCAACAGTATGGTTTTGCGCGGCATCAGTGACGTCAATGCTGGCGTGAATATGAGGGTCGGCCTGAATATCTGCCGTATCTACTGGGATGCGGTAGCCAAAAATCGGATTACCGTTGCTATCAACACCTTCATTTTCGACAAAGCCATGATAGGTGTGGCCATTCACCGTCAACGTTACCGGGTCGCCCACATGCATTTCACCAGTCACTTTACCCGTCACCAGGGTGAAATGATTGTGCAGTTCCATGTCGTTAAGCGTGTTATCCGAGGTCACCGGATCAACGGTGATATTGGCATCAACCTGAGTATCAACAATAATATGTTGCGTAGCGCTCACGATAACCACGTTATTTGCATCATCGGTACCAGCGACGGTGACTTTAATATCGGGGTCTGACATCAGATCAAATGTACTGACCTGGAAACTGTATTCCAGAGCACCTGTAACTGGATCTCTGAATACATGGGTCGTCATATCAATACCGTTGATATCAAGATGAACCAGGTCGCCAACCTTGACATCGCCACCAACGGTACCCGTGATCGTTGTTGTGCCATTATGTGACTCAACGCCGTTGATCATATTGTCACCAGTCACCGGATTGATGGTAATGGTCGCGTCAGCATGCAAATCAATGCGTACGTTTTCCGTCCCTGGAGTAAGCACCACGTTACCCGCATCATCATGACCACCGATGTATGCCGTTGGATGCGGGTCGGCGAGCAGGTCGCCAGTGGGAACATCAATGCTGTAGCCTAACGCCCCATTTTGATGCGGCAGCTCTTCCACCGTCCCCTCATAGGCATGCCCGTTAACGATAATGATCACTTTATCGCCGATATGCACATCGCCGTTCACCGTGCCGGTAACCTTGATGTGGTCCTGCTGAGATTCTGAATAATTGATGATGCCATCGCCGGTAATCGGATCAATGGTGATACCCGCTGCCGCATGATTATCAATATGAACGGTGTGGTCAGTTTGCACGGTGACTTCGTTACCTGCGGCATCATAAGAGGTGACGGTGGCAATGATTTTGACGTTACCGTCCAGCTCTTTCAGGTTGTCACCGAATGCTGAAGAATCTACCGGGATTTGATAACCAAGATGGCCGTTACCTAAATCGACCACTTTGCCGGTGTAAATATGGCCGTTAATATCAAGGACGACCTTATCGCCTACTTTCGCATCGCCGCCGACATCGCCCGTCACCAGTTGCTTAGGCGTGTTCAGCTCATCGTAATTCAGTGTCGGGCCAGCGCTAAGATCGTGAATATTGATAGAGGCATCGGCATGAGTGTCGAGCGTGACGTGGGTATGTTGGGTCGCCACTGCAACATTCCCTGCAACGTCAAAGCTGGTCACTGTCACCGAGACATCATTGTCGCCCTCATGCAGAATGCCCGGCGGGACGGGCACCTCGTAGTGCAAATGACCGTCAGCACCCGCCACCACCACGCCGTCATAATTATGGCCATCGATAGTGACCACGACTTTGTCGCCCGCTTTTGCATCTTTCCCGTTAACATCACCGGTAATCATGGTGTCATGCTGCGATTCACCATGGTTAACCACGTTATCGCCCGCCACCGTATTGATGTTCAGTCCGTTGTAAGCATGGTTATCGACATGAATAGTGTGATCGGTGCTCGAAATGGCTTCGTTGCCAGCGGCATCATGAGAGATGACAGTCACCGTAACGGAAACATCTTTATGCAGAATGGTGTTGTTATCACCGAATTCTGATGAAGGAACCGGGATCTTATAGCCCAGCTTGCCGTTACCCATATCGACAACGTGGCCCACATAATAGTGACCGTTAATCTCCAATGTGACTTCATCACCGAGTTGCGCATCACCGCCGACAAAACCGGTAATAGTCTGATTATGTTGGCTCAACTCACTGTGGTTCAGGGTGTTGTCCTCGGTGACGTCATTCACAGTGACGGAAGTGTTAGCTTGGGTATCAACCGTCACTGTCTGGTTGGCGATGGCAATCGCTTCGTTGCCCGCCGCATCAAAGCTGGTGACGGTCACCTTCACATCATTGCTGCCTTCGTGCAGCGCGCCGTCCGGTAGCGGCACTTCGTAATGCAGCTTGCCGTCAGAACCCTTCACCACCACGCCGTCATAGTCATGACCGTTGACGCTGACCACCACATGGTCGCCCGCTTTCGCATCGCCGCCCACATCGCCGCTGATAAAGGTCGGCATATGGGATTCATGGGCGTTCACTGTGTTATCGCCCGCCACCGGGGTAATGGTCAGGGTGTCACTGGCTTCGGTGTCCACCACCACGTTCTGGGTGGCGGTGGCAATCGCTTCGTTGCCCGCCGCATCAAAACTGGTGACGGTCACTTTGACATCATTGCTGCCTTCGTGCAGTGCGCCGTCCGGCAGCGGGACTTCGTAATGCAGCTTGCCGTCTGATCCCACCACCACAATACCGTCGTAGTTCTGACCGTTGACGCTGACCACCACATGGTCGCCCGCTTTCGCATCGCCACCCACATCGCCGCTGATAAAGGTCGGCATATGGGATTCATGGGCGTTCACTGTGTTATCGCCCGCCACCGGCGCAATGGTCA